>JAAYAH010000044.1 GCA_012719445.1 Actinomycetales bacterium | reverse complement strand
TGCCCTTCGTGAGAGCGGATCAGGAACCTTCGACAAGTCCCATGATCCCAGCTCACAAGGGCATTCGTGCGTTCAACCCGCGAACCGGACGCCAACCACTCCATGATCAACAACGGATCCGGGCTGAGTAGGGGGAAGAAGCCAGACCCTCTTGCGACCCGGGGCGTGTCGGGTGTGGTACCCGGTTTGTGATCTTGTTTGACTTCGGCCATGTCCCAGCCGCCGGTCGTGCCCCCTATCCGGCCGTGCCCTCCTATGAGGAGTTGGCCGCTCTGGTGGTCGCGCAGGCCACGGTGATCGAGTCGCTACAGGAACGGTTGGCCTGTCTGGAGGCTGAGGTCGTGGCGTTGCGGCGTCAGGTCGAGCGGGACTCCTCGAACTGATGCGTACTGGACGGCGAGCACCGACCGTGGGAGTACCCGATCGGATACATGGAGGTGATGGTCATGGATGCCGGTGTGTTGCTGAGCCGGGCGCGGGGGGTGGCTGGGGTGAGCCAGAGGGAGCTGGCGCGGCGGGCGGGGACCTCGCGGCCGACGGTGTCGGCGTATGAGCATGGGCGGAAGTCGCCGTCGGTGCAGACGCTGTCTCGGCTGCTGGCGGTGCTGGGGTACGAGCTGGTCGCGGTGCACGCTGTGACGTGGTCGCAGTACCCGATGGGACATGGCCGGACGGGATGGGTCGCGTCGGGATTGTGGCGATTACCCATCGGGCAGGCACTGGCCACCGTGGAGCTTCCCGTGCACCTGAACTGGTCCGCCCCTGGGCGGACGTCCGATCTCCGAGACCACCGTCAGCGGGCCAGGGTCTATGAGGTGGTGCTTCGGGAAGGCGCCCCGGGGGACGTCTCGCGGTACGTGGACGGCGCCTTGCTCGTCGAGGCGTGGTCCGACCTCGTCCTACCGCGCGCGGTCCGGACCGCCTGGCAACCGGTGATCGACGCCGCGATGCACTGCGAAGGAGATCATGTTCTGGTGTCGACCAGCCAGGTCACCTCGACGATCGCTGTTGGGGAGGCCTCGTGAGCCAGGAGACAGCGCCTGAGCCCGGCCAGGACACCACGGTGTTGACGGAGTTCCAGATCGCAGTGGCTCGCCTGTTCTTTTCGCTGCCTGAGGCTGAGGGGTTCCTGCTGGCCGGCGGCGCCGCGTTGGTGGCTTAACGGCTGACCGTGCGCCCGACCCGAGACCTGGACTTGTTCACCTGTCCTGGGCGTGGGGATGTCGCCGCTGCCCGAGACGCCCTTGAATCGGCTGCTGACCAGCAGGGCTGGCAGATACGACGGATCCGGGACGGTGCGGACTTCACCCGGTTGGTCGTCAGCGGCCCAGGAGAGGAGGTGCTTGTCGACCTGGCAGTCGACGTGGTGCCCGAGCGTCCGGTCAGCCAGACACCGGTCGGCCCCGCCCTGGACGCTGCCGAACTCGCCGGCCGCAGGTGATCGCGTTGTTCGACCGCGCCGAAGCACGTGACTTCGCCGACGTCCACGCCCTGACCGCCCGCTACAGCACCACTCACCTGCTGGACCTGGCAGCGGCCGTCGATCATGGCTTTGACCGCACCGTCTCTGCGGCGATGCTCGACTCCCTCACCCGCTTCCGCGACGACGAGATACCCGTACTCAGCCACGATGTCGCCGAGCTGCGAGCCTTCTTCGCCAGGTGGAGTCGCCAGCTGCGAGACGCTCAGCAGCCCGACTGAAGCCACCAGGCGTGGGACAGGACGGGGGACGCGGTTCCTGTTCGCCCAGTTCACCGGCGTCCGTCGTGTGCATGGTGGTGAGCGTCGTGCCTGGTCAGGGGGTCATGGGGAAGATTCCGGCAGCCGCGTGATGCAGAGGTCATGCCCGCGGGCGACGAGGCCGTGACCGTGCCTATGGCCCTGGCCCTGGCCCCACGAGAAGACCAGTCGGAGGTCCAGCGGTGGGGAGGGGAGCGGGGGGCGTTACCTGCGGTGGGCTTGTTCGCCTCGGTCGCCGTCAGGGTTGCCGCACTGCGTGTCTGGATCGTCGGCAGACGAGGGCGACGAGTTCCCGGCTGCAGCCGAGTGCTGACGCCATGACGGTGTAGCTCCAGCTGGCGGGGTCCTCGGCGCGGAGCCGGAGGATCAGCCGATCACGTTCGAGCCGGTACCTGGCCGCGAGTTCGTCGGCCTCGGCGGCCTTGCGGTGGAGTTCGCGGGCGCGGGCCGCTCGGGGATCGGAGGTCCCCGGGCGCTGGGAAACCTCCCGCTCGGAGCGCCGGGAAACCTCCCGCTCGGCTCGGGTGGCGCTCCGCCGAGGGGCGGCACCGGTGTCGGTGCCGCCCTCGGCGGGCTGGTGGGGCCCGGGTCGAGCCCTAGAGTCCACGGGCGAACTCCGTGATCAGCGAGGGCACCGCTCCGTCGAACCCGACGACGTCGAGCATCCCCGCATCCGACGGGTCGGCGATGGAGAAGCCGGTCGCCGTCATGCCGACGACCACGAGCTTCGCCGCGATCCCCGACCGACGCCGGTACTCGGCGAGGGCCTGGTGCGGGTGGACGTCTCCGGCCCAGGTCTCGTTGTCCGTGTAGATCACGAACGTGTCGACCTTCAGTCCCTGCTCGGTCGCGTGGACCATCGGCAGCGCGCAGTCGGTCCCTCCCATCGGCATGGCGTCGACCACCCGCAGCGCGTCGTCGAGCCGCTGCCGAGGCGAGATCGTCAGCGGACGCAGCGCGCTGTCGTGCCAGCTCCGCGACCCCGGCCGGGTGGTGAACCCGACCGCCGTGGCGGACGGTTCGGTGGCCAGTTGCACCAGGGCCAGCGCTGTCGACGCCTCGCGTGCCGTGATCGGCATCCCCGAGATCGGGACACTCATCGATCCGGAGACGTCGACGGCGAGAAGCGTGCGGGTGCCGGACGGCTCGACCGCCTCGAAGGCGCGGTAGAACGCCGTGTCGAGGGCGTCGGTGACCTTCCGGCTCGGCGTCCACTCCCCTGCCCCGCGGGCCGAACGCCCGGAGGCGTAGGTCCGCTGCGCCACCAGGATGTTCACCGGGTGCACCCGGGCCGAGCGCAGCCGGTCGGCGTCGACCAGTTGCGCCACGACCTCGTCGGTGCGTCCGCCGAGGTCCGGCAGCATCCCGAGCCGGGTGAGCCGCGGGAGCTGACGCATCAGCGCGGTCTGCGGCACCCCGACGTCCAGGAGCGCGTCCCACACCGCGGTCTCACCGAGCGCGGCGTCCGGGAGCATCTCCCACGACAGGCGGTGTTCGCGGACCAGGCGCGCCCAGGCCGTGGTCTCGGTCGCCTCCTGCGCCGCGACGAAGCCCTCGATGAGGGACGGCGTCGCGTCGCCGAGGGTGCCACGCACGATCCACTCGAACGTCGCCCGGAGTTCCGGGGACATCGTCTGCGGGTGTGCCAGGCGCAGCAGGTCCCGGTGCGACCAGCCCTCACGCTGGCGGTACTTGACCACCTGGTAGGCGAGGGCGTCGGCCTCTCTGGAGGTGTACCAGGACCCGACGGCGCGCCGCAGGCCACGACCCCACCCGCGGAACTGCTCGACGTAGCCGGCGAACAGGAACAGCTGCGTCCCGGTTCGTGCCACGCGCGGCAGGGCCGCCAGGGCGAGCTGCGTCGACTCCGGCACCGCCGCGGCGTAGGCCAGCGCGAACAGCGCCGGGTTCTGCCGGGGCGCGGCTCCGCGGACGGAGACGTCGACGATGGTGTCGACCAGCGTCTCGGGGTCCTCGTGCGCCATCCGGCCGACGACCTCGGCGTTGTCCCGGGCCAGCTCGCGGGCAGCGGCGTAGTAGGTGCCGCCGTCCACGCCGAGGGTCAGGAAACGCCGCAGCCGCGCGGCGTCGTCGAGCACGAAGGCGTAACCGCCGGCAGCGTTGAGCTGCTGGCGGGGGTCGGCCCGTTCGCTCTGCGGGGTACGTCGCAGGCCGAGCGTGCGCAGCACGTCCATCGGTGGCTCCTCTCGATCAGCGTCGGCGGTGGTGACGGGCGTGGGGTGCGCACCGGGTGGACCCGGCGAGCCGGGCCGGCCCTCCTCCGAGGGCCTCCGTGACAGGGAGAGGTAACCGATGCACTCCGGCCCGTCACCGCCGCCGACGTGGTGGAGCGGGCGTGTGGTCGGCCTCCGGAACGGCGGCTCGCGCCGCCGGGCAGCGCCCCGAAGGGCCGGGACTCGAACCCGCTCTGCCGTTCACCAGGTAACCGAAGACACTCCGGCCCGCTCCGGAGAGGTTCGGGTGGGCGTGTGATGACGCCGGAGTCCTGCTCTGCCAGCTGAGCTACGTCACCGGGGTGACGGCGGGACTCGAACCCGCGACCAGGCCATTGACAGTGGTAACCGACAGTCTCCGGCCCACCCGGCTCTCTCCTGTTGTCATCGAGGAGTGTAGGGGGCTACACGGCGTCTGACGTAGCGCTTTTTCGGGTGGACCAGATCGGGCTGCGAACCCGGGCGGGCGTGGTGGTGGCCGCCGGAAGCCCGCTGCTCTGCCGGCTGAGCCACGGCGTCGAAACGCCGGAGGGACTCGAACCCTCGACCTGCGGGACCAGATAACCGATGACCGTCGGCCCGCCCGGGCCGGATCCAGTGTGACCGTTCGCCGTCCTGCCCTCAACGGTGATGACCGGCCAGGAGACGTGGACCGGCGCCGTCCTGCCTGCCCGATGAGGTCAGCGGCCGGATGGTCGGGCACAGGGACGGCGCGGGGCGCCCGGCAGCGGCTCGCGAGTCGTCGGGGTGTCGTCGGTGAGTCGCCTCCGCAGGATGAGCAGGGCGAGGCCTGCCGCAACGGCTTCGGCGACGGGGAAGCTGATCCACAGGGCGTGCGTCCCGAACCGGCTGAGGGTCACGAGCAGGGGTGCCTTGATCGCGATGACGCTGCCGATGGAGATCAGGTAGGACGGGCGAGGCTGTCCGAGTGCCTGGAAGCGCGCCGAGACGAGGGTGGCCACCCCGGCGAAGGGGTAGCCGAACGCGAGGATGCGCAGTGCGCTCGTGGCCTTCGCTCGCACCGCGGGGTCGTCGGTGAACAGCCCCATCAGCGGTGCGGCCAGCACCAGCAGCGCCAGGCACACCCCGGTGCCGTAGCCCACCGTGGCCCGCAGGGTGAGCGTGGTCGCGCGGTGCACCCGCGCTGTCAGGCCCCGCCCGGCGTTGTAGCCGACCACCGGCTGCAGGCCCTGGGCGATCCCGAGTTGGGGCATGGTGACGAACGTGCCGATCCGGCTGCACAGGGCGAAGGCACTCAGCATCAGCGGCCCTCCGACGGCGACCATCAGGTTGTTGGCCAGGGCGGTCAGCAGGGTGATGCCGAACCCGCCGAGGAAGGACGGCGCCCCGACGGAGACGAGTTGGCGCAGCGTCGGCCCGTGCGGCTTCAGGTCGGCGAGGGTGATCCGGTACGGCCGTCGTCGTTGCCCGAAGAAGAACCACAGGCTCATCCCCATCGAGACCGCCTGGCCGCCGACCGTGCCCAGGGCCGCGCCGCGCACCCCCATCCGCAGCCGAAGATCAGTAACGGGTCCAGGGTCAGCTGGGTGAGCACGGGGATCACCCAGAGCATGGTGGAGAACCGCATCCGGCCCTCGGCGCGTACCAGGCTCGAGAACCCGGTGGCCGTGACCGCTCCGGCGAGGATCACCAGTCCGTAGTCACGGGCGTATCCCCGGGTCTCCGCGGTGGCGCCCAGCAGGGTCAGCAGGGGGTCGATCGACACCACGCCCACGACACTGACGACGACGGCGGTGACCCAGTAGACGAGGAAGGCGTTGCCGCTGGCGCGGGCGGCCTGGGCGGGATCGTCACGACCGAGGCTGCGGGAGACCAGGGACGCTCCGCCGACCCCCACCGTGGTGGCCACCGCTCCCAGAATGAGCAGGACCGGGGCGACCAGGTTCACGGCGGCGAACGCGACCGGTCCGACTCCCCGCGAGACGAACCAGGCGTTGCTCAGGGCGTACACGCCGTAGACGCCCACCGACATGGTCGTCTGGGAACAGGTGTGCCACAGCAGCCGGCCCAGAGGGCGGGTGCCCAGGGCGGTGGTCTGATCCTGGTCGACGACGTCGGAACTCACCGGGAGGGTGCTCCCACCTGGCACTCAGCGGTGCCGGGACTACCGGCGGGAGTCGAAGGACGCCATCAACTCCCCGAGCCGGGCCCTGGACCAGTCGTACTGGGTCGGCTCGGTGTGTCCCCGGTAGACGGTCTCGATGACCATGATCAGCAGCAGGTGGAGGTTGTACAACCGACGTCGCTCCCGCTCGGCCGGGGTGGACGGCGCTCTCCCGTACCCGCGCACGAACCCTGACGGATCACCGAATGCCTCCAGTTGGGTGGCGACGAACCCGGCCTCCATCAGTGGATCGCCGAACAGCGCCCGCTCGTGGTCGATGATGCTCACGAGGGCGCCGTCGCGGACCATGACGTTGCTGTTCCACAGGTCCCACTCGACGAACACCGGCTCGACGACCTCGTCGAGGCAGTCGGAGCGCTCGGCCAGCACCTGACGGATGAGGTCGTAGTCCCAGCCGAGGTCGACGTCACGTCGCTGACCGTCCCGCAGCACGTCCTCGACGATGCCGGTGAAGACCTGCCGCCAGGTCGCTCCCGGGTCACCGCCCAGCAGTGACCCGAAGTGGTCACCCTTGACCTGGTTGAGCTCGCGATTCGCCGCCCCCAGTGCCTCGGTGTAGGCGTCGTTCGCCTCAGTCGAGAGTTGTTCCCCGATGATGCCGAGGTTCTCCGCGTCGATGTGGTCCATGAAGAAGTACTCCGCGTTGCACAGCTCCCGGCTGGGGTCGTAGTGGTGAACGGCGGGCACGGGGACCGTGGTCTGTCCGGCCACCAGCGCGAGGGCGTGCACCTCCGTGCGCATCATGTCCCGCTCGTAGGTCATCACCTCGACCTCGGGTGATGGGGCGATCTTCAACACGACACGTCGCCCGTCCCGCAGCCGGATCACATAGGCCACGTTGAACCAGCCGTGCCCCAGCTCCTCGACCCAGCCGTCGCCGTCGTCGACCTGCCCGGCCCCGTACGCGCGGGTGACCATGGCCCGCAGCACGCTCAAGGGCTGACGGTTCTTGGTGATGCTCTCCAACAGCCTGCACTCCGATCCAGCAGCGCGGCCAGGTCACTACCTGACGTGTGGGCGGTGTGATGACAAGGCGCCAGGTCAGCCTGGGTGCAACAACATTACGTCACCTGTGGTTTCCCAGAGTGTTCGCGGGAAGCGGTGGTCCGATGTGTGGCCGACATCTCGCCGTCCGATCACGTGGCAGGACGGGTGGCAAGGGCGGGTGGCTGCGGGTAGTGGCTACGGTGCGGTCCGGTCGTCCTGCCCGTCAGCGCGGGGGTGACCCCGGGACCCGAGTCGCCTCGCCCGGAGCGGGGGATCTCACGGCTCTTGTTACGCCACGTCCTGATGTCTATGCTTCAGCCACTCATCACCAGGGACTGCGGGATGCACTCATATCGATATTGAAGCGCTTCAACTACTCGGTGTGACGATCGCGGCCCGGCCGACCGTCCTGTGGCGTTGCCGCAGGGTATTGCTGGAAGAGAGGATGGCTGTCCGTGGGTTCCGGTCGTGGAAGATACAGGATCGCATCAGTCGCTTTCGTGTTGGCGTTCTCCGGATCCGTGGTCGGGGTGACCGGTCCGGCGTCGGCTGACACGATGGTTCAGCTGAGTGCTTCGCAGCTCGTCGCAGACATGGGTGCGGGGTGGAATCTCGGCAACACGCTGGAGGCCAACATCAACGGAGTCCCCAGCGAGACGGGCTGGGGAAACCCGATGGTGACCCAGGCTCTCGTCGACAAGGTGAAAGCTGCCGGGTTCAACACCATCCGCATCCCGGTCTCCTATCTGGGGAACATCGGATCCGCACCCAACTACACGATCAACACCTCCTGGCTCAACCGGATCCAGGAAGTCGTCGACTATGCCTATGACAGAGACATGTATGTGTTGGTCAACATGCACGGGGACGGGTACAAGACCGTCACCGGCTCCTGGTTGATCTGCGACGCGTCCGACCAGACAACGATCAAGGACAAGTACCAGAAGGTGTGGCAACAGGTCGCGACCCGGTTCCAGGACTACGGAGAGCGCCTGGTCCTCGAATCCATGAACGAGGAGTTCGACGGGCAGTACGGAAACCCGACGCAGCCGTGCTACTCGAACATCAATGCCTACAATCAGATCTTCGTCGACACGGTGCGGAGAACCGGCGGGAACAACAGTTCGCGGTGGCTGCTCGTCACCGGCTGGAACACGAACATCGACTACACGACGGGCAACTACGGCTACGTGCTCCCGACCGACCAGTATCGATCCTCCGCAGTCCCTGCGAGTGAGCAGCGACTCATGATCTCCGTTCACTACTACGACCCGTGGGACTTCGCGGGCGAGGAGAACGGGAGTATCACGCAGTGGGGGCCGGCGGCGACCACGTCCTGGCGGACGTCGAGCTGGGGCCAGCAGGACCACATGGACGGGCAGATGAAGAAGATGCACGACACCTTCGTCGCCAGGGGATACCCGTTCTTCGTCGGTGAGTACGGCTCGGTCGACAAGACGTCGGCGGACTCGACGAACAACATGTACCGAGCGGACTACGCGCGCACCCTGGTCGCCTCCGCCAAGAAGTACGGAGGGGCCACCGCCTACTGGGACAACGGCTACAACGGGCCGTACGGGTTCGGGCTGTTCAACCGGAGCGCGCTCACGGTGACCCAGCAGGGGATCATCGACGCCATCATGGGTGCCATCGGCGGCACGACCACGACGACGCGGCCGACGACCACGACCACCACGACCCGGTCGACAACCACCACCACCCGCCTCACGACCACGACTCGGCCGACGACCACCACGACTCGGCCGACGACCACCACGACCACCCGGCCCACAACCACGACCACGACCACCGGCAGCGGTACGGCCGGCTGCTCGGCGTCGTACACGGTGGGCGGCCAGTGGCCGGGCGGCTTCCAGGCCGAGGTGCGGGTGACGGCCGGCGGGTCAGCGATCAGTGGCTGGACGGTGACCTGGACCTATGCCAACGGACAGCAGGTGACGAACGCCTGGAACGCGTCGGTCACCTCCAGCGGATCGGCCGTGACCGCTCGCAACGTCGGCTACAACGGTGCGATCGGCGCCGGTGGGAGCACCACGTTCGGATTCCTGGGGTCCTGGAACGGCACCAACAGCGTGCCGACGGTGTCCTGTACGGCCAGTTGAGTTGTGCACGGTCGGCTGAACAGATGACTGGTTCTGCCGACTGCGCCGACATCTGGACGGGCCGGTCGCTGCGACGACCGGCCCGTCCAGATCGACCTCGGCAGATCGACCGTTGCGGTGGTGGCTCGGGGTGCTCGCGGAGGGTTGATCTCGGGCCACCCGATGGAACCCGGGTTCCGCAGTTGGTGGTCACACGCGGGCCGGGATTTGGGGGTTGACCTGGGAAGACGCGGGTGGACCCGGACGGGGGCGTGTGTCTACGCGCTGCCGGGGGTGGTGTGGGGTCGTTCAG
>JAAYAH010000043.1 GCA_012719445.1 Actinomycetales bacterium | reverse complement strand
GGGGTTGCCCGGTGCCCGGGAGAGCTGTTCCGGCCCGTCGCCGACCTGTCCGATCCGTTCCCCCACTAGCTTGTGGTCTCGTGGAGGAGCGGTTCGTGGGTCGCAGTGGTCTGCGGGTGTCACGGCTGGGGCTCGGCACGCTCACCTGGGGGCGGGACACCGGGCCGCACGAGGCCAGTGACCAGTTGTCGGCGTTCGCCGAGGCCGGGGGGACCCTCCTGGACACCGCGGCGTCCTACGGCGAGGGTGCCAGCGAGTCACTCATCGGCAAGCTGCTCGGGACCGTGGTGAACCGCGAGGACGTCGTGGTGTGCACCAAGGCCGGCGTCGGTTGGCAGGGTGGCGTGCGTCGGCTGGACACCTCCCGTCGGGCGATGCTCGACTCCCTCGAGGCCTCGCTGACCCGGATGAGGACCGATCACGTGGACCTCTGGCTGGTCCACATGTGGAGCGACGCCGTCCCGCTGGAGGAGACGCTCTCCGCCCTCGACCACGCCCTGCGGGCCGGCTTCGCGCGCTACGTGGGGTTCTCGAACTACGCGGGCTGGCAGCTGGCGCATGCGGCGGGGCTGTTGCGCGACATCGGCGGACCCGGAGCCGTCCCGGTCGCGGCGGAGGTCGAGTACTCCCTGGTCCAGCGCGGCGCCGAGGCCGAGGTCCTGCCCGCCTGCCGGGCCCTCGGGATGGGAGTGCTCGCCTGGTCGCCGCTGGGCCGCGGCGTCCTCACCGGCAAGTACCGCACCGGGGCGCCCGCCGACTCCCGGGGAGCCTCACCGCACCTGTCCACCTTCGTCGCGGAGTACTTCGACCAGCGGTCCCGCCGGGTCGTGGACGCCGTGTGCACGGCGGCGGACGGCCTCGGGTGTTCTCCGGTCGAGGTGGCGCTGGCCTGGCTCCGCGACCGTCCGGGCGTCGCGTCCCTGCTCGTCGGGGCCCGGGACGCTGCCCAGCTCCGGGGATCACTGGCCAGCGAGGAGATCGTCCTGCCGGAGGAGATCAAGACCGTCCTCGACGAGGTGTCGGGGCAGCGGGAGGGCGGCGACAGGCTGCGTTGACCGCGCCCCCGGCGACACGACCGCTTGTCGGAGCGCGACGCGCGGGGTGGTCAGCGGGAGCCGGACGATCCCTCGGACCCGGTGCCGTCGTCCACGGAGACAGCGTCGTCCTCGTCGAGGTCGTCCTCCGACTCGTCGTCATCGGAGTCGTCGTCATCGTCCAGTTCGACCTGGTCGTCGAAGGGGTCGTCCTCCCCCAGGTCGTCCTCGTCGATCTCCTCGTCCTCGTCGAGGTCGTCCTCCGCCTCGTCCTCGGAGTCGTCGTAGAGCACGAACGGCGTGACCTCGTCAAACGCCGCGTACAGGGCCTCGTCGTAGGTCTCGAAGGCGTCGGCGAGGGTCTGGTACGCGGCCACGACGGCGGGATCGGTCTCGCTCCGCCTGCGGCTAGCGGCCTCCAGGTGCGCCTCCAGTGCGGCGATCAGGCGATCGAGCGCGGCGCGGGGATCCGTCGTCATGGCATGACCGTAGCGGTTCGTGGTCTCATTCGGGATGATGGTCGACCTTCGAGGCACGGTTCCGGCGAATGTGCCCGCGCCGGGGCTCGGGGAGTACGAGTGGCGCGTGCTCGTCCTGCCGCCGAGGATCTCCCGGGCCGAGGCCCGCGACCTGCTGGTGGGCCATGCGGAGTACGGAGGGTGGGAGCTCGCCCGGGTGCGGGTCCTCACCGGTGGCACCCGGCAGGTGTGGCTACGCCGCCGGATTATCCGTGTCGTCCGTACCGCCTGAATCGGTTCCGCGTCACCTCGCCGCCTCGTCCGTGCTCCCGACACCGGGGCCGGGAGGCCCTCCTCGCGGAGGTCGCGACGCGGGACCGGGCGCGCTGGCTCCCTTCTCTGCCAGGGGCTCGGCACCCACCCTCTGACGTGCCGGCGGAGGTCCCGGGACGGGGCGATCCAGCTTTCGGCAGTGCTCTCGCGTCGTGCTAATCTCGGGGACGTTCCGGTCGCTGACCGGAGCACGTCCGGGTGGCGGAATTGGCAGACGCGCTAGCTTGAGGTGCTAGTGCCCTCAGGGGCATGGGGGTTCAAGTCCCCCCTCGGACACCAGAATTACCCCCATGACCGGTCTGGTCGAGTTCAGCCACGATGATCTTCCTTTCCTGCTGGTATGTCAGCCTGAGCTGGAGCTGGCGGTAGATCTCCGCGCGGTCGCGTGGGTCGGCGTGGCGCAGGATCGCGGCGAGGCCGGCGAGCTGGTCGACCAGGGCCGTGATCTGGTCGCGGGTGAGCCGGGTCCGGCCGGCCAGCCGGGCGAGGTCGATCTCGTGGCGGGTGCGTTCGGCGGTGACCTCGGCGATCCAGCCGGTGACCACGGCAGGGTCGGCGCCGGCCTCCAGGGCCCGGCGGTAGCTGTCCAGGCGGTCCTGGCAAGACCGCAGCCCGGCCTGCAGAGCCCGACGACGGGCAACGGTGGCCGGGTCATCACCAGCGTCGTAGAGGGCGTCGATGGTGGCTGTGCGTTTCTGTGAGCCGAGGAGGTCACCGAGCCAGGTGTCGAGGCGGTCGACGATCCGGTCCTCCCGCACGTAGATCGACGCTGGATGACCCGAGGCGAGGAGGTCACCGTCGGCGGCGGTGAGCTTGCACCGGTAGTGCGCGCGGTCGTTGTTCCAGGAACCTGCCATCCGTCGCCCGCAGGTCCCGCAGAAGATCAGCCCGCGGAGCAGGTAGTGCCGCCCGCCGGAGCGCAGCCGCCGCTCCACCTCGCGGCACTCCCCCACGCCGGTCGCGGTGGCGCGGGAGGTGACCCGGGCCGGGACGGCGAGCAGTGCCTGGGCCTGGTCGAACTGCTCGCGCTCGACCAGGGGAGGGTGGACCGGTTCCGGGGAGTAGATCCACGCCGTGGTCGGGTTCCAGCGCATCCGGGTCTGGTGACCCAGCGCGACGTCGTCGACGTCGATGAGGACCTCGTCCTTGCGTTGCTTGTTCCACACCTCATAGCCGGTGTAGCGGGGGTTGCGCAGGATGGCCTGCACGGCGCTGCCCATCCACGCCGCACCCGAGCGGTGCCTGTTGCGGGCCGGGTCGTTCGCGGAGGGGCACGGGATGGCGTCGGCGTTGAGCCGGTTGGCGATCGCGCTCACACCGCGACCGGTGAGGAACTCGGCGAAGATCCTCCGCACGACGGGCGCGGTGTCGGCGTCGACCTCCAGCCGGTGACACCGCTGACCCGCGGCGGCCTTGCCCGGGTTCGGGTGCGGTCCGGCGTCCGCCAACCGGTACCCATACGGTGGGCGGCCGCCCAGGAACCGGCCCTGGGCGGCGGCCTGGGAAGCCATCGCCGTCCGCACCCGGATCTTGATCCGGTTCCGCTCCCCCTTGGACATGCCGCCGTACATGGCCATCACCAGGTCATGGGCGTCACTGCCCGGGTCGACCTGACCACCGACCTCAGGCACCCACAACTGCACCCCGTAGTGGACGAACACCGGGAACGTCAGCCCGAACTGGTTGCCGTAGAACGCCCTGGCCGGCTCCCCCACCACCACCGCGACGAACCCCCTGTGCGGGTCCCTGAACGCCTCCAGCAGCGCGGCCGCCTGCGGGCGACGCTTCCACGGCAGCGACCGGGAGGCCCCGATGTCGAAGAACTCCGACGTGACCTGCCCACCGTGCGGCTCGATCAACGCCAGGGAGCGGGACAGCTGCCACGCCCGGGAGGACTCCGGGTCCTGCTGGTCCTCGGTGGAGACCCGCCCGTAGAACGCGAAGTTCGTCGTCACCCGTGCTCGCCGTCCTTTCTGCGGTCGCGTCGATGTCCGTTCAGCCGCTGTGGCTCGGCCGGAGTCGGCACCCGCCGGGCGCCGGCTTCGGCCAGGAGCAGGCGGAGCAGGGCCCGGGCTGCTCCCGGTGACAACGGTGGTGGTTCGTCGGGGAGCCGGACGTCGAGCTCCTGGCCGCGCTGGGCATCCAGGCCCTCGCCGAACGCGGGCGCCACGGCTCACCACGTCCCGCCGTTACCCGGCACGCCGGGCAGGTCGCCGGTGACGGTGTGGGTGAGACCGCGGCGGTGCCAGCCCCAGCGGTGCGCCAAAGCGTCCAGGACGTACCTGCCGTTGACGGGGTCGAGGTGCGCGGTGAGGTCACGCACCGAGGTGGTCATGGGTGTTCCGGCCAGGGACGCCGCCAGTCGCAGGATCACCGTCTCGCTGGAGGACGCGGGCAGCGCTCCGCCGTCGGTGAACATGGCCACGGTGTCCCAGTCGATGCTCGCCTGCGGCACCGGGATCCCGCCGGGCGTCCATGCCTCGGTCTCCACGTCGACGAGGCGGGTGAGGAAGTCGCGGCGGGTCAGCCAGGTGCGGTGGGCGATCAGCAGGTCGACCGCGGCCTCCTCGGCGTAGAGGCCTGCGGCCCAGGCCCGCAGCATCGGCGCGAGGCGCTCGGGGGTCAGGGTGGACGGGTCGATCGAGGCCATGTGCCCTCCTGGAGTCGGGTCACTGGGTGAGCGAGACGTGGACGTGGTCGTAGTGGCCGCCGGTGGCGTCGGTCGGGTCGTAGACACCGCCACCGGTGTAGGGCCGCCAGCCCTCGCTGCTGCGGGCCAGCGACCAGATGCGTCCCTGCCAGATGACGTAGGCCACCCGCAGCGGGACGGCGTAGGCGCGCAGCCAGGTGGCCAGAGCCCAGCCGCGGGCCACCTCGGCTGGGCCGGGGAAGGAACCGAGGGCCCCGAGGGTGTAGTCGCAGGCCCGGCCGGCGGGGTGGTCGCTGGCCGGGTTCCAGGTGTGGGCGTCCCAGCAACTAACCGGCCCGCGATGGACATGCGCGGCCACCTGGGCCAGCAGCCACGCCGTAGCGCCGGTGACGCACCCGCCGGTACCGGTCGGATCCGGGACGGTGCAGCCCGTCGGCCCGCCGGGATAGGGCTGCGGTGCGCTGCCCGAGACGGGAGGCCCCGCGGACGGGGCGCCCAGTTGGGCACGGTCCAGCTGAGCCCTGGCGTCGGCCTCGCTGCTGAACGCCGCACCCAGGAGCAGGACGAGGGCCACGGGAACGGCGAGGGCTCCGGCGAGAACGGCCTTCATCGCCCGCTCCCGGGTCGGGCGCCGCTCGGGACATCGCCGGACGCGGGACGCGGCCTCGCGTGGACCCGCCCGGATAGGGTCGGGGACGCCTCCATCCGGCAGAACAGCGACCTCACCGGGACCACGTCCGTCCCGAGAGGAAGGAGCCGATCACCCCGAGACCCCCACTCCCCCGAGCCATCCCCCACCTCCGTTTATCTCAGCTAATGACAGAGCATCAAACTAAGCGGAGAATGGTGAGCATGCAAGGTGTCGTGGGGTACTCGTCGGGCACAGGTCGGAACCGGTCGGCGTCTCGCCGGAACGGGGCGGCGGTGAGCGCACGCAGCAGAGCGCTCGCTGGGACGGCAGGAGCGGTGGCTCGCAGCGGACGGGCGAGCCCGAGACCCAGGACCTCGACGGAGGTGGCGGTGAGCGCAGCCGGGCAGGAGGCACCGCGGCGCAGGACCCTGGCCGAGAAGCTGGACCACCTGTTCACGGTGGTCCACCCCCCGAAGGGCGAGTACACCTACGAGCAGGTGGCCACGGCCATCGAGGAACGCGGCGGGCCGACGATCTCCGCGGCGTACGTGTGGCAGCTGCGCAAGGGGGCCCGGGACAACCCCACCAAGCGGCACCTGGAGGCCCTGGCCGACTTCTTCGGCGTCCCGCCGTCCTACTTCTTCGACGAGGACGCCGCCCACGTCGTCGACGCCGAACTCGAACTGCTGGTCGCCCTTCGCGACGGCGCCGTCCGCGACGTCGCCCTGAGCGCTGCGGGGCTGTCCCAGCAGTCCCTCGCCGCCATCCAAGCCATGATCGATCAGGCGCGACGCTTGGAAGGACTGCCCGACCGCGGCGGCAACGGCCCCGACGGTCAGCAGGAGTAACCGGCACCACCACACCAGTGCATCGTCACGGGCAGCTCCCGGACAGCACGACGACCTCACCAGGACAGCTCCGGGACGATCCGCCGGTCCCGGAGCCGTCCTCTGCACGCGGTTCTACCGCCGTGTCGGTACGGGTTCGCTGGAGCTCGGTACCGGCGCGGGCGCCGGCAGGAAGCCCGCCCACCCCGGTGCCCTCCACTCGCTCCCGCTGCTGGAGGTGCACGGTGACCGCGCCCCGATCCCTGGCCGTCGGCCTGATCAACCACCCGGCCCAGGCCACCGATGCCACCCGCCGCCTCGCCCGGGTCAAGCTCGCACTGGCCGCCCACGACAAGGGCTACGCCCTGGTGGACACCTTCGAGGTCAACGACCAGCCTGAACGCGGAGAGGATCTGTACAAGGCCCTGGAGTGCCTCGCCGTCCACACGAACGCCGACGCCGTGTTCGTCGCCGGCACGGTGGACCGCCAGCGTGTCGAGGACGTCGCCTTCCGGGTCCGGCTGCTGGTCCAGGACGCCGATCCCTGGGCCTGACATGCGGACCGGACCGACGACGACAGACTACTGTCGCTCAGCACGGCGCGGCCAAGTCGGTGCGGCACGGTCGAGTCGGTGCGGCACGGTCGAGTCGGTGATGGACCGACGGCGGGCGGTCTCACTCCCCCACAACGACTCGGGCGGCGCCCCAGACCCGCTCGAAGCCGTCCAGGTAGGTCGACACCAACCCTCCGTCG
>JAAYAH010000283.1 GCA_012719445.1 Actinomycetales bacterium | reverse complement strand
CCTCCTACAAGTGGTCGCTGAACAACACCGCGCTGACCCAGGCCTGGACCCCCGGCGCCGCAGCACCCACGGCGCGGTTGACCCACTTCGGTCCCAACGTGCTGAGGGTGCAGAGCATCGACAAGGCCGGGTTCGGCAGCCCGGTGATCACCACAGACCCGTTTACGGTGACCTGGGACGGATATGAGAAGGACCGGTGGCGCCTGGACGCACGGTCCGGCACCACCGCGGTCGACCAACCGTCCAATGCCACCGCCCCGATAACGGCGAACGCGCTGACCCTGTCCGGGACCGCGTCGTTCCTGCCCGCCGGCAGCGGCGGAGTGTGGTACCTCGACGACCCCGCCCAGCCGAATCTGCAGTCCGACGGTGCCCTGCACGTCAATGGCGCCGCGGGCATCGGGCAGGCGGCCTCTACCGCCACGAAGCTGGTCGACGTCCGCAACAACTGGTCGGTCTCGGCCTGGGTGCGCCCGGAGAACACCACCACGCGGCGAGTGGCGGTCAGTCAGGACGACGCGACCGACAGCGGGTTCGCTGTGGGGATCACCCCGGTGAAGGTGCCGCAGGACGACGGGACCACCGTCACCCAGCAGCGGTTCTTCCTCGCCGTCGACAACACCACCACCGGTGGGGTCGACCTCGAGGTGATCGCCAACGATGTCGTCGTGGAACCAGGTGAGTGGTACAACCTCACAGCGATCTATGACCACTCCACCGGGACCGCGACCCTGGTCGTCACGGATGCCCTGTGGTGGGACTCCTGGGTGTACTCCGAGCAGTTGGCGACCGCAGCCGGAGCCCCGTGGGAGCCCTCGGCGACCATGGGCGTCCTCCGGCTCGGTACCGCTCGGGTGGCCTCGGCTGCCAAGTACGTCTGGGTCGGAGACATCGACGAGGTCGTGAACCTCTCCGGTGCCCTGTCCACGGACCTGCTGGACGGGCAACTCCGTGACTACATCCGACGTGGCCGGTGAGCGACGTGAGGGGACGATTCGTGAACGGGAACGGCAGCACTGTCCAGGCTCGACGGTCCGGGACCGTCCGCCGCGCATTCCTCGTCGGGGCGTTGGTTCCGGCGCTTGTGACGGGGGTGCTCCAGTCACCCGCTGAGGCTGCTCGGGACGGCTCCAGGGTTCCGGCCGTGCAGCGGGAGACTGCGGTGCGCGGGACGAAGGCCCGGGCGGTGGCACCCAGCCGGGACAGGGCGGTTGATGAGGCTGTCACGGCGGCTCGGCGTCGTCCGGCGGCCTGGCCCACCAGGGACTCGGCGACGGTGCGTGCCCGCAAGGTGGGTGGGACGGCTGCGTTGGTCGGGGGTACGGCCACGATTGCGGGGTCGTTGCCCGTCCGCGTGGGTTTGCGGGCCCGCGCGAACGGTTCGGAGAACGCAGGCGCCGCTTCGACGGCGACCGCGTCGGTGCGGGTGTTGGGTCAGGAGGTGTCCCGGGCGCTGGGGTTGACCGGTGTGGTGCTGCAGGTCAGCAGTTCCGAGGTGCCCACCGGTAGTGATCTCGCGGTGGACGTGGACTACTCCTCCTTCGCCGAGGCTGTCGGTGGGGACTGGTCCTCCCGGCTGCATCTGGTGGCGTTGCCTGCCTGTGCGGTGACCACTCCGGAGCGGCTGGAATGCCGGCAGGTCACGTCCCTGACGGGGACCAATGACGTCGAGCGGTCCCGGGTGACGGCCGTGGTTCCGGTCGCTCAGCCACGGGCATCGCGGGCAGCCGTGCGGGCGGCTACCACCTCGACGACCGCGGTGTCGACCGTGCTGGCTGCGTCCGCGTCCGCGTCTGGCACCGGGTCGGGTGACTTCACCGCGACCAGCCTGTCGTCGGCCTCGTTGTGGAAGGCCGGAACGCACACGGGCAGCTTCACCTGGAGCTATCCGTTACGGACGCCGCCGGGGGTGAACGGTCCGAGCCCGGATCTGTCGATCTCCTACGACTCCGGGTCGGTGGATGGGCGCACGGCGTCGACGAACAACCAGACCTCGTGGGTGGGTGAGGGGTTCAGCCTGGGCTCCGGGTTCGTCGAGCGGTCCTACGTGCCCTGCGCGGAGGACATGACCGACGGGAACAACAAGACCAAGACCGGGGACCTGTGCTGGAAGACCGACAACGCCACCGTGTCCCTCGACGGTCACTCCGGTGAGCTGGTCAAGGACTCCGCGACGGGCACGTGGAAGCTGAAGAACGACGACGGATCGCGCATCGAGCGCAAGACGGGTGCCACCAACGCCGACAACGACACGGAGTACTGGGTCCTGACCACGGTCGACGGCACCAAGTACTACTTCGGTCTCGGCAAGCGGTACTCCGCGGACACCCTCGACACCAAGTCCACGCTGACGGTGCCGGTGGCCGGTAACCAGTCCGGAGAGCCCGGCTACAAGTCGGGTGACTTCGCCGGGTCGTTCCTGACCCAGGCGTGGCGGTGGAACCTCGACTACGTCGTCGACGTCCACGGCAACACGATGACCTACGTCTACTCCAAGGCGACCAACCGGTACCGGCAGAGCGCCACCGCCAAGAGCGTGGCCTATGACCGGGACTCGTGGCTGACCCGGATCGAGTACGGGCAGCGCAAGGGCAGCGAGGCCACGACCACGGCCCCGGCCCGGGTGAGTTTCACGACCGCGGAGCGATGTGTCCCCACGGCGGACTTCGACTGCGCGGCGTCCAATCTGACCTCGGCGAACGCCGCGAAGTGGCCCGATGTGCCCTTCGACCAGATCTGCACCAGCACCACCGACTGCGGGCTGACCCGCACCGCGCCGACGTTCTTCACCCGCAAACGCCTGACAGCGGTCACCACCCAGGTCCTGTCCGGGACCTCCTACACCGATGTGGACTCCTGGGCCCTGGCCCAGAAGTTCCCCCAGTCCGGGGACGGCACCAGCCCGAGCCTGTGGTTGTCCTCGATCACCCAGACCGGCAAGGTGGGTGGTACCGTCACGCTGCCGGCGGTGACCTTCGGTGGTACCCAGTTGCCCAACCGGGTCGCGGGCCTGGACGGTAGCGAGCCCTTGTACAAGTGGCGGGTCTCGCGGATCGACACCGAGTCCGGCGGGCGGATCGACGTCAGTTACCACGCCGCGGAGTGCACCGCCTCGACCCTGCCCAAGCCGGAGAGCAACACCAAGCGGTGCTTCCCCAACTTCTGGACCAGCGAGGGCATCACCGAACCGGCGATGACCTGGTTCAACAAGTACCCCGTCGCCAAGGTGGTGGAGTCCGATCTGGGTGGCGGGTCGCCGAACAAGGAGACCAGTTACACCTACGAGGGCGGGACCGCCTGGCACTACGACGACAACGAACTGACCAAGCCGAAGCACCGCACCTGGAGTCAGTGGCGCGGGTACCGGACGGTGAAGGTCCGCACGGGCGGGGAGGACGTGACCAACTCGTTGACCACCTCCACCTACCTGCGCGGTATGGACGGCGACCACCTGCCGTCGGGGACCCGCAGCGTGTCGGTGACCGACACCCAGGGCACCACCGTGGTCGAGGCGGAGCGCACCGACGGATTCCTCCTGGAGACGATCTCCTACAACGGGGTCGGCGGACCGGAGATCGGCGGCACGACCTACACACCGTGGGTGAGCGCGGCGACCGCGACCAACGGCTCCGACACCGCGCGGCTGCGTGGGACGGCGGTGGAGAGCAAGCGGACCCTGCTCGGGGATGGGACCACTTACCAGCGGACCCGGATCAACACGGTGTTCAACGCCAAGACCGGGCTGCCCACCAGGGTGGAGGACCTCGGAGACACCGCCACCGCCACTGACGACCTGTGCACCCGCATGACGTATGTGCAGAACACCTCAGCGAACCTGCTGACGCCGGTGGCGCGGCAGGAGAAGGTGTCGGTGGCCTGTGGAGCCACCACGGAGCGCCCGAAGCACGTGGTCAGTGACACCCGCACCTACTACGACAGCGCCACCTCGCTGACCGCCACCCCGACCCGCGGGCTGGCGACCAAGACCGAGGAGGTCAGCAGCTACACCTCCGCCGGGGCCGCGACCTACACCACGACCAGTCAGTCCAGCTACGACGCTGCAGGCCGGGTGATCTCCGCGAAGGATGCCCTGGGACGGGCGACCACCACCAGCTACACCCCGGCCTCCGGCGGGCCGGTCACGGCGATGGCGACGACCAACCCCGCCGGGCACGTCACCACCACCACGCTGAGCCCGGCCTGGGGTGCGACGACCGCTCAGGTGGACGCGAACGCCCTGCGCACCGACGTGACCCACGACGCCTTGGGCAGGGTCACCGCGGTGTGGCTGCCGGGAACCTCCAAGGCGGCCGGGGCTACGGCCAACCGCAAGTACACCTACACCCTCAGCAAGACCGGCACCAACGCCGTGACCGCCCAGGAGAAACTGCCCAACGGCACCTACCGCACCAGCTACACCCTCTACGACGGACTGCTGCGGCAGCGTCAGACGCAGGAACCGGCGCATGCGAGTTCGGGGGGCAGCGTCGTCAACGAGACCCTCTACGACTCCCGAGGTCTCGCGACGGAGCAACTCGGCCCCTACTGGATCACCGCTGCACCGTCGACCACCCGATTCCAGCCCAGCGAGTCTGTCCCCTCCCGCACGGTCACCGTCCACGACGGAGCCGGCCGTGCGACCGCGGAGGTCTTCTACGTCAACGACGTGGAGAAGTGGCGGACCACCACCAGCTATGCCGGTGACCGGGTGAGCGTCGACCCACCCGCTGGAGACACTCCCACCACGGCGATCAGTGACGCGCGGGGCCGAGTGGTCGAACTGCGCCGGTACAAGGGGGCCGGCCCCAGCGGCGACTACGACGCAACCACGACGACCTACACCCCTGACGGGCAGCGCGCGACCCTCACCGGCCCCCCCACGGCCGCTGCACCGAACGGGTCGGTGTGGCGGTACGAGTACGACCTGCGTGGTCGCCTGGTCAAGTCCACCGACCCCGTCAAGGGCGTGACCCAGACCGGCTACGACGCCGCCAGCCAGGTCACCAGCACCACCGACGCCCGCGGCCGGAAGCTCTTCTACACCTACGACGTCCTCGGCCGACGCACCGAGGAACGCGAGGGCAGCGCCACCGGCACCCTGCTGGTCGCGTGGACCTACGACACCGCCACCTACGGCAAGGGCAAGGAGGCCTCGGCCACCCGCTACGTCGACGGCAAGGCCTACGTGACCGCCGTCGGTGCCTACGACGCTCGCGGCCACGCCACCTCGACCTCGGTGACCATCCCCACCAGCGAGGGCAAGCTCGCCAAGACCTACACCACCACCCTGGCCTACCGTGAGGACAGCCTGGGCCGGATTGTCTACCCCGCCGCCGGGGACCTGCCCACCGAGACCATCACCTACGGGTACGCCACCAACGGTGACCTGTCGAACCTGGGCGGTTCGGGCACCGGCAACTATGTCAAGGGCACTACACGGTCGTCTTACGGTGAGCCCCTGCAGTACGTCCTGGGCCAGAACACCTTCATCTGGCAGAACTTCGACTACGAGAACGGCACCCGCCGGCTGAAGAACTGGTCCCTGCAACGCGACAGCGCCACCGGCACCGACGCCAACGTGACCTACACCTACGACCCCGCAGGGAACATCACGAGGCTCGCCGACGCCCCGACGGCTGCGGGTTCGGCAGGGGAGACCCAGTGCTTCGGCTACGACTACCTGCGACGCCTGACCGAAGCCTGGACCGCCACCGACAACTGCACCTCCACGACACCGAGCCTCGTCTCGACCGGCCCCGCCCCCTATTGGCAGTCCTTCAGCTACGACGCCGCCGGGAACCGGACCAAGGACATCCGCCACACCGCGGCCGGGGACACCACCCGTACCTACACCTACGGTGCGGGTGACGCCACCCAGGCCCACACGCTGCGGAAGGTCACCCAGACCGGCGCGGCAGGGGCCAGGGAGAACACCTACTCCTACGACGCCGCCGGGAACACCACCACCCGCACGGTGGCAGGCACTGCCCAGACCCTGGCCTGGGACGCCGAGGGACACCTATCCTCGGTGACTGAAGGATCGGGGACCACCGGGTACGTCTACGACGCCGACGGCGAGCGACTCATCCGCCGAGAACCGAAGGCCGTGACGCTGTACCTGGACGGCACGGAGGTGCGTCTGGACAGGACCACCGACACCGTCACCGCCACTCGCTTCTACACCTATGAAGGGAAGACGATCGCCGCGCGGAACACCGCCGGAGTGGTGTTCTACGCCGCCGACAACCAAGGCACCGCGCAACTGCAGATCAACGCCACGACCAACGCCGTCACCCGGCGCCGATTCACACCCTTCGGCGACACCCGAGGCCCCGCTCCGAGCAACTGGGTCGGCGACCACGGCTACGTCAACGGCACAACCGACGCAACCGGCCTCACCCACCTCGGAGCCCGCGAGTACGACACCGACCTCGGACGGTTCATCAGCACCGACCCCGAGTTCGACACCGACGACCCCACCTCCTGGAACGGCTACGGCTACGCCGACTCCAACCCCATCGCCTTCGATGACGCCGACGGCCGGAACTGCCACTCCGTCGAAAGCTGCGCCGCTTACGAGAAGCACAAGAAGAAGAACAAGGGCAAATGGGGTGCGGGGATCCATGGCTTCGGTGAGACTGTCGGCGAATATTACCGGCGCAATGTTGTCAGCATCACCATTCGGCGCAATTACAATAACGCTCGCACCCGTTACACCGGCATGGGGAGACCCTCTCCGCGTCCTACGATGACAGGAAAACCCGTGGAGGTGCCGAAACCTCAGTTCGACACGTTACCGAAGCCAAGCCCTCAAACGACAATGCCGACGGAGTTGGCTCCTCCTCCGGGTGAGATGGGCGCAGGGCTCCGAACCATGCGCTATATCTACCGGCACGCGGTATTTAACTTTGGTATGTGTGGTGGCCTCTGTGGAAATGTTGGATTCCAGGGTGGTTACCTAACAGCCAACTGGGGTACCCCTGGACTCTCGACACCGGGTGCGTCCGTGGGATGGGCTAGCAGGCCTTGGGAGCGACGGAAATCCCACGCCTGGTCGATCGGTGGAGGCTATATAGTGGGCGGTGGTATATCTGTAGGATCAGAGCCGTGGGAGGAGGAAGATGTTGTCTGGAAAGACGTTGAAATAGATGTCGGTATCAGACCGGTGGGTGGATATATTGGCCCCCAGTGGTCACATGGGTGGAAGATCCTGCCAGATTGGGACAGCGATAGAAGTATAATGGGGTTGTGATTAACAAATGGGCAATGAATCACAGGGCGGGAACGTACGTATAGTACCTAGGCTTGGCCCCGGCCATTTGATGGCGAGAGGGGTGATACTGTGCTTGCTGGCCGCTATCGTTGGTATCGGGTTGTTGGTCTCACTCCCCCCCTTCATTCACTTGCAAACGAAGGGAATCAAGGCAGACGTCCCCGTAGTCGAGGTTCTGCGAACTGGGACGCACGTCAGTATCATCGTGGTTGAGATCAATGGCGAGCGTGTCCAAATGGAATTGTCGTCGATGGGTACCATGAAAGTTGGTGACTCGGTTTCGGTCGTTTATGATCCTGGTAACCCAAGAAACATCAAGCCACGTGACGACTCGATCCTTGGGATTGTTGTCGCTGTAGCTGTTTTCGTTATCGTACTGCCATGGGGAATCAGCGATGTGTATCGAGCGAATCGCAAACGGGTAAGGCAAGTGAGGTGAGGATCCGCGCAGGCCGCTAGGCAAATATATATTACTAGTGCTGCGGTCGTGAAGGTTTGCCTTGTTGGGGACACGCCGAGGCAGATCCAGTGTTCCGGTCGGTGGTGATCCCGGGCGCGTGATGGGCGTTCCTGTCACCCTCCGGGAACTGTGATGGTCGAGCGCGCGCGGTTCGTGAGATCAGCACCCGGTAACGATGGCGAGCATGAGTGTGATCGGCGACGCTGGTGTCGCCTCGGCGACCGGACGACGGTGGTCAGGAGGTGTCTCCGAACGAGCCAGGCCTGGATGACGACGCATGGGTTCTATCGGGTGCAGGAGTGCCTGCAGCATGCCAGAGACGAGCGAACGGAGCTGTGGCTGGCGCCACGGTAAGTGGCTCTTCGCAGTTGACGGTGTAGACGTCTACGCCGACGGCCGACGCTCGCCTTCGGATGGGGTGGGGGTAGGAATCCTCAATGATCGCCACCCCACAGCGAGGCTGAGAGGTCGGGTACCGTCTCGTTTGTGGAAGGCCACGAACCTCGGTATGTCTGCTGCGTCTGCGGTGACCCCGCGGCTGGGGAGTCGTGGGACTACGTCCGAGTCGACCTCGCGGAACCAGACGGGCGCGATGGCCAGCCCGGCATGGTGCAGGGTCTTGGTGCACACGCGTCGTGTCTGCGCCGGGTGTTCGTCGTTCAGGTTGAGGTCAGACATCCCGACGATCGTTGACGGTGCGCGAACCAGTCGATCTCGGCGCTCATGCCCACTGCGTTCAAGGCAGGCCGATGCCCGGGCTGAGTAGCGGGGTCGGCGTGGCGGTCCCCGAATAGAGATCGAGGTCTTCCGAGGATGAGGGTTCCTACGCCGCTCATCCGAAAGACCTCGACATGTCTGACGCTACCCCCGGTGCGGGCTTCAGCCGCGCTGATCTGACGACGTTCGCCCGCCTTGATGAGCTCGGTCTGGAGGTCACCGGGCAGCGACTTGAACCTGACCGTGCGGTCCTGGCGTGCCGGGTCGTCGATCCGGACTCATGGTGCCGTCGGTGCGGCTGCGAAGGCCTCGCGCGAGACAGCGTGACGCGGCGGTTGGCGCACGAGCCGTTCGGGTGGCGGCCCACGATGTTGCTGGTCACGGTCCGCCGTTACCGCTGCGGTGGCTGCGGGCACGTGTGGCGCCAGGACACCAGCAAGGCGGCCGAACCACGGGCGAAGCTGTCCCGCCGCGGCTTGCGCTGGGCTCTGGAAGGGATCGTGGTGGCGCACTTGACCGTGGCCCGAGTCGCCGAAGGGCTGGGCGTGTCGTGGAACACCGCCAACAGCGCCGTTCTGGCCGAGGGCAGACGCGTGCTCATCGACGATCCCGGCCGGTTCGACGGCGTGCGGGTAGTCGGGGTTGATGAGCACGTCGTGCGCCACGAGGCGCTGTTGGTCCGGATGGAGGTGGGAGACCTCGATCGCTTCGCTGTCGCAGCAGCGGGGTGAAGCTGGCGGCAGCCTGTCCCTGGGGAACGCCGGGGGTGGGTGGGAGCAGCCGCGACGAAGTCAGGGCGGTCCGGTACTGCCGGACGGGCCGTGCCTGGTGAGCGAGACGGGACGGTGTACGCAAGGAACCGGTGTCGTGAAGCCTCTTGATCGTCGACCCGCTCGAACCCGGTGGATGTGGGCGGGAGCGCGGTGCGTACCCGCGCCGGATGCCGTCTGCCAGACGGCGGTCACGGTGCGGGGAACTGCCGGGACGGCGAGTGTGTCGGGCCTGGCAGGTCGTGGTGAAGGTCTGCGGCGTAGTCACGACGAGACCGCAGGGGCAAAGCCGGGCGAGCAATGATCGAGACCTGTGGATGACATCCCGGGTGGGGTGACGTCAGTGGGCGTACCTCCCCGAGGATGATCCGAAGTCTGATGGTCCTCGATCAGGCCGACGTTGACGCGTCGGTCGGGAAGGT
>JAAYAH010000042.1 GCA_012719445.1 Actinomycetales bacterium | reverse complement strand
GGAATCGCGAGGGGTCACCCTGCAGGTTGCCCGAGGAGTCGCGGTTGGGGTTGAACCAGCAGTCGTCCACGACGACGTACTGGTAGCCCAGGTCCCGCATCCCGGAGTTGACGATCGCGTCGGCCATCCCCCGGATCAGGGACTCGTTGATGTTGCAGCCGAAGGTGTTCCACGAGTTCCACCCCATCGGCGGTGTCCGGGCCACCCCGTTGTCCAGCGCGCCGGCGGGTGCCTGGCCTGCCGTCAGGCCGGTGCCGGCCAGCAGCGCCGCTACGAGGGGGCGGGTCCATCGGGCGGTGGATGATCTCATTGCGTTTCCCAGGTGATCGAGCTACGGGTGAGGGGGTCGGTGGTGCCGGACGGCCGGGTGAGGGTGACGGAGGCTCGTCCGGTACCGGAGGGACGGGGGAGAGACGCATCGGCTGTGGGGTCCGGGTGACTGCCCGGATCGTCGCCCGGACCCCTGTGCCGTCGTGAGCTCCGCTCCTGGCGGTCGGGTGGGGACCCGCTCACGAACGCTTCGGGACTACGGGGTGGTCAGGTCGAAGCGGGGCACGGTGACCGAACCTCCCAGCGACTGGGTGGCGTAGTTGAAGACGGCGAAGCGGTAGCCCATGAAGAACTGCCAGGCGTTGTTGAGGGTGAACGCCGGGCCGAGGCTGGTGAAGCTGCTGCCGTTGGTGCTGTAGGAGAAGCGGGCCTGGCGGCCGCTGCCGGGACGGATGTCCGCGTTGACCCGCAGCCAGATCCGTCCTCCGGAGACCGTGGTGCCGGCGGCCTCGCTGCCGGTACCGGTGGTGTTCCAGTTGCTGTCCATGGTCAGCCCGTTGGTCATCACCACCCGGGCGGTGCCGTTGTCCCGCTTGACGCCGATCCAGGCCGAGGAGTCGCGCAGCATGGCCAGCCCTGCCCGGTCACCGTCGCGCATCGCGGAGTAGTCCAGCTCGATCGTGGCGGTGGAGGTGGGGCCCTGGATCCTGCGGGTCAGGGTGTTGCGGGCGTTGTAGAGGTCGTTGGTGACCGTCGCGGTCTGCAGACGCAGCCCGTTGTTGACCGACCAGCGGGAGTTGTCAGGGTTGTGGTTCCACTCCCAGTCCGGTGCCAGCGTGGTCCCGGAGAAGGTGTCGGTACCGATCATCGGCTTCACCGCGCGCGGCGGGCGTGGCACGTTCGGGTACGGGTAGGAGCTTCCCCACGTCCCGTTGACGGTCTGCAGGGTCGGCCAGTTGTCCCAGCTCCAGGTGATCGGTGCGAGGGCGGGGACCCGGCCTCCGGGGAAGGCGTCGACGAAGGCCAGGTAGTACCAGTCGCCGTTCTGGGTCTGCACCAGCCCGCCCTGGTGGGGCACCCCACCGCCGGAGATCGGACCGGGCAGGTTCAACAGCACCTGCCGGTACTCGTACGGGCCCCACGGGCTGGACGAGCGCAGCACGTACTGGCCGTTGGCCGGGCGGGTGAGCCAGATGTAGTAGTAGCCGTTGCGCTTGTAGAACCGGGCTCCCTCCAGGGTCCCGATGCTCGACGGCGTGGTGAACACCTGCTGGGAGCGCACCTGGGACAGTCCGTCGGACGACAGTTGCGCGACGCTGATGGTGGAGTTGCCGTAGGCGACGTACATCGTGTCGTTGTCGTCGACCAGTAGCCCGGCGTCGTAGTAGCAGGTGTTGAGCCGTGCCCGCTTCTGCCAGGGCCCCTCGGCCGCGGTGGCGGTGTAGACGTAGGTGCGGTTGAACTCGGTGCACCCGAGCCAGTAGAAGGTGCTGTTGCTCTTGCGGTAGGTCAACGCAGAGGCCCAGATGCCCTTCACGTAGGCCCGGCTGCCGTTCAGGTTGTAGGCGTTGGAGTCGAAGTCCAGCGACGGCACCGAGTGGCCGGCGAACTCCCAGTTGACCAGGTCGTAGGAGCGCAGGATCGGCGCGCCGGGGGAGTAGTGCATGGTCGAGGCCGAGTAGTAGTAGGCGTCTCCCACCCGGATGATGTCGACGTCGGCGAAGTCCTGCCACAGCACCGGGTTGCTGAACGTCGACGACGGCGGCCACGGTCCCGACGTCGTCGTGGTCGTGGTGGGCCGGGTCGTGGTCGTGGGCTGTGTCGTGGTCGTGGTCGTGGTGGGCCGGGTCGTGGACGTCGTCGTGGTCGTCGTGGGCTGGGTGGAGGTCGTCGTGGTCGTCACCCGCGTCGTCGTGGTCGTCGTGCTGCTGGTGGACGTGGGCCCGCAGGTGACGCCGTTGAGGGCGAAGGTGGTCGGGATCGGGTTGGCGGTGGTCCAGGTGCCGAGGAACCCGAAACCGATGCTCCCGCCGCTGGGGATGGAGGCGTTCCAGCCGACGTTGCTCACGCTGACCTGCGACCCCGACTGGGTGACGGTGCCGTTCCACGCCTGGGTCACGGTCTGTCCGGCATCGAAGGACCAGGTCAGCCGCCACCCGTTCACCGGATCACCGAGGTTGTCGACGCTCACGTTGGTGCCGAAGCCACCGGGCCACTGGCTGGTCACGGAATAGACGACCCGACAACTGACGGCGGCTTCTGCGGCGGGGACCCCGGTGACGGCGCCGGCCACCAGGGCAACGGCGGCGACGAGAGCCGGGAGGGACCGGCGGCGGGTCATCGGTCGTGGGGGAGAGGGCGTGAGTCGCATCAGGGCTCCTCGGGGGTGACGCGGGAGGGGTTCTTCGAAGGGTCAACGGACGTCGGGGGGCCGTTCCGCTCCCGGGCTACGGCCGGGGCGGTGGGACTGTCGGCGACGGACGCGCCGTCCCACGGTCTGGCGCCGGGGTGACCGGTATCGCGCCGGACGTGAGGTCTGTCGCGCCGGAGGACGAGATGCCAGGTGCGAGGCCTGTCGCGCCGGAGAACGATCCGGGTGTTAGCGCTAACATCTGGCGCAACACCAGGTGACGGGGGCGCGGTGCGGCTGACGGGGGCGCGGTGACCGTCGCTCCCCGGGGTGGGGCTCGATGCCCGGACTCCGGCCGGGCACGTCAGGCCGCCGGCTCCGATCGGGCAGGCCTGGTCGCCGGCTCCGGCCAGGCAGGCCACGGTGGAGGTGACGGTGACAGTGCCGCTCCCGGGAGGACGGCGGTCACGGGGGTACCGCCCCGGGGAGGACGTCGCGACGACCGTCGTCACCGACCTCGATCGGTAACAGGTGGAGTGCATCACGACTCCTCGGGGAGTGGCGACGTCAGGCCGGGGTCTCGGGTGACGGGTGGAAGGAGAGCTCGTTCTGTCACCGAGCACCTGGTCGGGTGATCGGTTTCACCGTCACCCGGCCGCCCTGGTGATGCTCGGGCGCTGACGGTCAGACTCGCAGAGCACTTCGAAAATCTCAATACCTCGAGGTGAAACTTTCTCTGGCGAGATGCTGCTCGTCATCACTCATAGGTGAATAGCAGTGGCAGTAAGTAGCATCTAGGCGAGGGGAGGCAGGCGAATTTACTCCTCTGGCCAGTCCGCGCCGACGATCACGCGATCTGCCAACACAAGCTGCAACGATTGCAAAGACCCAGGTCACGACCCGAGTTCGGGGAAGAGAAGGTCGATGGCTCGCGTCGTCCATCCCTCAGGGGGAATGCGGGGAGGGCCATGGCGGAGTGGCGAACCGCGCCAAGAACGTTCGATGACTGCGTGTGGTCTTTCAGGCGCCGTAAGGTGTCCTGACGCGTGATGTTGACGGTCTTGACACGTGTTTCGGACTCGCCTAGCCTTCCCGGCCAACGTGTCGAGCCAACGAGTCGAACCGTCGAACGCCTTTCCGCACGCCGAGTCATGGCGCTGGAAGACCCCAGGCGGCGCGGCCGAGGCAGGAGCCGTCGCGGGTGGTTGAGCCCTGCACTCACCAGCGACCAGGCCTCACCAGTTGACTCCTCTGCCACAGACCCGCCGGAGGTCCCGCATGCGCTCCCTGACCTGCCGTCGGGTCTCTCCGTCCGAGTCCCTTTTCTCGGTGGGCGCCTGTGCAGAGACGGCTGTTCTGCGGCGCTTCATGTGCTAGCGCTCACATGAACTCGTGAACACGCTATGGCCGCGCTCAGGCCCCGGTCACTTCGTCGAGAACCCGCCGTCACCCGACCGCGGTTCTCGCTGAGCTTCTCGGTGAGCGCGGAAGCAGGACACCCCCATCATGACGATGCGCAGTCAGAAAGGAACGACATGTCACAGAACCATGGTCGGCTCGGGAGACCGTTGGTGGCGCTGGGCACCGGCGCGCTACTCGTCGCCGCTCTCGTCGCCATACCGAGCAGTGCGAACGCCGCGGGCAGCACGTTGGGCGCCGCCGCGGCGGAGAAGGGCCGCTACTTCGGGGCGGCGATCGCCGCGGGCCGGATGAACGACTCCACCTACACCTCGATCACCAACCGTGAGTTCAACATGATCACGGCCGAGAACGAGATGAAGATGGACGCCACCGAACCCAACCAGAACCAGTTCAACTTCACCAACGGCGACCGCATCTACAACTGGGCCGTCCAGAACGGCAAACGGGTCCGCGGCCACACCCTGACCTGGCACGCCCAGCAGCCCGGCTGGATGCAGAACCTGTCCGGCACCACCCTGCGCAACGCCATGATCAACCACATCAACGGGGTCCTGGCCCACTACAAGGGCAAGATCTACGCCTGGGACGTCGTCAACGAGGCCTTCGCCGACGGCAGCACCGCCCGACGCGACTCCAACCTCCAACGCACCGGCAACGACTGGATCGAGGTCGCCTTCCGCACCGCCCGCGCCGCCGACCCCAGCACCAAGCTCTGCTACAACGACTACAACATCGAGGACTGGAACGCCGCCAAGACCCAGGGCGTCTACAGCATGGTCCGCGACTTCAAGAGCCGCGGCGTGCCCATCGACTGCGTCGGGTTCCAGTCCCACTTCGGCACCGGCGGCCCGCCGTCGACCTTCCAGACCACCCTGGCCAACTTCGCCGCCCTCGGCGTCGACGTGCAGCTGACCGAACTGGACATTCAGAACGCCGGCACCACCGCCTACGCCAACACCGTCAAGGCCTGCCTCAACGTCGCCCGCTGCACCGGCATCACCGTGTGGGGCGTGCGCGACAGCGACTCCTGGCGCACCGGCGCCAACCCACTGCTGTTCGACAACAACGGCAACAAGAAGTCCGCCTACACCGCCGTACTGGACACCCTCAACGGCGGCGGCACCACCATCACCAGCAACACCACCACCCGGACCACGTCGAACACGCAGACCTCGTCGCGGACCACCACCAGCAGCACCGGTGGTGGGACGGGCGGGTGTTCGGCGTCGTACGCGCTGGCCAGCTCCTGGGGCAGCGGGTTCGTGGCCACCGTGACCGTGACCGCGGGCAGCGGAGGCACCAGGGGGTGGCGGGTCGCCATGACCCTGCCCTCGGGCAACGCGATCAGTAACGGCTGGAACGCGTCGTTCTCCGGGTCCACCGGCAGCGTGACCGCGACCAACGCCTCCTACAACGGCACCCTCGGCGCCGGGCAGACCACCAGCTTCGGGTTCCAGGGCACCGGCTCCGGCAGCG
>JAAYAH010000282.1 GCA_012719445.1 Actinomycetales bacterium | reverse complement strand
GGCGCCGGACAGACCACCAACTTCGGCTTCGTCGGCAACGGCACCGGAGCCGGAGCCACCGTCACCTGCACCGCCACCTGACCCACCCACCCGCGCACGGCGCGCCGTCCACCCGCCCCACCCGCGCACGGCGCGCCGTCCGCACCCTCTGCGCACCGCCGACCGGTGGCGAAACGGGCTCATTTCAGGGATTTGAGCCCACTTAGCCACCGGTCGGCGAGGGAAGGCGGGACGACGTCGCCTGGCGGTGCAGGGACGGCGTCACGCAAGGAGCTCCGGCGCTTGATCAGCTGACGGTGTAGGTCTGCCCTTCCCTGGCCTGTTCCGTCGGGCCGCCGAAGACCATGGCCGCTCGCCGGATCGCCTCCTCCGGGACGACGTTCGGCGCGATGTGGGTGACGACCAGCCGCCCGACGCGAGCCCTCCTGGCCAGGGCGCCGGCGTCCTCGGGAGTGTGGTGCCCAGACGGCCCCTCCCCCACGGCCCGATCGGCGCCGGTCTCGCAGAGCAGCAGGTCGGCACCGACAGCGGCGTCGTCGAGGGCTGGGCAGGGGCCGCTGTCACCGGAGTACACGATCGTCCTCCCTCGGTACTCCGCCCGGAGCGCGTAGGCCTCGACGGGGTGCTGAACGGAGCGGGCGGTGAGGCTCAACCCGTCCAGGTCCAGGCGGTGCCCGTCGCGCAACTCGTGCAGCCGCAGGGTTCCGGCGAGGAAGCTCGGCGAGTCCTGGCGGAGGAAGCCGGCCAGCCGGTCGCCGAGGGTCGGCGGCGCGTACACCGCCAGTGGCTCGCCGAGCTCCAGTCCACCGCGAGCGAGCGCGTAGTAGGCGGCGAGAAGGTCGGTGTCGTGGTCCGCGTGGAGGTGGGAGATCCAGATCGCGTCCAGGGCCTCGAGCCGGGTGTGTCTCAGCAGATTCGCCAGGCTGCCCGGCCCGGCGTCCACCCACACCTGCGCCGTCGCCGTCCGCAGCAGGTACCCGGAGCACGGTCGGTCGGGCTGCGGATAGGGGGTCGCGGTGCCCAGGACCGTCAACGAGATGTACATCCGTGACCTCCGACCGGACGGATGCTCGGGCCCCCGGGGTCCCGGTGGCTCCAGCAATCGGACACACCTGTCCTCACCGGACGATAGGCCCCTCGACGCATGCTGTCGCGGTGTCCGCCAATATCTCTACAGACAGGGGCATATCCGACCACGGACGCCGTCCGATCCCCTGCGGTGCTCGTCGCCCGAGACGACGACCGGGCGGAGACCGCCGGAGGGAGAGACCGGGCAGAGGCGGGTCGACGGGACGCGGGATCGGGTCGACGAGGGTGTTGCACGGCCCACGGGAGCCAGGAACCATGGGGCGCGATCGACGAGGGCAGGGCACGCGATCGTCGGGATCACGGCCCAGTCGAGATCACGGTCCAGCGGAGGAGCCATGAACGAGCAGGACGACGACATGACCAACGGCCCGGTGAACCCGGGGCCCCAGGATCAGCTACCGGACGAGACGGAACTGCGGGCACTGGCGATCCACAACCTGCGACGCAGGGAGGCGTTCAAGACCCACCTGGTCGTGTACCTCCTCGTCAACGCCGTGTTCGTCGGGACCTGGGTGATGGCCGGCGTCGTCAGCGGGGTGTGGTACCCGTGGTGGATCTACCCGATGCTGGGCTGGGGCATCGGCGTCGGCCTGCACGGCTGGACGGTGTACCGCCGTGACGCCTACAGCGAGAACAAGATCCGGGCGGAGATGGACCGGATCCTCGGCCGCTGAGACCCCGGTCCCACCGGCCCTGCGCTCCCTCCCGGGGGGCCTCGCGCCCCCCCGGCTCCGCCCTGCACCTCCCCGACTCCGCCCTGTGCGAACCCGGCTCCACCCTGCGCGAACCCGGTTCCACCCCGTGCCCGCACGGTCGCCGACACGACCACGGCCCGAATCCCCATACCGCCGATCGGGTGATCGAAGAGGGATTCCGGCCTCCTGACGAGGTCGACATGGGTGATCTTCGACACACGAGCCCATAGGGGCGCGGTGCAACAATGGCGTGGAACCACCCAGCGGTCCAGCACTCACAATCAAACATCGACGCCATGTCTCCAACACCAGCAAGAAGCTGTCAACGATGCCAGCAGGAGGCTGACAACAATGGCGCAGGTGCTCCTGGTCGACGATGATCCGGACCTGATCACTCGCAACGAGGCGGTGCTCGTCACCGCCGGGCATACCGTGAGTGCGGTCTCACGGCCCGACGAGTGTCTCGAGTTCGTCAGGAAACACCCGCCGGATGTCGTGGTGATCGAGGCCGTTCTCCAGGGCACCCCGGCCGGCCTGGATCTGGCGCGTTCCCTCTCCGACATGTCCCCCGCCCTGCCGCTGATCGTGCTGAGTGATCTCAACCGGTACCTCAGCGCGCGGGAGCTCGCCGCCCAGGACCGGGACGGGTGGCTGCCGGTCTCCCGGTTCCTGGAGAAGCCGGTGTCCCCGGAGGTCCTCGCCGACGAGATCGACCACGTTCTCGCGGCAGCGCCATCCCGCAGGCGACCCGACCCGGCGAGGTGTCCCGAATGAGCTGGACGGTTCCTGTCCTCGTCGGGCTGCCGACGGTCGTCGGCGCCGTCCTTCTCGTCGTGCGGCGGGCGCCGCTCCGGAACACGCTCGTCGTCGTCGCGAGCGTCCTGGTGACGGCGGCGTCGGTGGCCGCGGTGGCGGTGCTCGCCGACCGGGCCGGTGACGGCGGCGCCTTCTTCGGACTCCCGGGCGGCATGACCCCCGGGTACGCGGTCCTGGCCATGGACGTCGTGCTCGCGGGCACGATCATCGGCTTCGGTGTCGCCCACCGGCGGTGGTTCGCGCCGCTCCTCGCACTGGCGCAGCTCGGCATCGCCGGCTACCTGGAGCTCGGTCACCACCTGCCCCACCTCGAGGCGGACCGGCTGTTCTGGGTCGACAACCTGTCACTGATCATGATTCTGGTCATCGGCGTTGTCGGCCCGCTCATCTGCGTCCACGCGCTGGGCTACATGCGCGACTACCACCGGGCCAATCCGATGGTGAGGGGCCGCCGTACCGTCTTCTTCTGCCTCCTCTTCGTCTTCCTCGGGGCCATGTTCGGCCTCGTGATCACTAATGACCTCCCCCTGATGCACGTGTTCTGGGAGGTCACCACCCTGTGTTCGTTCCTGCTCATCGGTTACACCCGGACCACCGAGACCATCGGGTACGCGTTCCGGGCCCTGAACATGAACATGATCGGAGGGCTGGGTTTCTCGCTGGCCATTCTGATCCTCGCCGGGCAGCGGAGCGGGGTGGACCTGGCCCGGTTGACCGCCGAACCCGTCGGCGGGCTGCTGCTGGCCGCCGTCGCCCTGCTCGCCCTCGCCGGCCTGACCAAGAGCGCTCAGATGCCGTTCTCGGACTGGTTGATCGGCGCCATGTACGCCCCCACGCCGACCTCGGCCCTGCTGCACTCGAGCACCATGGTCAAGGCGGGGGTCTTCCTGCTGCTGCGGCTCTCCCCCGCGATGACCGGGTCGACCGTCGGGACGCTCGTCGCCGGGATCGGCCTGCTCACGTTCCTCTTCGTCTCCGCGGTGGCGATCACCGAGCAGAACGCGAAGAAGATCCTTGCCTACTCGACCATCGGCAGCCTCGGCCTGGTCACCGGCTGCGCCGGGGTGGGAACCGCACAGGCCGTGTGGGTCGGCGCCATGATCGTCATCTTCCACGCGCTCGCGAAGGGCCTGCTGTTCCTCGTGGTCGGCACGTTGGAGAACCGGCTGCACACCAAGGACGTCGAGTACTTCGACACCCTGCTCAGCCGGATGCCCCGGGTCAGCGCCCTGGCCCTGGTCGGGATCGCCGGCATGTTCATCGCCCCGTTCGGCGTGGTCGTCGCCAAGTGGGCCGCGATCCGCGCGTTCCTCGAGGTGCCCGGTTGGACCGGGGCCGCGTTCGTCGTGATCATGGCGTTCGGCAGCTCTCTCACGATCTTCTACTGGGGCAAGCTGCTCATCAAGATCTTGTCCATGCGGGCCGTCGACCCCGTCGAGCGCGCGCTGGAGTCGCGGGTGACCCGCTTCGAGTGGGTGACCGAGACCACCCTCGCGGTGGGGGTCGTCGCCGTGACGGCCCTGCTCGCCGTCCTCTCCGACCACGTGGTCAGCCCCTATGCCGCGGCGGCCTTCCCGTCCGGTGACGCCGCCGCGGGAGTCGACCCGGTGGTCGTCGGGGTGACCCTGCTGGCCGTGGTGTTCCTGCCGATCCTCGCGGTGTCGGCCTGGCGCCGCGGCGGCTTCGACCAGGCCGACTTCTACGCCGGCGGACGGTCGACCCGCCCCGACCACGCCATGGGCGCGGCGCTCGGTGCCACCCGCTCGGTGACGCTGCGCGGGTACTACCTCGACGACGTCGTCGACGGCGCGCTGCTCTTCCGCGCGGGATCACTGGTCTGCGGTCTCGCCCTGGTCGCGATGGCCGTCGTCGGATGGGTGGTGGCGGCATGACCCCGGCCCTCCTCGTCCTGGTCTTCGTCGTGCTCGGCCCGGTCCTCGGCGGACTACTGGCCGGCGCGGACCGGATCGTCTCCGCCCGGATGCAGGGGCGGGTCGGCCCGCCACTGCTGCAGCCCTTCTACGACGTCGGCAAGCTGTTCCAGAAGCGGGTGCGTCGGGTCAACCCGGTCGCCGAGCCGCTGCTCATCGGGCACGTCGTGTTCATGGCTCTCGCGGGCGTGCTCGTCATCGGTGGCGGCGACCTGATCTTCGCCATGTTCGTGCTCGCCCTCGCGGCCCTGTTCCTGGTGCTCGCCGCGGGCTCGGCGGACTCCCCCTACAGCAACGTGGGCGCCGAGCGCGAACTGGTGGTGCTGCTGGCCTCGGAGCCCTTCTTCATCCTCATGATGGCGGCGATCTGCAAGGTCACCGGGGAGAGCACGTTCTCCGGGGTGATGGACTCCCCGGTGCGGGTCGCCGTGGAGCTGCCGGGCGCCCTGCTCGCCTTCCTCTTCGTGATCACGATCAAGCTCCGCAAGTCGCCCTTCGACATCTCGACGACCCACCACCATCCGCACCAGGAGCTGGTGCGCGGGCTGACCTCCGACCTGTCCGGCCGTCAGCTCGGCTGGGTCGAGCTGGCCCACTGGTACGAGTGCGCGCTGCTCGCGGTCTTCGTCGTGCTGTTCTTCAACTGGAGCGCGCCGCTCGGGATCCTGGCGTTCGTGGTGGCCTACGGCCTGGAGGTCCTGGTCGACAACTCGACGTCCCGGGCCAAGTGGCAGCTCGTCCTGCGCTCGGCCTGGGCGGTGACCCTCGTGCTGGCCGGTGGCAACCTGCTGGCGCTCTACGTGGTGGGAGTGTGACGTGATGTCGTACCTCAGGCGCTCCCCGTGGATCCTGCACTACGACGGGTCGAGCTGTAACGGCTGCGACATCGAGGTGCTCGCCTGCCTCACCCCGCTCTACGACGTCGAGCGCTTCGGGGTCGTCAACACCGGCAACCCCAAGCACGCCGACATCCTGCTCGTCACGGGCAGCGTCAACGAGCGGAACATCGAGATCATCCAGAACCTGCACCGCCAGATGCCCGACCCGAAGGTCGTGGTCGCGGTCGGTGCCTGCGCGGTGTCCGGCGGCATCTTCGCCAGGGCGTACAACGTCCAGGGCGGCATCGACCAGGTCATCCCCGTCGACGTCTACGCGCCGGGGTGCGCAGCCCGGCCGGAGACCATCATCGACGCCGTGATCGCGGGCATCGGGGTCCTCGAGCGGAAACGGAAGGTGAGCGCCTGATGGACGGTCCGGCATTCCTGGCCAGGGTCGCCGCCTACCGGGAGGAGGGTTGGCGGCTGGCGGTCGTCAACGCGACCCCCCTGCTGCCGACGGACGACCACGAGCACGGCGCCTTCGACGTGACCTGGTCCTTCGCCAGGGGCGGTGAGTTCGAGCACCTGCGGGAGCTGGTCCTGCCCACCGACGAGGTACCGAGCGTCTCCGGATCGTTCGCCTCCGCGTTCCTCTACGAGAACGAACTGCGCGAGCTGTTCGGGATCAACGTCACCGGGATGGCCGTCGACCTCGGCGGCCAGCTCTACAAGACCGCGAGCAGGGTGCCCTTCTCCCCCACGGCCATCAGGGCGAGGCTCGAGGCGAACGGCAAGGCATCACCAAAGAGCGGCAGGACGGCATCGCCGGGGGCCGGCGGGACGACGTCGCCGGGGGCCGGCGGGACGACGTCGCCGGGGGCCGGCGGGACGACGTCGCCGGGGGCCGGGACGGCGTCACCGGACACCGACGGCGCGACGCCACCGGGAGCACGGAGGGACCGGCCATGAAGCGGACCGTTCTGCCGATGGGACCCCAGCACCCGGTCCTCCCCGAGCCGCTGGTCCTGGACCTGGTCCTGGTCGACGAGAAGGTCGTGGACGCCGTCCCGACGATCGGCTACATCCACCGGGGCCTGGAAGCCCTGGTGGAGAAGATCGAGTACACCGAGATGGGGTACGTCGCGGAGCGGATCTGCGGGATCTGCAGCTTCATGCACGGCATGGGGTACTGCGCCGCCGTCGAGGACGTCATGGCCGTCGAGGTTCCCGAGCGGGCCCGGTGGCTCCGGGTGATCTGGGCAGAGCTGTCGCGCATCCAGAGCCATCTGCTGTGGCTCGGCCTCGGCGCGGACGCCTTCGGGTTCGAGAACCTGTTCATGCACTGCTGGCGGATGCGCGAGGAGATCCTGGACATCTTCGAGCGGACGACCGGCGGTCGGGTCATCTTCTCGGTGAACCTCATCGGCGGCGTCCGGCGGGACATCGACGACGACGAGTTACTGGTCATCGTGGAGAAACTGCAGGAGCTGGGCACCGCGTTCGAGGAGACGACGCGGGTCTTCGCGACCGATCCCTCGATCCGGCACCGCATCGAGGGGATCGGCGTGCTGTCGGCCGACGACGCCCGCGCCGTCGACGTCGTGGGTCCTATGGCCAGGGCGTCCGGGCTCGCCCAGGACGTGCGGTCGACCGGCACGCACCTGTACGACCGGCTGGACTTCACCCCGGTGGTGGAGGAGGCGGGCGACTGCCTTGCCCGGGTCCTGGTCCGGGTGCGGGAGGTCACCCAGTCGATCGACCTGATCCGGCAGGCGGTGGCACGGATGCCGAAGGGCGACGGCCAGGCAATCAGCGTGAACGTCCGCGGCAGGCCCTCCGGTGAGACCTTCATGCGCCTGGAGCAGCCCCGCGGCGAGGTCGTCTACTACCTCCGGGCCAACGGGACCAAGATGCTGGAACGGTTCCGCATCCGGACGCCGACCTTCGCCAACGTCCCGGCGATGATCACCCTGGTGAAGGGCTGCGACCTGGCCGACGTCCCCAACATCATCCTCACCATCGACCCCTGCATCAGCTGCATGGAGCGTTGAGATGATCGAACTGGCCAAGCTCCCGATGGTCCGGCGCTCGCTGCGGAACCTGTTCTCCCGCCCGGCGACGAGGCGCTACCCCACCGAGGTCCGTCCCCCGGTGGACGGCCTGCGCGGGTCGATCCGGTTCGACCTCGAGGTGTGCAACTTCTGCGGGCTGTGCGCCAAGAGGTGTCCGACCCTCGCCCTGCACGTGTCCCGCGAGGAGCGGACGTTCGCGATCGAGGACCTGCGCTGCATCACCTGCGGCGTCTGCATCGACGCCTGCAAGCAGCACGGCCTGGTCATGTCCGACAGCACCCCGAGGGTGCTCGTGACGGGTGCCGAGCCTCCGGAGGGCTCCGGTCCCGGCACCCGGCTCTGGCAGGGCGAGGCACCGGCGCGCCCGGCCAGGGCGGGGGCAGCCCGTGCCAGGAAGGTCGCCGAGGAGACGTAGCGGTCTCGGCCCTGTCGAGGGTGTCGGCCCGGCCGAGGGGCGCCCGGGACCTCAGACGGGCTCGTCCTGGAACGGGCGGACCTCGACGGGACCCTCGCACGCCTTCGACCCCTTCGCCGCCCAGTCGAGGGCGGCGTCGATGTCAGGCACCTCGATGATCCAGAAGCCGCCGAGCTTCTCCGTGGTCTCCAGGTAGGGACCATCGGTGGTCACGACCGAACCGTCGGTGGCCCGGACCACGGTCGCGGTGCTCGACGGGTGGAGCCCGTTGGCGAAGACCCAGGAGCCGCTCGCCCTCAACTCCGCGTTGAACTCGTCGACCTGGCGGTAGAGGCGCTGCATGTCCTCCGGGGTCACGCTCGCGAACTCGGCCTCGTCGCCGTACACGGCCAGCAGGTACTGCGTCATGGTGGCTCTCCCTGTCGGGTTGTGGGGGGGGTTGTGGGGGTGGAGGCGAGGGCGGTCGGTGGCTGCCCTCACCTCACGACGAACGGGATGCCCTCGGATCGACACCTCTCCCGGACGAATCCCGTCGTCGTGTTCCCCGCGTCCTCGGACGGTCGTGGCCACCCTGACACCGGAGCCGCCGCGGTGCGCGTCGAGCGGCACCCCCGGGAGGGTCCCTGGCCGAGGAGGCGAGCACGGCGGCGCTCGGCGACCGGACGGCGCACGTCGACCGCCGAACCGGACGGTCCGGGGGGCAGGCCCCACTCCCGGACGGGGGGGCCACCTCCCGGAAGACGGAGGGACACCTCATCGTCCGCAGCGACGCACCGGACGAGGATCGCTGGCGACCGAAGGAGCGACCATGCGAGCCCGCGTCCGACGCCACCCCCTGCTGTCCCAGGTCGTCGTCAGCTACGCCTTCTCCTGGGTGCTGTGGATCCCGGCCGTCCTCGCCTGGCGACTCGGCTGCGACCCGGACGAGGCGCCGTGGTGGCTGCTGCTCGTGGCCCTGGTGGGCTCGTACGGACCGTCGGTGGCGGCCGTGGTGGTCACCGCCGTCCAGGGCGGCCGGGCCGCCGTCGGCACCCTGTTCTCCAGGTTCCGGATCTGGCGGGTCGGCCTCCGCTGGTACCTGGTGGTCCTCGCCGCTCCCCCGCTCGCCCTCGCGGTGGCGATGACCAGCCACGTCGTGCAGGGACACTCCCTCGGCCGGTTCGACCCCGGTCAGTGGCCGCTCGTGCTCGGCCTCCCCCTGCTGGCACTGCCCTTCGGCCCTCTCGGCGAGGAGTTGGGCTGGCGGGGGTACGCCCTGCCCGCGCTCCAGAGCCGGCACACCGCCCTCACCAGCAGCGTGATCCTGGGGGTGGTGTGGACGTTCTGGCACCTCCCGGCCTTCTGGGCGCCCAGCGGGACCCTGATCAGCGGCAGCCCGGTGACCGTAGGGGCTGTCGCGTTCTACCTCGTGTTCACGATCGGCCTGACCATCCTGATGACCTGGATCTTCAACAACACGAACGGCAGCCTCCCGCTCGCGGTCCTGTTCCACGCGATGACCGGTGCCGGGATCCTGTTCCCCCTGTTCCCCGACCTGACCGACACGGCGATCGCCCTGATCACGAGGGCGAACGTCTACCCCGTCTGGGCGATGGCGGGGTTGGTGATCCTGCTGTGCGGCGGCCGGTCCCTGGCCGGGAACCTGTCGCCCCAGACCGCGACGGCCGTGAGCCCGGTCATCACCCGGCGCGGGCCCGCACGGCGACGGCAGCGGCTCGCTCCGCCGATGAGCCACGCCGCCCCGGTCGAGGAGGCCCCGGAGTGAGGGCCTCCCCGCCCGCGGGTCGGCGTGCCACCGGAGACGGGTCAGCGGACGCCGCACCGCCGGAGACCGGCAGGGCCTTTACCGACCGGAGACCGGTCAGCGGACGTCGCGCCGCCGGAAGCCGGCAAGGCCCACACCGACCAGCACCACCGACACGGCGACGAGCCAGGCCAGGGGGGCGGTCTCCACGGCGCTCCCCGGCAGCTTCGGGACGTGCGCGAAGGGGGACACGTCCACGACCCACTGGTCCAGGCCCAGCAAGGCGCCCAGTTCGAGCAGCACCAGGCAGGCGACGAGAGCGGCCCAGGTGAGCTGGCTCGCCCGGGGCACGAGGCCGAACAGCGCCGTCCCGAGCCCGGCGATGACCCCCGCGGCCGGGAACTGCACCAGCCCCGCGGCGAGCAGCCGCGGCACCTGTCCCCCGACGTCGTGGACCTGGATCCCGTAGCCGAGCCCCGCGCAGAGGCCGGACACGGCGAGCAGCACGGCCGTCCCGAGCAGGGCGATGCCCAGATGGCTGAGCGCCAGCCGGGTCCGGGGGACAGCCGTCGCGAGCAGCGGCTCGACCCGACCACCGGCCTCTTCGGCACGCAGCCGGAGCGTCGCCTGCACGGTGTAGGCCGCCGCGGTGAGGCCGATGATGCCGAACACCGTGGCCAGGTACATGTCGACGAGCCCCTTGCTGCCACCCATCCGGGCCATCACGTCGGCGACCTGCCGGTTGCTCCCGAAGGCCTCCGGGAGACCTGCGGCGGCTCCACCCATGATCGCGCCGGCCAGGGCCATGGCGATCACCCAGCCCACGAGGGTGCCCCGGTGCAGCCGCCAGGCCAGGGCGAGGGCGCTGCGCAGCCCGGGAGCCGCGACGGCGGGGCCGGGCCGCTGCGGCAGCATGCCTGCGCCCAGGTCGCGTCGACCGGCGAGGACGTAGGCCAGGCAGCAGAGCACCACGACGAGGCCGGCGACCAGCCCGAGCGGCCACCACCGCTCCCCCGCGTACGGCCGGATGCGCATGGCCCAGCCGAGGGGCGACAGCCAGCTGAGCCAGACCGGTCCGGTGTCGCCGACGGCCCGCAGCAGGTAGACACCACCGAGGACGGCGGCACCGATCCCGTTCGCCGCGCGCGATCCCTCGGTGAGCTGGACGGCGACCGCGGCCACCGCGGTGAGCACGACTCCGAAGGACCCGACCGCGAGTCCCATCGCCACGGCGCCTGCCGCCGGCAGTCCGGTGCCGAGCAGCCCGAGAGCCGTCAGCAGGGCGACGGCGAGGTTCGCCAGCCCCGCCGTGAGCAGGGCGGCGGTGAGCGGGGCGAGCCGGCCGACGACGACGGCACCGACGAGTTCCAGGCGACCGGTCTCCTCCTCGGCCCTGGTGTGCCGGACCACCGTGAACAGGCTCATCAGCCCGACCAGGACGAGCGCCGTCACCAGGGTCTTCCAGGCGGTGAGGCCGCCGACCGACACCCGGAACATCGGCCCGGAGAGGGCGACGAGGGAGGTGCTGGAGGTGAACCCGCCGACCTCACGGATCGACTCCTCGGTGGGATACAGCTCCAGGTACTGTGCCGCGGCCGTCATCGGCAGCACCGCGATACCGAGGACCCAGATCGGTAGCCGGACCCGGTCCAGGCGCAGGGCCAGCCGGACCAGCTCGCGGGTACCGGTGAGGGCGCTCACCGGGAGACCCCCGACGCCGGATCGGGGCCGGCCTGCCCGGCCTCCGTGCCGTAGTGCCGGAGGAAGAGCTCCTCCAGGGTCGGCGGCTGGCTGACCAGGCTGCGGACCCCGGCCTCGGCGAGGCGGGACAGCACGGTGTCCAGGGCCGTGGTGTCCACGGTGAAGCCGACGTGACCGTTGCGGACCACGAGGTCGTGCACGCCGGGCAGCTCGGCGAGACCGGTCACGGGACGCGCCAGCTCCGCCTGGATCGAGGTGCGGGTGAGGTGCCGGAGGTCGGCAAGGGCACCGGTCTCGACGGCCCGGCCGTCGCGGATGATGGTGACCCGGTCGCACAGCGCCTCGACCTCGCTGAGGATGTGGCTGGACAGCAGCACCGTCCGCCCGTTGCGCTGGTCCTCGAGGACGACCCGGCGGAACTCCGCCTCCATCAGCGGGTCGAGGCCCGAGGTCGGCTCGTCGAGCAGCAGCAGCTCCACCTCGGACGCCAGCGCGGCGACGAGGGCGACCTTCTGCCGGTTGCCCTTCGAGTAGGACCGGCCCTTCTTCGTCGGGTCGAGGTCGAAGCGCTCCAGCAGGGCGTCCCGCCTGCGGCGGTCCAGCCCGCCGCGCAACCGGCCGAGCAGGTCGATCACCTCCCCGCCGGTCAGGCCGGGCCACAGCGTGACGTCACCGGGCACGTAGGCCAGCCGCCGGTGCAGGGTCGTCGCCTCGTTCCACGGGTCGCCGTCCAGCAGCCGGGCGGAGCCGGCGTCCGCCCGGATCAGCCCGAGCAGGATCCGGATCGCCGTGGTCTTCCCTGCGCCGTTGGGCCCGAGGAAGCCGTGGACCTCCCCGGACCGGACCGAGAGGTCGAGGCCGTCGAGGGCCCGGGTCGAGCCGAAGATCTTGACCAGGCCCGTGACGGTGATCGCGTGGGTCATGGGAACTCCTCGAGGATGAGGGTGGACGACCGGCCGGAGCGAGGTCCCGGTGCGGGACAGCGGCGGCTCGCGCCGGGGTGTGCTGCCGGTCACCCGGCGGGCTCCGGGGTACCGGCCTCCAGCCCCGCCCTGGCCGACGCGGCGAGCTCGGGGCTGAGAAGGGCGTGCGAGTAGAGGTCCAGCAGGGCCAGGGCGATCAACCGGTCCCCCTCCGGGGAGAACACGTCGACGCCGAGGACCCGGGACAGGTGCGCGTGCAGCAGGGGGACGCCGAGGGCCATGGCGTTGAGCACCGCGGCCCTGGTCCTCCGGTCGACGACGGGCGGGTCCCCTCGGTCGGCGTCGGCCCAGGCGATCCACGGCTCGGTGACGTCGACCAGTTGGTCGAACATGGTCGCGATGATCGGGGACCGGTCGACGAGGGCCCGGGCCAGGTAGCCCTGGTACGGGCGGATCGCGGTCCGGGAGACGATGGACGGCCCGAGGTCGCCCCGGTCACCGTCCCGCGCGATCTCGGCACCGAGCCGGTGGATCTCCTGCAGGACGTGGGCGTCGACGGCGTCCCGAAGCTCCTGTTTCGAGCCGAAGTGGTGCCGGACCAACCCGGGCGAGACCCCGGCCGCGGCCGCGATGCCCCGGATGGTGGCCCGTTCGAAGCCGTGCTCGGTGAACTGCTCCCTGGCGGCCTCGCGGATCCGCGCCCGGGCGGTCAGGTCGTCGAGGGGAGTACCCCGGAACGTCCTGCCCACGGACATTGCCGCCCCACCTGGTCATCACGCCGGCCGCACCCTGCTGTTCATGCGTACAGGAAACGATACGCGCGTATAGTGCGGTTGACCAGGAGGAGTCCCGCGGAGACGGCCCCTGCCGGGTCCCCCTCCGGGTTCCACACCGGACTCTTCTGGGTTCCACACCTGGCCCAGACCATGCCCCCTCTGGGTCCCCCGCTGGGTCCTGGGACCCTTATTCGCCGAACGGGCATCCCGGTGAGGCTCCGCTGAGGCAGACTCCCTCCGGAGACAACCTGGGGAGGCGGCCCGAGCGTGTCTTCCGGTGTCATGGTGTGTGGGTCTTCGGCGCTGGACCCGTGTCAGGGAAGAGAGATGTGTCGTGCGGGGTGGTGTTGCGGCCGGGATCAGGGCCGCTGTCGTTGGCTCGCTGGTCCTGGCGCTGGCCGCCTGTTCCCCCTCCGCCGGGGGCACCAGGGCTGACAGTACGGGAGGCCTCGACGCCGAGCAGGTGAACGCGGCGGCGTCCCCGACCGTCACCCCGCCGAAGGTCTCGGTGTCCCCCGCTGCGGGGTCGACGGACGTCCGGCTCGACCGGCCGGTCGTCGTCCGGGTGCGTGACGGCCGGCTGAGCAGGATCTCCCTGCGAGCCCGTGACGGGAAGGCCACCAGGGGCCGTCTCAACCGCAGCGCGACGGGGTGGAAGGCCACGGGGCCGTGGGAGCCGTCCACGGCCTACCGGCTGACCGTCGTCGCCCTCGACGTCGACGGCGGCGAGCACCGGACCATGGTCACCTTCCGCACCCTCACCCCCCAGGCCGAGGTGTCGACAACGGTCCAGCCCTGGAACGGCCAGGTGGTCGGGGTCGGCATGCCGGTGACGGTCACGTTCAGCCATGCCGTCACGAACCGGAAGGCCGCCCAGGCGGCCCTGACGGTCCGGTCCACCCCGTCGGTGGTCGGCGCGTGGCGCTGGACCTCCTCGACCCAGGTGCAGTGGCGGCCCCGGCGGTACTGGCCGGCGGGCACCCGGGTGACGGTCAGCTCGGACCTCCGCGGGGTGCAGGTGGCATCCGGGACGTGGGGCACCACCGACGACCGGAGCAGCTTCCGGATCGGTTCGGCGATGGTGAGCACCGTGGACATCGACCGGCACGCGATGACGGTCCGCCGCAACGGGGCCGTGATCAGGAGGATCCCGATCACCACCGGGAAGAAGTCGTTCGAGACCCGCAACGGGATCAAGGTCATCATGACCCGCGAGCGCAAGCACCGGATGGACGCCCGGTCCACGGGCATCGAGAAGGACGACCCGGAGTACTACAACCTCGTCGTCGACTACGCGATGCGGCTGACCTGGAGCGGCGAGTTCCTGCACGCGGCCCCGTGGTCCGCAGCCTCGCACGGGAGCGCCAACGTCAGCCATGGCTGTACCGGGATGAGCATGGCCAACGCCAAGTGGCTGTACGACCACTCGACGATCGGTGACGTGGTGGAGTACAAGGGCGGGCGACGACCGTTGGAGTGGGGCAACGGCATCACCGTCTGGAACCGCTCGTTCGCCGACTGGTCCGCGGGATCCTGACCCCGGGCCGCCTGCCGACGCGGGTGCGGCGCATGGTCGCGGCCCGGGACGACCTCCGCCCGCGCATCCGGGCCCGAGGGCGGGCGGAGGGCCCGCCGTCCTCCCGGCCGGCTATCCGTCCCGGTGGGTCGGACCTCCCGGCCACGGACCCGGCGGCGGCGTCGGATCGTGATCCTGCGGTGGAGCCGGCAGGTCCTCGACCCGCCAGGTCACGTGGTCGTCGTCCCTCGTCACCGGCCTCTTGGCGTTCTTGGAGCCGTCCTCGGAGCAGCAGCAGCCCTCGCAGGTGTAGCAGGCGGACAGGTCCCCCGTGCAGCAGCAACAGCAGCAGGTCACGCAGCGGAACAGACAGCACTGCCGGACGGTGACCCGCTCCGGTGGCCTGCCGCCGTCGTCGTCGGCACAACCGTCCGGGCAGCACCCGGTGGCGCAGAACCGCGCCCCGCACCCGCAGCAGGCGGCCGTCGTGTCCCGCACCGGAGCGAGACCGAGCACCGGCGCCAGGCCCGTCAGACCCACGAGTGCGGCCCGCACGGCGTGCCGGTCGCGCCGTCGCCCGGTCGCCCGGGGCTGGTCGAGGTGGTACCGGTCACGGAAGGAGGCGACGGCCAGCGCCACCCGCCGGGACAGGGCGTGGTGCAGCAGGTGACCCGCCGCGCCGCGGTGTCCGACCCCGAGCCGGTCGAGCAGTCGCCCGAGGTCGTCGAGGGCGGCCGTGAGCAGACGCCCGGCCGTCAGGACGCACTCGTCCGGATCGGCGTCGGGGAGGCCGGCGGCCAGGACGTTGAAGGACCCCCGCCTGCGGTCCCTCGCATGGTCGTCCAGGGCGTCGACCAGGACGGCGATCCGGCCGTAGCGGCGCCCGACGACCTGCAGGTCGTGCTCGATCCCCTCGCGCCCGACGAGGTCGGCCACCGCGGCGAAGACCTGGGCGAAGGCGTCCTCGGTCGCCTCCAGGTACTCCTCGACGGTGAGGCCCGGCGTCCCCTCCGTCCGCCGGTCCCGTTCGGCGCACTCGCGGAGCCCGGCAACCACCGTGGTCGTGACCGGCGCGGCGTCCGTCGTCCGGCGGGACCACCGGCCGACGACCGGTCGGAGCAGCCGGGCCCCCAGCGCTCCGCGGTCCCGGTCGGCCGCGTGATCTCCCAGGCCGATCTGCAGGACCTGGACGCACACCGCAGCGAGGAACCGGGCGAGGGCCGACTGCGGGTCCAGGACCGGCGCCCGACGCATACCCCTCAACGGGCACCGCCCGCCGTCCACCCGCCGGTGCCGCCCGCCTGCCTCCGCCAGGTCCTCGCAGAGCAGGCCGAGAACGAGGACGTCGGTGGTCACGGCGGCCCGCGCGGCGTGCCCCGCCCCGGCGTCCAGGGCGAGACACGTGCCGCACATGACCTCGCGGTAGCGCGCACCCAACTCCGCACCCATCGCCCGTTGGCACGGCGTGATCAGACCGAACAACGCATCTCCTCCCGGCACCTGTCCGTGCGCCCCTCCGGCCCCGCCCCACCGCCGACAGGCGTCCACCGGGACCGCCCGCAGAGGGCGGTACGGCGACGACGGGCGGGAATGGCCCACCGGCAGCGGCAGCGGCAGCGGCAGCGGCAGCGGCAGCGGCAGCGGCAGCGGCAGGAGTTGATCAGAACCGCACCGACTCTGACACACCCTCGGGTGACCGTCAGCCTCCGACGCCGGATGCGGACGACGTCACAGCCGTCCGGGTGAACGACCCGGGAGCAGTCCGCGGGGCACCGGTCCGCATCGGTGTCCTGCGATCGGGAGCTCGGCCCCGCCCACCCTGGCCCGCACCACGTCAGGGGGGTACCGGGCGTGCGATGCCGCTCTCACAGGGTCACCGCACCGACGGCGTCCCCTCGGCGGGGAGCCGACGACGTCAGCCGGAGACGGGCACCGGCTCGAGGACGACCACAGTGGTCTCCGTCGACCGGTGACGGGCGAAGTCGTCGAGCTTGGCGTCGAAGGAGCACCACCGGTCCCACAGCCGGTCCCGCTCCGCTCCGGTCGCGGCCCGGGCGAGCACCGCACGGACCCCGCCGGCGAGCTGGACCCGCGCCCGGGGATCGGCCTGGAGGTTCAGCCACCACGCCGGCTCCCCCTCGCCCCAACCGTTCATGGCCAGGGCGACCAGGTTCGGACCGTCCTCGAAGTAGGCGAGAATCACCGACCGCTCCTGACCACTGCGGCGTCCGACGGTCGTCAGCCGCAGCGCGCCCCAGCGCCGGTCCCGTGGCAGCCAGATGCCACGACGACCGCCGGTGACCCTGAACAGGGCCCGGTGCACCCGCCAGGCGAACACCACGAACCACCGGGGCGGGACCCATGGGGTCCGCCCACTCCCGTCAGCCACGGCGCGCTCCTCCCGTCGGCGGCTCCGCGTCCTGGAAGTCTCCCCCGCCGCACCCGGAGCGCGGCAGGGAGCTGACCCCCCGTACCACCGTGACGCCCGTCACAAATCCGACCCGAACGAACCGATCGTTCCCCTCCGAAGGGCCGGAGTCCGGTGAACAGCCGGGCTGGGCTCGGTGAACCGGCGGGCGGCTCGGCGACGGCAGCGTCTGTTACCGTGCCCAGCGCAGCGACGACCGGACTGTTGATGACCGGGCCGCTGCGGAGATCGAAGGAGGTGGGTTGGTGACTGTCGTGGAGACCGCTGCCGTGCGCAGTGCCCGGGTCATCCTCACTTTCCAGGCCTCGTCCTGACCCGCACCTGCCTTCTCCCTCCTCGAGGGAGTTCCTGGTCGCAGGTGCCGTCCGGAGGGGCCCCTTCCGAAGGGTCTCCGCGATGTCTCACCACCCTGCATCCCACCAACCCGCTTCTCACGGCGCTGCTTCTCACCAACCCGATCCCTCCCCTCCCGCACGGGTCCTGACTCCGGCCGACTACGGCTGGGACGAGGAACGCGAGCGCTCCTTCGCACCCTTCCGCGCCGACGGGCTGGTTCCCGGCCGGGTCGTGCGGGCGGAACGCGGCCGCTGCGACGTCGCCGCCGAGGTCGGACCGGTCCGGGCGACGGTTCCTCCCACGCCGGACGCCGAGGACGGGCTGACGCCGTGCACCGGTGACTGGGTGGCGCTGCGGCCGGCCACCCCGGCCACCTCTGCCACCGTCGCGGCGGTTCTGGAGCGACGGACCGCCGTGGTCCGCTCCACCGCCTCGCGCACGTCCCACAGCCAGGTCCTGGCGGCGAACGTCGACACCGTGGCGGTGGCCGTCTCCCTCGCCAATCCGCTCAGGCACGGGCGGATCGAACGGATGCTCGCCCTGGCCTGGGAGAGCGGCGCCACCCCGGTCGTGGTGCTCACCAAGGCCGACCTGTGCGCGGACCCCCGGCGGGCGGCGGCCGAGGTGGCCGAGGTCGCGCCGGGAGTGGAGGTGCTGGTCACCAGCGCCGCGACCGGCGAGGGCACAGACGCGCTCGCGGCCACGTTGTCGGGCACGGTCGTCCTGCTCGGTCCCTCGGGCGTCGGCAAGTCCGCCCTCGGCAACCGGCTGCTGGGCGAGGACCGCCTGGCCACCGGCGCGATCCGCGAGAGCGACGGCAGGGGCCGCCACACCACCGCCTGGCGGGAGCTGCTGCCGCTGCCCCACGGCGGGGTCCTGCTGGACACCCCCGGCCTGCGCGGCGTGGGCATGCACGAGGCCGACGAGGGTCTTGACCAGACCTTCGCCGAGATCACCGAACTGGCCGGGAGCTGCCGCTTCGCCGACTGCGCCCACACCGCCGAGCCGGACTGCGCCGTCCTGGCCGCCGTCGAGTCCGGTCGCATCACCCGGCGGCGCCTCGACAGCTACCACCGGCTGCTGCGCGAGAACGCCTACGCCGCCTCCCGCACCGACGCGCGGCTGCGCGCGGAGCAGGAGCGACCCAAGAAGGACATCGCCCGCCTGCGGCGCGCCATCAACCGGTCCGGTGACCGCCGTGTCTGACGTCACGCCACCGGCCGGGGCGAAGTCCGTCAGTAGTCGACCCCCAGGATCCGCCACGCATACATGATCCAGACGACGCCGAGGGAGCTCAGCGCGAACAGCGTGTAGTGGATCCGCCTGACCATGCCCCAGTGGCGGCGGTACCAGAGCAGGCCCGAGAGGCAGAGCATCCCCAGCGTCGCCGACGCGGCCAGGACCGACAGCAGCGGCACCGGGGTCCACATCGGCAGGTCGCCCGTGTACACGGCGTAGGCGTCCATGACCGTCGTCACGCTGATGACGACCACGATCAGCGTCAGCACGCCCGCGAGCCCGCCGATCCCCTGCGCCGCCCGTTCCAGCCGGGTGCTCGATGTGGGCTCACGACGCCGGCGGGTGAGGACCAGGCGGACACCGGCCGCGATCTCGAAGCTGAGGAAGAGGACCAGCCACAGCAGCAGGAGCACTGCGGTGAAGCCCGCCGTCCGGGTCCTGCCCGCTCTGAGGAGTGCCGTCTGCGGGTACAGACTCAGGAAGGCCTGCGTGACGTTCCCGGAACCGTCCTCGTGGAAGACGAGCAGCGCGTCGGTGTCGACCTGCCGGAACACGAGCGGCTCCACCTGGACGAAGTGGGCGTCGTCCAGATAGGGCACGACGAGACCCTTCGCATCCGCCTTCACGTCGACGGTCATGAGCATCGAGAGGAGCTTGTCCGGGGAGGACTCGGACCGCCCCATGGTGAGGGCGTACGTGCCGGTGAATCGGCCGGCCCGGGAGGACCAGTCCGCCGGTGGGGTGACCGTTGGCAGCGTCCGCGGGAAGAACCGGTCCAGGAACGCCCGCTCGAAGTCGTTGAAGGTCATCGGGCCGACGAAGTCCATCGACCCCAGGCTGTTCGCGGCGACGAAGACCCCCAGTCCGCGTTCCGGCAGCAGCATCAACAGGCTGTTGCAGATGAAGTGCGATCCCGCGTGCCCGATCACGCGCTGACCGTTCATGTCCATCTCCCAGAAGCCGTGCGCCATACCGTTCACACGCGGGTCGTGGGCGAAGCTCCGGCTGTGCATGAGCCGGGCGGTCTCCGGCCGGAGGACGGCCCTGCCGTCGTACCGGCCGTCGTCGAGGTGGGCGAGCATGAAGCGACCCATGTCGGCGGCGGTGCCGCGGACCGATCCGGCCGGAGCGGCGTTGAGGGTGACGTCGTAGCCGGGTTGCGACCGGTAGGTCCCGTCCTCGTACGCATAGACCTTCGTCATGTCCCTGGCGAGCGGGTCCGGCGCCGGCTGCCGCGAGGTCGTGCGCTCCATGCCGAGCGGGGTGAGGATGTTCTTCTCGACGTAGTCGTCGAAGGTCGTCCCGGACACCCGCTCGACGATGTACCCGGCCAGGGCCGCGTTGTAGTTCGCGTACGCGCTGAACTGGCCCGGAGGCCGGATGCGATCGGGAATGTGGGTCCTCACCCACGTCCCCAGTGCTTCCGGGGTCTCTCCCGGGGCTTTCATCTGCTGGTACCGGGACTCCTCGAAGCCGGCGTTGTGGGCCATGAGGTTGTCGAGCGTGATCTTCTGGGGATAGGTGTCCGGGATCGCGAAGTCCAGGTACGTGTTGACGTCCGCGTCCAGGTCGAGCCTGCCCTGCTCGACCAGCTGCAGCACGGCGGTCCAGGTGAAGACCTTGCTGAGCGATCCGAGGACGAACGGGGTCCGCTGGGGGTCGACGCGCACCTTCCGGGCGACGTCCGCGTAGCCGTACCCCTTCTCGAACAGCACCCGGCCGGCGTCGACGACGGAGACCGTGACCCCGGCCACATGTGCCTCCGCCATCCGCGTACCGAGGTAGTCGTCGAAGAAGGCCTGCACCTCGGCCGCGTCGAGGGAGGGAGCCGCCGACGTCGCCGCCACCCCGCCGGTACGGGCCGGGACACCGGACGGAGGTGCGGCAGCCGACGGGTCGATCAGTCCCGGAGCCATCCCGGCGCAACCGACGAGCAGGACGAGGGCGGTGCGGACGAGCACGAGCATCAGTTCTCCGAGCACGGGAAGAGGAGGTCGGGCACGCGTGGCGCGCTTTGACAGCCCACCAGCAGGTCCTTAGGCTCCGCCTGCGTGCCGGGGCCCGTCGAGGATCGATCCGGGCCAGTTCGTGCCACTCGGAGGGCCCATGCCGCCTCCCACGGGGGCCGCGTTCGCTGACGTGCTCGGATCCTGCGTCGCCGGTTCCCGCTACTCGACGGGCCAGCTCGCCACGCTGTCCGGCGTCCCCAAACGGACCATCGCCCACTGGCTCGAGGGCGTCGTCGCGCGGCCGAGGGACTGGCGGGACCTGGTACGGGTGGCCGCCGCACTCCGCCTCGACGAGGCCGACGCGACCCGGGTGCTGCTGGCGGCCCGTCATCCGGGGATCGCGCAGCTGCTCGGCCAGGCACCCGACGGGGAGGACCGGCGCCTGCTCGCGCCGTGGGCAGAGGTCGTCGAGCGACGGCTCGGACAGTCACCGTTCCAGGCCGTCGCGGACCTGCCGCGGTTCGTCGGCCGCCAGCACGAGATCCAGCTCATCAGGGAGGCCGTGCTCGGCCCCTCACCGGCCCGGCTGTGCAGCCTCCACGGCATCGCCGGTGCCGGCAAGACGGCTCTGGCGGCGCACCTCGCCTACACGCTGCGCCCGTGCTTCCCCGACGGCGTCCTGTGGGCGCGCCTGGACAGGGCAGACCCCCTGGCCGTCCTCAGCTCGTTCGCGCGAGCCTACGGCGTCGGGGTCGGCGAGTACCGCGACCTCGACAGCCGCAGCCGGGTGGTGCGGGAGCTGCTGGCCGACAGGCGCGCCCTGATCGTCCTGGACAACGTGGAGACGAGCGGTCAGGCCGAGCCGCTCCTGCCGCCGACGGGGTCGTGCGTGACCCTGATCACCACCCGGCGGCAGGATCTGGCGGTGACGCGGGCCGCCCGGCGCGTCCACCTGGGCGCGTTCGAGCGGCGAGAGGAGTCGCTCGACCTGTTCGCCGGCTACCTGGGAGAGGCGAGGACGCTCGAGGAGCGCGAGTCCCTGGAGGCCGTCGCCGCACTGCTCGGGGACCTGCCGCTCGCGGTCGACATCGCCGCCAGCCGGATGGCGCACGAGCCGGGCTGGTCGGCGTCGGACTTCCTCTCGCTGCTGCGGCGGGAGAGCGACCGGCTGTCCGAGCTGGTCTACGAGGATCGGAGCGTCCGGCTCTCGTTCGGGCTGAGCTACGACCGCCTCTCGCCGGAGGAGCAGGGCTACTTCCACGCGCTCGGCGCCTTCGCCGGTGAGGACTTCGATCTGGACGCCGCGGCACAGGTCGCCGCCCTCGATCGGGACCTGGCCGCTCGCCGACTGCGGAGCCTGTACGCCCTCTCGCTGGTCCAGTCCGGGCACCCGGACCGGTACCGGCTGCATCCCCTGCTCCGGGACCTCGCCCTGGAGGGCGCGCCCGACGGCGAGCCCTCGGCCCGCATGGTCTCCTTCTTCGTCCGGTTCGCCGAGGACCACCAGGACGACGTCGCCGCCCTCGACGCCGAGTGCTCGAACCTCCTCGCCGCACTCGAGCAGGCCTTCCGCCAGGGGCGGTCAGCCGAACTGGTCCGCGGCGCCGGCGCGGTGGCCTCCTACCTCGACGTCCTGGGGCTCCACCCGCAGGCGACGCTGCACCTGGGTCGCGCGATCGACGCGGCAGCGGCGCTCGGCGACCGCGCCGCGGAGGCCGACCTGCGCTGCCGGCTGGGGCTCGTGTTCATCCACGCCGGGCAGTTGGGCGCCGCCGAGGAGCAGCTGACGGCCGGGCTGGAACTGACCCGCCGGGACGAGTCGCTGAGGAACGCGGCGGTCGTCATCGTCGGGTACCTCGGCCTCGCGGCCTACTACCGCAGCGACATCGAGACGATGGAACGGTGCCTCCGGCAGGCGCTGGCGCAGGCGCGCGACCTCGACCAGCGGGACGCGATCTGCCAACTGCTGGACGGTCTGAGCGCGGTCGCGCGACGCCGCGGCGACCTCGACTCCGCGGAGGCCTTCGCGCGAGAGGGCCTGTCCCTCGCCCGACGGATGCGGGATCCCGGCCTCACCTGCCTCCTGCTCGCCGCGCTCGCCACGAGCATCACCGAGCGGGGCGGCGACCCGGCCGAGGTCGACGCCTGCCTTGCGGAGAGCCGCGGGATCGCCGGACGCCTCGGCCGGCCGAGGCTTCTCGCCGAGACCCTGCTGTCGGCGGGATACGTCCTCTGCGAGCGCGGGGACGTCGAGGCCGCGGTGGCCTGCCTGGAGGACGCCCTCGACGTGGTGCGCCACACCGGCTTCGCGCTCCCCCGCGTCTTCGTCCTGTGCACGCTGGGCCTGGCCGAACTGGGGCGCGAGAGGTACGTCGAGGCCGCCGCACGGCTGACCGAGGGTCTCGCCCTGGCGCGGCGGCTCGGCATCGCGGTCCTCGTCCCCCGGGTTCAGATCGCCTGGGGCCGGCTCCACCTGCGGGAGAAGGACCTCGATGCGGCGGACGACGCGTTCACCGAGGCCCTGGCCGTCGCCCGCCGGGCGGGCGATCCCGTCGAGACGGCTCAGGCCCTCTACGGGCTCGCCCGCGTCTCGGCCGCCCGCGGCGACCTGGTGGCGGCCGGCAACCGGGGCTCCGAGAGCCTGGCGATCCTGGAGCGCGCGGGACATCACCTGCGTGCGGAGGTGAGCGGCTGGCTCGCCCGGGGCGCGCCGGCGGACTGACCGTGACAGCCGAGCGCGTCAGGAGACGGACGAACCATTGTCTCTCCTGAACCCGTTGTCTCTCGTGAACCCGGAAAGGACACGACGGCGAGCGAGGCACGCTGACTCACCGCCCGGGGCATGGGCCCGGGCGGTGCGAAGGGCACGATCCGCGATCTTGGCAGGCGAGCCGGGTGCCATGGCTGGCCCGGCCGAGTACCACCAGACACCGGACGCTCTCCCGGGCCGTGGCAGGGCGAACCGCGACGTGACTTTGTATCAACTAACGTCTCATCACCTAGAGACATCACTTGAGGCAATGAGATAGGACGGCGGCGACAGAGAACCGGAATGGCCGTTGCCGCCGCTCTACTCATACCCAGATCCGCGAGTAGCGCGGCGTGGATGCCGATTCCTTGATCGTCGCTGGTGGTCGGGGCTGGTCTTGGGGGTTCGGGCAGGCTGGTTGCCCGGCTGTCGCGTCGGGTGGGCGGGGTTCCACGG
>JAAYAH010000041.1 GCA_012719445.1 Actinomycetales bacterium | reverse complement strand
GGCTGCCGGGGCAGGCCCGGACCTGGCCCAGGAGTTGGCGATCGACTTCGATGCCACGATCACGGTTGCCCACTCGGAGAAGGAGAACGCTGCCGCCACGTGGAAACGCACGTTCGGGTTCCATCCGGTGCGCCGTGAGGCGCTATCGATTCGAGCGGAGGTGAGAGACCACCGCCACTGATCCTGTCGCAGCAGGACGGTGAAGCTGAGGACAGCCTGATCCGGGAGGTGCCGGGGAGGGCGGGAGCAGTCCTGACAAAGCCGGGGCGTGCTGGTACTACCAGACGGTGCGGGTCCGGCAAGCGTGACGGAAAGGAGTACGCGAGGAACCGGCGGCTGAAAGTCCCTCAAAACCGAACCGGCCCTGAACCTGGTGGATGTGGGCCGGGAGCAGTGCGCACCCGTTCGGGCTGTTGTTGTCCGGGTCGGGGAACTCCGGGTCGATCCATGGGTGGTTCGGCCGGAGGCCACGGCGAAGTGCTGCGGGGTAGCCGTGGCGATGCTGCAGGGACAAAGTCGGGCTCCTCCTCCGTCGAGCGAATCGGTAGTGAACACGGGAACCGTCCTGGTCCCGCCCTGGCGTTCAGGCATCCAGCGTGATCGTCGGGGCTGGCCCCACCGTCGGGCGAACGGACCAGGACGGGGCGGAGCCGCCGTAGTAGTCCGAGTCCGGGAAAGCCGGACACATGGCCAAGGGCGGCAGCGGTACGAGAGCAGCAAGGAGACTGTAATGGCGAAAGATGCGCTGGTGAAGACCGGTGCTCCGGCCGAGGCGGCCCCGCAGGGGCCGCACGTCCGGGTATCGAGGATGCAGGCCAAGCTGCACCGTTGGGCTGTGGCTGATGATGGTCACCGGTTCGACGACCTGTTCAACCTCGTGCACGACCCGGCCACGCTGTACGTGGCATGGACCCGGGTCACGGGCAACACCGGGGCCAGGTCCGCCGGCGTCGACGGCCTCGCGGCCGGTGACGTGCAGGCGGCCGGCGTCCAGGACTTCCTGGACGATCTGCGGGAGAGCATCAAGTCGGGGCAGTTCCGCCCGATGCCCGTGCGCGAACGTTTGATCCCCAAGCCCGGGGGCGGTGGGAAGATGCGCAGACTTGGCATCCCGACCATCGCCGACCGGGCGGTGCAAGCGGCGCTGAAACTGGTGCTGGAACCCATCTTCGAGGCCGACTTCGAGCCGGTCTCCTACGGGTTTCGGCCCCGGCGGCGGGCACACGACGCGATCGCTGAGATACACCTGTTCGGCACCAAGGGTTACCGCTGGGTGCTGGACGCGGACATCGAGGCGTGTTTCGACACCATCGACCACACGGCCCTGATGGGCCGGGTCCGGGCGAGGGTGGCAGACAAGCGCGTGCTGGCCCTGGTCAAGGCGTTCCTGAAGGCCGGGTTGCTCACCGAACTCGGTGAGGAACGGAACACCCCGACCGGGACCCCGCAAGGAGGCATCTTGTCCCCGCTGCTGGCGAACATCGCGCTGTCCGTGCTCGATGAGCACGTTCACGCGCCGTGGCGCCCCGGTGGGGCCATGAGCACCTCCTCGCGCCGCTCAGGACGTCGCAGAAAGGGCCTGCCGAACTGGCGGATCGTGCGCTACGCGGACGACTTCGTCATCCTCGTGCACGGCACCGAAACCGACGTCCACACCCTGCGCGAGGACATCGCCACGGTGCTGGAACCGATGGGGTTGCGGTTCTCGCGGTCCAAGACATCGGTACGGCACATGGCACAAGGGTTTGACTTCCTGGGCTTCCACATCCAGTGGAAACGCAAGGCAGGAACGAACAAGTGGTACGTGTACACCTTCATCGCCGACCGGCCGGTCAAGGCGCTGAAGGCCAAGCTACGTGCCCTGACCCGCAGGACGTCCCTGGCCAGCCTCGGGGCGACGCTGGAACGGCTGAACCAGATCCTGTGCGGATGGTCTGCCTACTTCCGCCATGCCGTGGCCACGCACACCTTCAAGCATCTGCGCCAGTTCCTCTGGTGGCGGATCGTGCGCTGGCTCAAGACACGGCACCGGTGGAGATGGACCGCCCTTCGCAGGCACCTGACCGACCACAACGGCCGGTGGAAACCGATCAGCGCCGACGGGGTCGTGCTCTTCGACATCGAGAAGGTGGGTATCACCCGCTACCGGTACCGAGGGGCCGCGATCCCCAACCCCTGGACCGTCCAGGCAACGGCATTGGCCGTGGAGAGCCCGTTGCGTTGAAAGGCGCACGGCGGGTTCGGTGAGCGGCCCGGGGAAACGGAACGACAGCAACGTCGTCACCGCGCCCCGGGCCGACTCTCCCTGCTAGCGTTCCTGGACCGCCCGGAGATCGCCGGCGGGGAGGCGTTGGCCGGGTTGCTGCGGGCAGGGAACGCCGGGTCGAACACCGCCGCCGACCACATCACCGTCCTGGAGCAGGCGTTGGCGG
>JAAYAH010000281.1 GCA_012719445.1 Actinomycetales bacterium | reverse complement strand
TCACTGATCTGGTGCCCTTCTGCCCCACCGGATGTGATCTTCGCAAATCCCATCCTTGCAGGCCGAAGGGCACCTCTTCACATGATCAGCGTTCGGGCTTCACCGCTACTCGCGGATCTGGGTCTGATCGGCGGGTCGATCATCACCACGTCCGTCATGCCACCCGCTGCCATGTCTCCCACCGTCGTGTCCTCAGGCGCCGCCCTGTGTCGCACCCCGGCGCCGTCCGGCGGCGGATGTGGTGGTTCGCCTCGTAGGCTGCGGTCATGACGGTACGACGCGTGATGGGCATCGAGACGGAGTACGGGGTCGCAACCCCGGGTGACTCGACGGCCAACGCGATGCTGCTGTCGAGCCAGGTGGTCAACGCCTACGCGGCCCCCCTGGGCAGCCGTGCCGGCCGGGCCCGCTGGGACTACGAGGACGAGGCGCCGCTGCGGGACGCCAGGGGGTGGGAGGCGTGCCGCGAGGCGGCCGACCCCAGCCAGCTCACCGACGTCCCGGAGGATCCCGGGCTGGCGAACGTCATCCTCACCAACGGCGCCCGTCTGTACGTCGACCACGCCCACCCCGAGTACTCCTCGCCCGAGGTGACCAACCCCAGGGACGCCCTGCTCTGGGACAAGGCAGGGGAACGGATCATGCTGGACGCCGCACGCAGGATCGCGGCGACCCCCGGGCTGCGTCCGGTCAACCTCTACAAGAACAACACCGACAACAAGGGCGCCTCCTACGGCACGCACGAGAACTACCTCATGCGCCGGGAGACGTCCTTCGCCGCCATCATCCGCAACCTCGTGCCCTTCCTCGTCTCGCGGCAGGTGGTCTGCGGTGCCGGGCGCGTCGGCCGCGGCCAGGACGGCACCGGGACCGGCTTCCAGATCACCCAGCGGGCCGACTTCTTCGAGGTCGAGGTCGGGCTGGAGACCACGCTCAAGCGACCCATCATCAACACCCGCGACGAGCCGCACGCCAACGCCGACCGGTTCCGCCGGCTGCACGTGATCATCGGTGACGCGAACCTCTGCGAGGTCGCAGCCCTGCTCAAGACGGGCACGACGGCCCTGGTCCTCGAGCTCATCGAGCAGGACGGGTTCAGCAGGGACCTGTCGGTCCACCGGCCGGTCGCCGCCCTGCACGCCGTCTCCCACGACCCGACGCTGCGCACCCTGATCCGGCTGGAGGACGGCCGCAGGGTCACCGCCGTCCAGCTCCAGTGGCTCTACCTCGAACAGGTCCACGAGTACCTGGCCGACCGGCACGGCGGGGTCACCGACCCGCTGACGGAGGAGGTGCTCCGCCGCTGGGAGAGCGTGCTGCTCCGGCTCGAACGCGACCCCATGTCCTGCGCGCGGGAGCTGGACTGGGTGGCCAAGCTGCGGCTGCTGGAGGGGTTCCGGGAGCGCGAGGGGCTCGCCTGGGACGCCGCCCGGCTGCAGCTCATCGACCTGCAGTGGGCCGACGTCCGACCGGAGAAGGGGCTGTACCACCGGCTGGTCGCCAGGGGCCAGGTGGAGCGCCTGGTGTCGGACGAGGAGATCGAGCGAGCGGTCCGTCACCCCCCGGAGGACACCCGCGCCTACTTCCGGGGCAGGTGCCTCGCCCAGTACGGCGAGCACGTCGCCGCGGCGTCGTGGGACTCGGTCATCTTCGACGTCCCCGGCCGCGGCAGCCTGCAGCGCGTGCCCACCCTGGACCCGAGCCGGGGGACCAGGGAACACGTCGGCACCCTGCTCGACCGGTGCCCGACGGCAGGTGATCTCGTCGACGCCCTCGCCGGTGCCTGAGATCGTCGGGGTGCGCGTCCCTGGGCGGACGGTCGCCCCGCCCGCCTAGGATCGACCCAGCGACAACGAGGCCGAGGCCATTCCCCAGACGAGGCCCCGAGGAGGAGCACCATGGCAGGTCAGGAGCAGCAGCGGCTGCCGCACCGGGACGACGAGCCGGAGGAGGAGGGCGTCGTCCCCACGGCACCGGTGACCCAGAACCGCGACGAGGACATCGACGCCATGCTCGACGAGATCGACGACGTGCTGGAGAGCAACGCCGAGGAGTTCGTCAAGGGTTTCGTCCAGAAGGGCGGCCAGTGACCGACCCGACCGAGCCCATGCGCCCAGGGCTGCTCCCGCCCTCCTTCTTCACCCCGGGAACGGCCTCCTTCTCCGACTTCCTCACCACCCACGCGTCCCAGCTCCTCCCCGGGCGCCGTGACCTGCCGGCCGGGGCCGTCCCCCCGGTGCCCCACGCCACCACGATCATCGCGCTGTCCTTCGAGGGCGGCGTGGTGATGGCCGGTGACCGCAGGGCCACCATGGGCAACCTCATCGCGCACCGGGAGATGGAGAAGGTCTTCCCGGCCGACGACTACTCCTGCGTCGGGATCGCCGGCACCGCCGGGATCGCCGTCGAACTGGTCCGCCTCTTCCAGGTCGAACTGGAGCACTACGAGAAGATCGAGGGGGCGCTGCTCTCCCTCGACGGCAAGGCCAACCGGCTGGCCTCGATGATCCGGGCGAACCTCGGGCTGGCCATGCAGGGCCTCGCGGTCGTGCCGCTGTTCGCCGGGTTCGACCTCGACCGGCGGAAGGGCCGGATCTTCTCCTACGACGTCGCCGGCGGACGCTACGAGGAGCACGACCACCACAGCGTGGGCTCGGGCTCCCTGTTCGCCCGGGGCTCGTTGAAGAAACGCTGGCGGCCGGGGCTGACCGAGCCGGAGGCCCTCCGGGTCGTCGTCGAGGCCCTCGACGACGCCGCGGAGGAGGACTCGGCGACCGGTGGCCCCGACTCCGACCGTGCCATCTACCCGGTGGTGGCGACGGTGACGGACCACGGCTACCGCAGGGTTCCGGACACCGACCTCGCAACAGCCCTGCACGCCGTCAGGGACGCCCGCAACGGTGAGGAGGGTGCGTCCTGATGACCATGCCGTTCTACGTCTCGCCCGAGCAGCTCATGAAGGACCGGGCGGACTACGCGCGCAAGGGGATCGCGCGTGGCCGCTCGGTGGTGGTGCTCGCCTATGACAACGGGATCGCCTTCGTCGCGGAGAACCCCTCCCGGGCCCTCCACAAGATCAGTGAGATCTACGACCGGATCGCCTTCGCCGCGGTGGGCAAGTACAACGAGTTCGAGAACCTGCGGGTGGCCGGGGTCCGGTACGCGGACCTGCGCGGATACTCCTACGACCGCACCGACGTGACGGCCCGCGGGCTGGCCAACGCCTACGCGCAGACCCTCGGCACGGTGTTCACCACCGAGTCCAAGCCCTTCGAGGTCGAGATCGTCGTGGCCGAGGTCGGCAGGGACCCGGACGGCGACCAGATCTACCGGCTCACCTACGACGGCTCGGTGGCGGACGAGCAGGGGTTCGTCGTCATGGGCGGGCAGGCCGACCAGATCTCCAGCGGGCTCTCCGAACGCTGGCAGCCGGGGATGTCCCTGGCGACGGTGCTCACGCTCGCCGTCGAGATGCTGGCACGGGAACCGTCCGGCAACGGGTCGCGCGCCCTCGGCACCGCCCAGCTCGAGGTCGCGGTCCTCGAACGGTCCCGTGACCGCCGGGCGTTCCGGCGGCTCACCGGATCGCTGCTGGAGCGGCTGCTTGCTCCCGCGGACCCCACCTCGGACCTGCCCCCCGGCGACGACACCGCCGGCGACGACACCGCCGGCGACGACACCGCCGGCGGCGACCCGCCGGACGACGCCCCGGCGGCGGAGTGAGCATCGTCGCACCGCGGGCAGAGATGGGCGCGGGCACTGTCATAACGGCACGAGCGACCTAGAGTGGGACACATGGAGCGCCGCATCTTCGGTCTGGAAACGGAGTACGGCGTGACGTGCGCCTTCGAGGGACAGCGCAAGCTCTCCCCGGACGAGGTGGCCAGGTACCTGTTCCGGAAGGTCGTCTCCTGGGGACGTTCCAGCAACGTCTTCCTCCGCAACGGCGCCCGGCTCTACCTCGACGTCGGCTCGCATCCCGAGTACGCGACGCCGGAGTGCGACGACATCCGGCAGCTCGTCGTGCACGACCGGGCGGGGGAGCGGATCCTCGAGGGCCTGCTCGTGGACGCCGAGCGGCGGCTGCACGAGGAGGGCATCGCCGGCGAGGTCTACCTGTTCAAGAACAACACCGACTCGGCGGGCAACTCCTACGGCTGCCACGAGAACTACCTCGTCTCCCGGCACGGGGAGTTCGGGCGGCTGTCCGACATCCTCATCCCGTTCCTGGTGACCCGACAGCTCGTCGTGGGAGCCGGCAAGGTGCTGCAGACCCCGCGCGGTGCCGTGTTCTGCCTCTCCCAGCGGGCCGACCACATCTGGGAGGGGGTCTCCAGCGCGACCACCCGGTCCCGGCCGATCATCAACACCCGGGACGAGCCGCACGCCGACGCGGAGCGCTACCGGCGGCTGCACGTCATCGTCGGGGACTCCAACATGTCCGAGACGACGACCCTGCTCAAGGTGGGCGCGACGGACCTCGTCCTGCGCATGGTCGAGCAGGGGATCGTGCTGCGCGACTTCACCCTGGAGAACCCGATCCGGGCCATCCGGGAGATCAGCCACGACCTCACCGGACGCCGCAGGATCCGGCTGGCCAACGGCAAGGAGGCCAGCGGGCTGGAGATCCAGGAGGAGTACCTGTCCCGGGCGAAGGACTTCGTCGAGGCACAGGGCCTGCACACCGACGTCGTCAAGCGGGTCCTCGACCTGTGGGAGCGCGGTCTGCGTGCGGTGGCGACCGGGGACCTCGGTCTCGTGGAGCGGGAGATCGACTGGGTGATCAAGCACCGGATCGTCGAGCGCTACCGGGAACGGCACGGCCTGCCGCTGTCCTCGCCCCGGATCGCACGGCTGGACCTCGCCTACCACGACATCCACCGGCAGCGCGGCCTGCACTACCTGATGGCGCACCGCGGGCTGGTGGAGCGGGTGAGCGCCGACATCGAGGTCTTCGAGGCGACCGCCGTACCGCCGCAGACGACACGGGCCAAGCTGCGCGGGGACTTCGTGCGCAGGGCGCAGGAACGCCGGAGGGACTTCACCGTCGACTGGGTCCACCTCAAGCTCAACGACCAGGCCCAGCGCACGGTGCTCTGCAAGGACCCGTTCCGGGCCGTCGACGAGCGGGTCGAGCGGCTCATCCAGAGCATGTGACCGGTGCCGACGCCGCCGTCCGGAACCGCCCGTGCCGACGCCCATGGGTGGATCACGTCCGGGGAGGCCCCCGGACGATCGCGGAGGAGTTATCTTTGCGGTCGCTGTCCCCTCGAAGAAGGCACGATGTGAGCCCTCAGCCCTGGATCGCCCGTGTGGTTCCGCTGCTGGTCGGCGCGCTCCTCGTCACCGGGTGCGCCACCACCGCCCCGCCGAAGCCACCGCCGACGACGGCGCGGGTCACCACCCTGGACGACGTCCGGGTCAGCGGCGAGCAGGGTGACAAGCCCAAGATCGACTTCCCGAAGCCCTTCGTGGTGACGAGCACGGACAAGCGGATCCTGCACCAGGGCGACGGCATCACCCTGAGCGAGGGCGTCAACATCCGGATGCACTACCTGGGCGTCAACGGGACCGACGGCAAGGAGTTCGACACCTCCTACGGGTCCAAGGCGCACCCCACCGCCTTCGACCCCGAGAGCCTGATCCCCGGATTCTTCAAGGCCCTCGTCGGGGTCAAGGTCGGCGCCAGGGTCCTCATCGCCATCCCCCCGGAGGACGGCTACGGCATCAAGGGGGCGCCGGCGGCCGGGATCGGCCCGACGGACACCCTGCTGTTCGTGGTCGACGTCACCTCCGCCCGGAAGCCGTTGACCCACGCCGAGGGGTCCAAGGTGACCCCGAAGCGCAAGAACCTGCCCACGGTGACCAGCGGCAAGGGCGGCAGGCCGAGAGTCGGCATCCCCGGCGGCGCCCCGCCGACCTCGCTCATCGTGCAACCGCTCATCAAGGGCACCGGCCCCAAGGTGGTCAAGGGCCAGACCATCACCGTGCACCTGCTCGGGCTCGTCTGGTCCGGCAAGCGTCAGTTCGAGTCGTCCTGGGGCGGCAGACCCGACAACTTCCGGATCGGGGTCGGCGAGGCCCTCCAGGCCCTCGACATCGGGCTGGTCGGCCAGCCGATCGGCAGCCGGGTGCTCTTCGTCATCCCGCCCGACCAGGGATTCGGTGCCGAGGGCAGGCCCAGCGAGGGCATCAAGGGCACCGACACCCTCGTCATCGTCGTGGACATCCTCGACTCGGCCTGAGCGCCCCTGGCAGCCTCTGGCAGCTCCCGTCAACCGCGGGCCGGTGCGCCGAGGAGCGACGCGGCGTGCCGTCCGGCAGCGGCCGCGGCGAGGAAGGACGCCGGGTCGTCGTCCAGCCCCCGGCCCATGGTCCGGAGCGGGACCGGGCAGTCCTTGAGCGCCTCCAGCAGCCCGTCCACCCCGACCTCGACCAGTCGGTGCCGTCCGGTGGGCGGGCCCAGCCGGGACGCGGCCTCCCTGATCCCGTCGCCGAACGCACCGGGCAACAACGGGACCGCGACGTCGGCGGGCACCTGGGCGACCCGCCCGACGGCGGTGAGGGTGTGGTGGGACACGCCCCGGTGCCGGGGACGGGGATCCGCCTGGGAGACCCGCAGCGCGGCGACGGGCCGGCCGTGCAGCACCCCTGCGGCGTTGATCGCCTCCCCGACGGAGACCCCGGAGAACCCCCAGCGGGTGTCCGTGCCCAGGTTCCCCGGCCCCTGGGCGACCACCGCGACGTCGGCGTGGCGGACCAGCCGGGCGGTGAGCAGCCCGGTGTGCACGGTGACCGCCTCGTGGTCGCCGCCGAAGGCCTGCCCCGTGCTCACGCATGCGGAGATCCAGCCGGCGTCCCGGAGCGACGCGACGGTCATCGAGAACCACGCGGGCAGGGCACCCCCGTCGGTGAGCACGTAGACGATCCGGGCGTCGGGACGGCTCTCCCGGATCCCGGCCACGATCGCGGGGACCGCCGAGTGCAGATCGGCCGTCACCACCGGCATGCCGAACAGGTCGTCGGCCTCCGCGAGCGTCTCGTGATCGGGCGACTCGGGGTCGTCGACCCCGAGCACCATGGCCTGCAGCGGGGTGTACCGGGCCTTGACGAGATGCCCCGGGCCGATCGGCGGGTCGACGGGCGGGCGCTGGGGGACGGCGACGACGAAGGCGTACCCGCCGGTGCCCAGCCCGCGTTCCAGGGCCGTGGTGTTGAGCAGGACCAGGTCGTTCGGCTCCGGGCGGCCGACCAGCGCCGGGTAGGCCAGCGCCCGACAGGCCGACCAGGCTCCCCCCGAGCCGGTCCCGGGGGTGCAGACCTCGACGTCGAGCTCGACGGCACCGCCCCACTCCCGGCGAATCCCGACGACTCGACCCTCGCGCCACAGGATCACGAACAACCTCCCCGAGCACGCGCGTGGCCTCGGGTACCGTGCACCTGATGTCATCGCGTCGTACCGAACGTCTGCTGAACCTGGTGATCTGTCTGCTGGCCACCCGCCGCTGGCTCACCAAGGAGCAGATCAGGGCCGCCGTACCGCAGTATTCCGGATGCGAGTCCCTGGAAGCCTTCGACCGCATGTTCGAGCGGGACAAGGAGGACCTGCGGGAGCTGGGGGTCCCCCTGGTCACCGGCTCGGACAGCGCGTGGTTCGAGGACGAGATCGGGTACCGGATCGACGCCGACGCGTACTCCCTGCCCGAGGTGGACTTCTCCGCGGAGGAGCTCGCCGTGCTGGGCCTGGCGAGCAGGCTGTGGCAGCAGGCGAGCCTCGCCGGACCGGCGGCCAGGGCCCTGGTGAAGCTGCGCGCCCTCGGGGTGGAGCCCGACGAGGACTCGATGATCGGGGTCGAGCCCCGGGTGCGCACGGCCGAGCCGGCGTTCGACCCGCTCTACGCCGCGACGAGGGACCGTGCCCCGGTGACGTTCCGCTACCGCAAGCCCTCGGGGGAGGTGACCGAGCGACACCTCGAGCCGTGGGCGGTCACCGGCAGCGGTGACCGCTGGTACGTCGTGGGCCACGACCGCGACCGCGGGGCCTCGCGTGCCTTCCGGCTGTCCCGGGTCCAGGGCGGGGTCCGCCGGATCGGCCCGCCCGGCTCCTACACCGTGCCGGAGGACCTCGACGCCTCCACCATGATCGGTATGCCGGAGCCGGGCGACGACCGTCCCGCGCTGGTGCGGGTGCGACCGGGGCGGGGCGGGCTGCTGCGGCGCCGGGGGACCGTCGTCCGGACGGCCGACCCGGCGGCGGACGCAGCGGGCTGGGATCTCATCGAGGTCCGGGTCGGCAATATCTGGTCGCTCGCGGACGAGATCAGCGGCTACGGCTCCGACGTCGTCGTCGTGGAACCCGACGACGTCCGCAGGGCCGTCGTCGGGCGGCTGACCGGTGCCCTGGACGCGCACCGGGGCACGCAGCCGGACGGGGCCGAGCCGGTCGAGCCGGTGCCGAGCCGGGGACGGGGTGAGTCGTCATGAGCGCCGCGGCGACCTCCCGGCTGTCCCGCCTGCTGACCATGGTGCCGTGGCTGCTGCAGCGACCCGGTGTGCCCGTCCCCGAGGCGGCACGGCACTTCGGGATCACCGAGCGGCAGCTGATCAAGGATCTGGAGCTCCTCTTCGTCTGCGGCCGCCCGGGGCACCTGCCGGACGATCTCATCGAGGCGGAGTGGGAGTCGGGCGGGATCTACCTGGGCAACGCCGACACCATCGCGCGACCGCTCCGGCTGGGCACCGACGAGGCCGTCGCCCTGCTCGCCGGGCTGCGCATGCTCGCGGAGGTGCCCGGCCTGCACGACCGGGGTCCCGTTGACGCCGCCCTCACCAAGCTGTCCGCGGCGGCGGGGGAGGCCGCCGCCGCCGCGGCGTCCATCTCGGCCCACCTGGGCACCGGCGCGGAGGAGCAGATCCTCTCTACCTGCAGGGAGGCCCTGGCCGGGGGACGCCGGCTGAGGATCCGCTACCTCGTGCTCAGCAGGGACGAGACGACCGAGCGGGACGTGGACCCGATGCGACTCACCTCCGTCGGCCATCGCTGGTACCTCGAGGGGTGGTGTCACCTCGCCGAGGACGTCCGGCTGTTCCGGGTCGACCGCATCGTCGAGGTCGGGATCCTCGACGAGGACGGGATCCCCCCCGCCGACGCCGTCCCGCGCGGCACGGACGACCTGTTCCGGCCGTCCCCCGAGGACGTCGTGGTGACCCTCGACCTGTCCCCGGACGCCCGATGGATCACCGAGTACTACTCGGTCGAGCCGGTGGAGGAACAACCGGACGGCACCCTGCGGGTGCTCATGCGCGCCGCCAACCCGGACTGGATCCCCCGGTTCGTCCTGCGCGCGGGCGGAACGGTCCGGGTCGTCGAACCGGAGGACGTGCGCCGCAGGGTCGTCGATGCCGCCCATGCGGCTCTGGCCGCATATCGGCCGGACGCCTGATTCGTCGCTCCATTCGGCGCAACACCCACCGAACCCCTTCCTCTTCCCTGTTCCGAGTGCCAGGATGACGCCCGGGATGACTGTGTGTGCTCAAGAAGTCGCGCACGGCTACCGAAGAACAGGCCAGCGCGATGTGAAGACGGTTCTGCAGGAGGTGCCTCGACGATGACGACCATCAAGGCGTCTTGCCCGAGCTGTGGCGATGTCGAGCTGACCCCCGCGCAGGTCCGACTCGTCGTGTGCTCGGTGAAGAGCTGGTCGTACTACGCGTTCACCTGCACGACCTGTCAGGAGGAGGTCCGGAAGCCCGCGGGCAGGGACGTCGTCGCCCTGCTCATCTCCGGTGGGGTCGTCGCCGAACCGTGGTCGGTCCCCGCCGAGGCCCTCGAGCAGCACGACGGGCCGGCGCTGACCTACGACGACGTCCTCGACTTCGCGCTCTGGCTCAACAGCGCGGACCTGCTGGCCGCCGCCGCGGCGGCTGGAGGCCCCCGTCACGCCCGGACCACTCCGGAGACGGCCGCCTGACGAGCCTCACCGCCTCACTGCGGCGCCGGGCCCCTGAAGGGCGCGGCGCCGGGGTGCGTCCCCCACCCGCCGCATCCCCCTCCACCACCCGCCTCATCGCCGCGCCGGCGGTAGCCTGAGCGGGTGATCTTCTGGGTGCTGCTGTGGACGACGCTGGCGGTCGGGGCGCTCGTCGCCGTCGCCCTCGTCGTCCGCTCGGTGTGGCGGTCGTTCACCGGCCTGCTCGACGAGGTGGAGACCGCGACCGACCGGCTCGCCGTCGCGGCCGAGGCGGCGGCGGGCGACACCGCTCCGGCACCGCCCGAACTGGCCGTCCTGGCCGACCCGGGGGAGCTGCGCTCCCGGCTGGAGCAGGCGCGGCGCGGGCGACCCTCGGTGCGCAACCCCCGGCACCGCGCGGAGCCCCGGCTCGTCGCACGCCCCGGCCAGGTCGGCTGACCGGCTCCGACGCACCGGCGCGATCCCGGCCGGCGACCCGTACCATGACGGCAGCGCACTGACTCCCGAGAGGACCACGTCATGGTCAGAGGGCTGTTCGACAACCCGTGGCAACTCGTCCTTGTACTCCTCGTCGTCGTCCTCCTCTTCGGAGGTAAGCGGCTTCCGGACGCCGCGCGCGGGCTGGGACGGTCCCTGCGCATCTTCAAGTCCGAGATCAAGGAGCTGCAGGACGACGGCACCTCGGCGTCCCCGTCCCGGAAGGACCCGGCGAAGCGCGGCGAGCCCGAGGCCCTCGAGGGCCGGATCGTCGACGCTCCCGTGGCCGACCGCGAGAAGCAGACGTCCACCGATCGGCGACCCGAGGCCTGAGTCGCGTGGCGGTGGTCACTCCACGCCGACGACGCAGGGACCCCGAGGGGCGGATGCCCCTCCGTGAGCACCTCGTCGAGCTGCGCACCCGGATGCTGCGCTCCAGCATCGCGGTCCTGGTCGGCGCCGTGGCCGGCTGGTTCCTCTACACACCGCTGTACGAGGCGCTCCAGCAACCCCTGCTCGACGTCGCCGAGGAGAACAACATCGCGGCGAACCTCAACTTCACGGAGTTGATGGGAGCCTTCAACCTGCAGCTCAAGCTGTCGGTGTACCTGGGCGTCCTCGTCGCCAGCCCGGTCTGGCTGTACCAGCTGTGGGCGTTCGTGGTCCCGGGGCTCACCCGGCGGGAGCGTCGCTACGCGATGACCTTCGCCGGGGCCGCGGTCCCCATGTTCGTGGCCGGGGTCGGCCTCGCCTGGCTGGTGCTGCCCAACGCCGTCGGGTTCTTCACCGACTTCGTCCCCCAGGGCTCGTCGATCTTCACCAGCGCCGAGGTCTACTTCGGGTTCGCCACCCGGCTCATGCTCGTCTTCGGGCTGGCCTTCGTCCTGCCCCTGTTCCTCGTCGCGCTCAACCTGGTCGGGGTGCTCGGCGCGAAGACCCTGGTCAAGGGGTGGCGGATCGCCGTCGTCCTGATCTTCCTGTTCGCCGCCATCGCCTCGCCGAGCCCCGAGGTGGGCTCGATGATCGCCCTCGCCCTGCCCATGGTCGCCCTGTACCTGGCCGCCATGGGGATCGCCGTGCTCAACGACCGGCGGCGGGCCCGGCGCGCCAGGGAGGAGGGCTTCGCCGACCTCCAGGACGACGAGGCCAGCCCGCTGTAGCCTCCCCTGATGGATCACGTCACGGACGGGCGTCCCCCCGGCTCCCGGTCGGGCGGCGGTGCCGTCGTGGTCGCCGTCAACCCCACGGCGGGCCGCGGGCGTGGTCGCCGTGCGGGAGGGGCCGCCGTCCACCGGCTCCGCGAACGAGGACTCGACGTCCGCCCGCTGCACGCCCCCGACGGTCAGAGCCTCGCCAAGGACGTCGCGGCCGCGGTCGCCGAGGAGCCGGACGCCCTCGTCGTCGTCGGCGGGGACGGGATGGTCCACCTCGGGGTCAACGCGGTGGCGGGCAGCCGGGTCCCGTTGGGCGTCGTGCCGGCGGGAACCGGGAACGACTGCGCCCGGGTGCTCGGACTGCCGGTCACCGACCCCGTCGCCGCGGCCGATGTCGCCGCCGCCGCGCTGCTCGCCGGGACGCACCGGGCCGTGGACACCGCGCGTTACACCGGGCCGGACGGTTCGGGCTGGTTCGCCGGCGTGCTCGCCGGGGGCTTCGACGCGATCGTCAACGACCGCGCGAACCGCTGGCGGTGGCCCCGCGGCCGGCTGCGCTACGACCTGGCCCTGTTCCGCGAGCTGCCGGTCTTCCGGCCCCGCAGCTACGAGCTGGAGCTCGACGGGGTCGCCGAGGAGACCAGGGCCATGCTGCTGGCCGTCGGCAACGGTCCGTCCTACGGCGGGGGGATGCTGGTCTGCCCCGACGCCCGGCTCGACGACGGCCTGCTCGACGTCCTCGTCGTCGAACCCGTGTCCCGCCTCGAACTGCTGCGGATCTTCCCGAGGGTGTACTCCGGCCGCCACGTCGACCACCCCCGGGTGAGCGTGCGGCAGGCCCGCCGGGTCCGGTTGGCCGCGCCGGGCATCATCGCCCACGCCGACGGGGAACGGCTCGGACCGCTCCCGCTGGAGTGCGAGGCCGTGCCGGGAGCCCTCCGGCTGCTCGCCCCCACCGACCCGATGCCGTCCGACGGCAGGACCGGGACACCGCCCGCTGGGTAGCGTGTGCCCCATGAACGCCGGTTCCGGTTCCGCCAGGAGGACGACCGGAGGCGACGCAGCCGCCGCCGGGGACGCGCAGCCGGGCAACGGCACCGGGAGGCCGTCCCCCTCGGAGAGCTACTCGGCCTTCCGCAGGCGCGCGGCGGAGCAGGCCACCCCGCTCGGCCGGTTCCGCGGCCGCTACGACTTCGAGCTCGACGAGTTCCAGGTCCGTGCCTGCCGGGCGCTGCAGGACGGGCGGGGGGTCCTCGTCGCCGCCCCGACCGGCTCCGGCAAGACCGTCGTCGGGGAGTTCGCCGTCGAACTGGCCCTGGCCAGGGGCCGCAAGGCGTTCTACACCACCCCGATCAAGGCGTTGAGCAACCAGAAGTACACCGACCTGGTCCGCCGCTACGGCCCGGAGAAGGTCGGTCTCCTCACCGGCGACAACACCATCAACGGCGAGGCACCGGTGGTCGTGATGACCACCGAGGTGCTGCGCAACATGCTCTACGCCGACTCGCCGACCCTCGCCGGCCTCGGCTACGTCGTCATGGACGAGGTGCACTACCTCGCCGACCGGTTCCGCGGCGCGGTGTGGGAAGAGGTCATCATCCACCTGCCCGACGACGTCCTCGTGGTCTCGCTCTCCGCGACGGTGAGCAACGCCGAGGAGTTCGGGGCCTGGCTCGACACGGTTCGCGGGGACACCGAGGTCGTCGTCTCCGAACACCGCCCGGTGCCGCTGTGGCAGCACGTCATGGTCGGGACCCGGCTGTACGACCTGTTCGCCGACCCGGGGGAGACGGCAGTCGATCCGCAGACCAGGGTCAACCGGGAACTGCTCCAGCTGGCGCGGGAGCACGGTCACCCGTACGCCCGCGGGCCCCGCGGCCGCACCAGGCGGCGCCCGCCCCGGTCCCCGCGGCGGACCCCCAGCCGGGCCGAGGCCGTCCTCGCGCTCGACGCGGCCGGACTGCTCCCCGCCATCACCTTCATCTTCAGCAGGGCCGGGTGCGAGGCCGCCGTCGGCCAGTGCGTCGCCGCGGGGGTGCGGCTGACCACAGCCGACGAGCGGCAGGAGATCGACACCGTGGTGCGGCAGCGGTGCGCCGACATCCCGGAGGAGGACCGCGCCGTCCTCGGCTTCTGGGACTGGGCCGAGGCGCTCGACCGGGGCATCGCCGCCCACCACGCCGGGCTGCTGCCCACCTTCAAGGAGGTCGTCGAGGAGCTGTTCTCCCGCGGCCTGGTCAAGGCGGTCTTCGCGACGGAGACCCTGGCCCTCGGCATCAACATGCCCGCACGCAGCGTGGTGCTGGAGAAGCTGGTCAAGTGGAACGGCGAGACCCACGCCGACATGACCCCGGGGGAGTACACGCAGCTCACCGGGCGCGCCGGGCGCCGGGGGATCGACGTGGAGGGGCACGCGGTGGTGCTGTGGCAGCACGGCCTCGACCCCGAGGCGGTGGCCGGGCTCGCCTCGACCCGTACCTACCCGCTGCACTCCAGCTTCCGGCCCACCTACAACATGGCCGTCAACCTCGTCGGCCGGTTCGGCAGGGCCGCCGCCCGGGAGATCCTGGAGACGTCGTTCGCCCAGTTCCAGGCCGACCGGGCCGTCGTCGGCCTGGCCCGGCAGGCCCGCCGCCAGGAGGAGGCGCTCGCCGGCTACGCCGAGGCGATGACCTGCCACCTGGGGGACTTCGCCGAGTACGCGGCCCTGCGCCGGGCGATCTCCGACCGGGAGGCCGACCTGTCCCGCGCCGAGTCGAGCCGGCGCCGGGCCGAGGCCCTCGCCTCCGTCGAACGGCTGCGCCGGGGCGACGTCATCCGGCTCCAGACCGGCAGGAGGCCGGGCTGGGCTGTCGTCGTCGAACCAGGCCAGCCCGGGGGCACCGTCGACCGGGCCCGGCCGACGGTGCTCACCGCGGACCGGCGCATCCACCGGCTCTCCAGCGCCGACGTGCTCGCGGTGATGGAACCGGTCACCCGGGTCAGCGTGCCCAAGGGCTTCAGCCCGAGGGACCCGCGGGCCCGCCGGGACCTGGCCTCCACCCTGCGCAACGCGCTGGTCGACCTCGCCGACCAGCGTCGCCCGGGCCGCAGGGGCCGCTCCGCCGCATCCGGCGACGAGACCCTCGCCGAGCTGCGCCGCCGGATGCGGTCGCACCCCTGCCACGGCTGCGACCGCCGCGAGGAGCACGCGCGCTGGGCGGAGCGGTGGTGGCGGCTCACGCGCGAGACCGACGCCCTGGTCCGCCGGATCGAGAGCAGGACCAACACCATCGCCAGGACCTTCGACCGGGTCTGCGACCTGCTCGAGGAACGCGGGTACCTCGACGGCGACCGGGTGACCGCCCAGGGGCGGCGGCTGGGCCGGATCTACGCCGAGTCCGACCTGCTCATCGCCGAGTGCCTGCGTGAGGGCGTGTGGGCCGGGCTGGACGGCGCCGGGCTGGCCGCCTGCGTCAGCGCCCTGGTGTACTCGGCCCGCCGGGAGGACGCCCCGGCTCCGAGGATCCCCGCCGGAGCCACGGCGGCCGCCCTCACCGAGACCCTGCGCATCTGGTCGGCCCTGGAGGACCGGGAGCGGGACCACCGGCTCGAGGTGACCCCCGAACCGGACCCCGGCCTGGCCAGGGCGGTGCACCTGTGGGCGAGGGGCAGGCGGCTGGAGGAGGTGCTGGAGGACGGCGACCTCGCCGCCGGCGACTTCGTCCGCTGGTGCAAGCAGGTCGTCGACCTGCTCGGGCAGGTGCAGCAGGCGGTGGGCGACGACGAGGGGAGCGCGCCCCTGCGCCGGACGTCGAGGGACGCCGTGGAGCGGGTCCGCCGGGGGATCGTCGCCTACTCGTCGGTCTCCTGAGGGGTCTTCTGGGGGTCTCCCGAGGACCGTCGCCCGCCCGTCGGTCTCCCGGGCAGGGCTCCGGTCCTGGTCACACCGCCATCGCGACGTCCTCCAGGGGGAGGTCGTTGTAACCGGTCGCGCGCTCCTGCCCGGACATCGCGGCGATCTGTCCCATGACGACGTCGGTGAACTCCCGCCGGATCCTCCCCGCGCTCTCCCCGGCGGCCTGCCGGGCCTGGTAGGGCGCCGGGTCGACGGGCGAGCCGAACCGGACCTGCACCCGGTGCAGCCGGGGGAGCCGGGTGCCGATCGGCTGCAGGAGCTCCGTCCCGGCCAGCGCGACGGGCACGACCGGAGCCCCCGAGGCCAGGGCCAGCCACGCCACCCCGGTCCTGCCCCGGTACAGGCGCCCGTCCCGGGACCGGGTGCCCTCCGGGTAGAGCGCGAACGCGCCGCCCGTCGTGAGCACGTCCAGGGCCGTCCGCAGGGCGGCGAGGGAGTCGTCGCGCCGCCCGGAGCGGCACACCGGAACGGCACCGACCACCCGGAAGAACAGCGCCATGGCCCGGCCGCGCACCCCCCGGCCGGTGAAGTACTCGCTCTTCGCCAGGAAGGTCAGCTTCCTCGGCACCACGAGCGGGAGCACGACGCTGTCGCTGAAGGACAGGTGGTTGCTGGCCAGGATCACCGGCCCGGCCGTGCCGAGCCTGCTCCTGCCGTGCACCCGGGGCCTCCAGAGCACCCGGAAGACGATCCACAGCAACCGGCGCGCCAGGTCGTAGATCACCGCATCTCCTCCGTCCGGGTGGTGACCCTACCGGGAGTCCCGACGAACACCTCGTCCACCTGCCAGCACCCGTGTCGGACATTCCTGCTGCCGGTCCGCGGCCGGCCCCGTGACCCGCCGAGGACCGGCAGTCCTCCTTCTCGGCAGGAGGGGTCGCCGACCTCAGCGGTGCCGGTGCGACACGCCGGTGCGACACGCCGACGACGGCAGCCCAACCTCGGCCGAGCCCGCGTCCCAGGGACCCGGATGACCTGGGACGACTCGTATCCCTGCTGGTCAAGGCCGAGTTGACAGCTCCGGGGGACGGACTACGTTCGACGTGGCCGTCACGAGCACTGGGTCGATCATCGCGGCACCGGTGACCACGTCGGCACGGGCCGGGGGAGACCTTCCCCCGTTGTGGCCAGGTCCCGTGCCTGCGTGGAGCCGGACGCCGGGGGTGACCGGTGGGCACGGGGACCGGGCCTGGGGTTCCGTAGACAACGGGGTCGACGTCGCAGCCGGCGAGGTCGGTTCCGGACCGAAGGACTCCAGGGCCCGGTCGACCGCCGGCCCGTGGTGACCGGTCCGCGTCCTGGTGCGGCGCGGTCCCGTACGCTGCGTCGGTGAGCGAATCCGTCCGCGAGGCCGGCCGGGTGGCCGACGCGCAGCCCGCGGACCGGCCTGCCCGGCCCCCGTCCACCTCCTCCGCAGCTGACCCCCCGAAGGCGCCGGCGTCCCCGCTGCGGGCCCCGATCGCCCTGGCGACGGCGGTGGCCTCCGGCCTGTGTCTCGCCGCGGCGTTCCCCTCGCTCGGGATCTGGCTCCTCGCCCCTCCCGCCGTCGCCGGGCTCCTGCTGGCCGTCCGGAACGCCTCGGCGGTGCGGGCCTCGGGGCTCGGTCTCGTCTTCGGGCTGGCGTTCTTCGTCCCTCACCTGGCCTGGAGCGGCACCTACGTCGGCCTGCTGCCGTGGACGGCGCTCGCCGTGTCCCAGGCCCTGTTCGTCGCCGCGACGGCCGCGGCTCTCCCCTCCGCGTGGCGGGCCCCGGCGGGACCCCTCGGGACGGCGCTGGCCGTCGCCGGCCTCTGGACGGCCGAGGAGGCCCTCCGCGGCCGGGTGCCCTTCGGCGGCTTCCCCTGGGGCCGGCTGGCCTTCTCGCAGGCCGAGTCCCCCCTCGGCCGGCTCGCGTGGCTGGGCGGTGCGCCCCTGGTCACCGCGGCCGTCGCGGCGACGGGAGCCCTGCTCGCCGTCGTGGTCGCCGAGGCGGCGGGCTCGCGCCGGGCACGCCGGGTCCTCGGCACGTCCGGCGGCGCGACGGCCGTCCTGCTGGTGGGGTTCGCCGTGCCGCTCGACGTCTCCGGCACGCCGGTCACGGTGGCCGCCGTCCAGGGCAACGTGCCCGAACCTGGCCTGGACTTCAACGCGGAGCGACGGGCCGTCCTGGACAACCACGCCACGGCCACCGTCGACCTGGCGGACAGGGCGGCCCGCGGGACGGTGGAGCGGCCGGAGCTCGTCGTCTGGCCGGAGAACGCCAGCGACATCGACCCGCTGCGCAACCCCGACGCCGCGGAGGTGATCACCCGGGCCACCGACGCCGTGGGGGTCCCGGTGCTCGTGGGTGCCGTGCTCCGCGAGCCGGTGGACCACCTCTCCAACACGAGCATCGTCTGGGGTCCCACCGGCTCGGCCGCCCCCGGGCCGGGGGAGCGGTACGTCAAGCGACACCCGGCGCCGTTCGCCGAGTACATCCCCTTCCGCTCCTTCTTCCGGGTGTTCAGCGACAAGGTGGACCTGGTGCGGAGGGACTTCGTCCCCGGGGAGCGGGTCGGCGTCCTGTCCGTCGGCCCGGCCAGGGTCGGCGACGTGATCTGCTTCGAGGTCGTTCACGACGGGCTGGTCCGGGACACCGTCCGCGCGGGAGCCGACCTGCTCGCCGTCCAGACCAACAACGCCACCTTCGGTTACACCGACGAGAGCGTGCAGCAGTTGGCCGCCTCCCGGTTACGGGCCGTGGAGACCGGGCGGGCGGTCGTCCACGTCTCGACCGTGGGGGTGAGCGCTCTCATCGCCCCGGACGGCGCCCTCCTGCAGCGTTCCGATCACTTCCAGCAGCAGGTCCTCACCGGGCGTCTGCCCTTACGCACCGCCACAACTCCTGCCGTTCACCTCGGGCCGATTCCGGAGTACCTTCTCGCTGCCGCCGGTGTCACGCTCGCCCTCCTCGGGGCCCGGACCCGCGGTGGCCGGGTCCTCGCCCGGCGCGCTCGTCTACCGATCCCGAAGGGTGGTACCGCCACGTGAGCACGTCCTCTGCGCCGACGCAGCGGGTCCTCGTGGTCATCCCGACCTACAACGAACGCGAGAACCTCGACAAGATCATCACCCGGGTGCGCTCCTCCGTCCCCGCAGCCCACGTCCTCGTCGCCGACGACAACAGTCCCGACGGTACCGGGCAGCTCGCCGACGAGCTCGCCGCGGCGGACGACCACCTCCACGTCCTGCACCGTCCGGGGAAACAGGGCCTCGGCGCCGCCTACCTCCACGGGTTCTCCTGGGCTGCCGAGCAGGGCTACGACGTGGTCGTCGAGATGGACGCCGACGGCTCCCACCAGCCGGAACAGCTCCCGCTGCTGCTGGAGCGGATCGACGCGGGCGCCGACGCCGTCCTCGGCTCGCGGTGGGTCCCCGGCGGGCGGGTCGTCAACTGGCCGAAGTCCCGGGAGATCCTCAGCAGGGGCGGCAACACCTACGTCCGGCTGGCCCTCGGCATCCCGCTCCGCGACGCGACGGGCGGGTACCGCGCCTACCGGCGGACCGCCCTCGCCCGGATGGACCTGGACACCGTGGCCTCCCAGGGGTACTGCTTCCAGGTCGACCTGTCCTGGCGGGCGATCCGCAACGGGCTGCGGGTCGAGGAGGTTCCGATCGAGTTCGTCGAGCGCGAGGTCGGCACCAGCAAGATGAGCCGGCGCATCGTCGTCGAGGCCCTGTCCCGGGTCACGGTGTGGGGGTTCCGGCACCGGCTGGACCAGCTCGCCCGCCTGCTCAGGATCCGACGCCCCACCGAGGGGTGAGCCGACGGCCGGGCGCGGCGGCGGAGACGAGGATGCGGCGGGTCCCGGGGGACCCGCCGCATCGCATGGACGTCGTCAGGCGCTGCGTCGCCGCTGGTTGGTCAGCCTGCCGCTGCGCAGCAGTTCGAGGCGCTCGGCCAGGAGCTCCTCCAGCTCGGCGGTGGTCCGCCGTTCCATCAGCATGTCCCAGTGCGTCCGCGGGGGACGGGTGGGCTTGCGCGGGGGACGCTCGGCGTCCTCCCGTAGGGCCTCGGCCCCGCACCGGCACTCCCAGACGGCCGGGATCTCCGCCTCGACGGACAGCGGGACGACGAAGGTGTGATCGTTGGGGCAGTGGTAGGTCACCAGATGACGTGCCGCCGGTTGGATCCCGGTGTCGTTCTCGAGGCTCTGCGCCCCGAGCCGTGTCCCGCGCATGCTCCGGTCGCTCATCGCCGCTCACCTCCGGATGCGTCGTGGACTGTCACGTTGGTTAACGCGCCGGTAGCACGAGGTGTTCCGCCCGGAGCCGACCGATTTCTCACGCGAGACGGCCGCCGGCTGCGGTTTCCCCCGGCTGGTGGCACAGATCACAGGATCCGGGGGAGGGGGTTGCCCGCAGCCCGGATGCCCTCGGCGACCCTGACCCGCAGCAGGAGCAGCCCGCCGCCGATGAAGAACACCATGAGCGCCACGATGGCGTTCCGGTAGGAGTCGGTGATCTGGAAGACGAGTCCGAACAGCAGGGAGCCGAACCAACTGGTCCCGCGCTCGGCGGCCTGGTAGAGGCTGAAGTACTCGGCCTCCCTGCCCCGGGGGATGAGCTGGCTGAACAGGGACCGGGAGATCGCCTGGGTGCCGCCGAGAACCATCCCGATCAGCGTTCCGAGGACGAGGAACATGACGAACTGACCGGTCGGGATGAAGTACCCGGTGGCGACGACGCCGCACCACATCACCAGTCCGGCGAGGACGGTGCGCCGGGCCCCGATCCGGGCGGCCAGCCGGCCGAAGACCAGGGCGCCGAAGAAGGCCACGAACTGGACCAGCAGGATCGTCGTGATCAGCTGCTGGCTATCGAAGCCCAGCTCCTCCTGGCCGAAGATGCTCGACGCCGAGATCACGGTCTGGATCCCGTCGTTGTAGAGGAGGTAGGCGAGCAGGAACAGCAGCGTCTGTGGGTACCCGCGCATCTCCCGGAAGGTCGCCACGAGCTGGCCGAACGCCGGCGCCAGCACCTCCCGGACGGCGCCGGTCGCCCCCCGCGCCGCCCGGTCCGTCCCGTCGGGGACCGCGTGCACCGGCGGACGGTCCCGCAGCCCCAGGTACGGCACCAGGGTGAACAGGGCCCACCAGCAGCCGGCCGTGAAGAGACTGGCCCGCACGGCGCCCTCGGTGCTGAGTCCGAACCGGTCGTGCATGGTGACGAGGGCGAGGTTCGCGCTCAGCAGGATCCCGCCGCCCAGGTACCCGAGGGCCCAGCCGTGGCTGGAGACCCGGTCCCTCTCGTCCGGCGTCGCGATCTCGCACAGGATCGCGTCGTAGACGACGAGCGAGGAGCCGAGGCACAGGCTCGCGACCACCTGGAGAGCGACGCCCAACTGCCACGCCGTACCGCCGACGAGGACCATGGACGCCGCCGCCGCGGCACCGACCCACGCCAGTCCGGCGAGCAGCCGTCGCTTGCGGCCGGAGCGATCGGCCAGCGCCCCGACGAACGGCAGCAGGACCGCGGAGGCGAGGGTCGCCGCGGTGATCGAGTACAGGGCGAGGGACCCCGGGCTGACCGGGATGCCGAGGACGCTGAGGTCGGTGCCGCAGCGGAGGTCGACGTCCTGGCCGGGGCAGGCGGCGCGCTTGGCCACGGTGGTCAGGTAGGGGCCGAAGAGCACCGTCGCCGTCGTGGTCACGTAGGCGGAGTTCGCCCAGTCGTAGACGTACCAGGCTCGCTGCTCCCTGCGACGGCCGGGATCCGCGGCCGGGCGGTCCGAGGTCAGCTCCGCGGGACTCACGGAGTCCGTCGCCACGTCAGCTCCAAGGGCTCGAGGACCGCTCCACCACCGGGCCGCGAACCCGGGGGAGTGATCCTGCTGGTCATGGCCGGGAACCCGGTCCACGGCACATCATCGGTTCATCATCGCCCGTCGGGTATGGGTAGGCGTGCTCACCCTCCGAGACCACGCGGCAACCCCGCCCTCCGTGCCCGACCGTCCTCAGCCCCCGTACTCGAAGTGCCACGGCTCGGGCTTCGAGCCGCCGGCCTGGGCCCAGGACGGGTGGTACCAGCCGAACATCGGGCCGTTGACAACCAGCCACTCGTGCTGGGGTGTCCCGAAGGACTCGATCCCGCCGCACAGGTCGACGGCGGTTCCCCAGCCGTGGTTGCTGGTGCCGGGCACGGCGGCCAGTCCCGGCTTGCGGGCGCGGAGGCTCACCTGCGACGGGTAGTCCCGGTAGGAGTCGGAGACGCAGGGCAGCCGACCGAAGGTCCGCGCGTACTCCCCGGCGAGCTTGTCGAAGGCGAAGGCGGCATCCGCGCGCAGGCGATGACCGGGAGCTGCGGCCAGCGGGCACAGCGCCTCGAGGGGGATCTCGCCGTTGAGGTAGAGCGCGACGTCCCCGCCCGTGCAGTCGCCCACCTCGCCGGTGACCGCGTTGCCCCCCGGTCCACCCGACTCCCGGAGCCTGCGGGCGAGTTCGGCGGCCTCCCGGAGCCGTCTCTCCTCGGCCTCCGCCTCGGCGGCCTCCTGCGTCGTGCTCCGGAGCGCGGTCTCCAGGGTGGCCACCTTCTCGCGCTGGCGGGCGACGGCCTCGTCCCGCGCCTGCTTGGCCTCCGCCGCGGCGGACTGTGCGGCAGCCGCTGCGGAGGCGGCGCTGCCCGCCCGCGTCGTGGCGACGTTCTGCCGGCGCTCCGCCGCCTCGACGGCGTTCACCGCCCGGCCCTTCGCCCGGCCGACCCCCCGCAGTAGGGCAAGAGTGGTGGCGGCCTCGTCGGTGGACCGCGCCCCGAGCAGGGTGACGACCGCCGGGTGCTCCTCGTAGGCCGCGCCGCCCTGGTACGCCTGACGCGCCCACCGTCCGAGCTCTCGCCGGTTCTGGGCCAGTTCCAGGCGGGCCTCCAGCAGGAGGCGACGCTCCCGGTCCTCGACGGCCTGTGCCTGCTGGGAGGCGCGCACGGCGGTGGTGTACGCCTCGAGGGCCGTGGCAGCCTCCAGGGCCGCAGCCTCCAGGTCCGCCGTCGCCCGGCTCAGCTCGTCCGTCTGCTCCTGGACGGTCTGTCGCAGCTCGTCGAGCTTCCGGCGCTGCGCCTGGAGGTCGGCCGGGGTCGGTACGCCGTCGGTGACCGCGTACCCGCCCGGCGACGTCACGGTGACCGCCGGGTCCGCGGCGGACGTCGTCCCGGGCACGGGGACGGCGAGAGCGGTCAGCAGGGCCACGACGGTCACGAGCCGAACCCGGCCGCCCGACGGGCAGCCCCATCGCACCGATCTCACCCCATCTACAACGTCCGGTCCGGGGTCGCGCTTGAGCGTCGCGGTAGCACGGCCACCCGATCGGCGTCACCCGCCCGCCGCCGCGGCAACGGTCCGTGGCCATGACCATGGGCACGACCATGGGCAATCAATACCATGTGCAACCATTGATGACTATGTGCAGTCAAGGATGCGGATGCCTGACGCAGACGCGGGTACCCGACGCACCTGTCGTCTCCTGTGGGCGGCCGTCCCGGGGGAGCGCGGGGGAGAGAGGCTCCGCTCGGCACCCGGTCAGGATCGGCAGCCGGTCAGGAATCGAGAAGCGAGGACCGTGAGCCGGACCTAGCGTGACCGTCATGGACAGCATCCGCTGCCGGCCGGTGGTGGTCCGGCAGCCCGACCGATCCCGACGGACGGAGATCCGATGAGCACGGCCCAGCGGACGGACCAGCGGCACGCCGCCGACAGCCACGACCTGATCCGGGTGCACGGCGCGCGTGTGAACAACCTCAGGGACGTCAGCGTCGAGCTCCCGAAACGGCGGCTCACGGTCTTCACCGGAGTCTCCGGCTCGGGGAAGAGCTCCCTGGTGTTCGGCACCATCGCCGCGGAGTCGCAGCGCCTGATCAACGAGACCTACAGCGCCTTCGTGCAGGGCTTCATGCCGACGCTGGCCCGACCGGACGTCGACGTGCTCGACGGGCTGACGACCGCGATCATCGTGGACCAGGAGCGGATGGGGGCCGACCCGCGCTCGACGGTCGGCACCGCGACGGACGCCAACGCCATGCTGCGGATCCTGTTCAGCCGGCTGGGCCGGCCGCACATCGGCTCACCCCAGGCGTTCTCCTTCAACGTCGCCTCGGTCAGCGGCGCGGGCGCCGTCACCTACGAGCGCGGCGGCCAGCAGACGAAGGAGCGGCGCAGCTTCAGCGTCCTCGGCGGCATGTGCCCGCGGTGCGAGGGTAGGGGATCGGTCAACGACATCGACCTGAGGGCGCTGTACGACGACAGCAGGTCGCTCAACGACGGCGCACTGAGGATCCCCGGCTACTCCGTGGACGGCTGGTACGGCCGGATCTTCAGCGGATGCGGCTTCTTCGACCCGGACAGGCCGATCAGGGAGTTCACGGAACGGGAACTGCACGACCTCCTGCACAAGGAGCCGACGAAGATCAAGGTCGACGGGATCAACCTGACCTACGAGGGGCTGATCCCGAAGATCCAGAAGTCGATGCTGTCCAAGGACGTCGAGGCGATGCAGCCGCACATCCGCGCCTTCGTCGAGCGGGCCGTCACCTTCACCACCTGTCCCGAGTGCCACGGCACCCGGCTCAGGGCGGAGGCCAGGTCCTCGAAGATCAGGGGGATCAGCATCGCCGACGCCTGCGCGATGCAGATCAGCGACCTGGCCAAGTGGGTGCGCGGGCTGGACGAGCCCTCGGTCGCGCCGCTGCTGGCGAAGCTGCAGCACACCCTCGACTCGTTCGTCGAGATCGGGCTCGGCTACCTCAGCCTGGAGCGCCCGGCCGGCACCCTGTCGGGAGGCGAGGCACAGCGCACCAAGATGATCCGGCACCTCGGCTCGTCGCTCACCGACGTCACCTACGTCTTCGACGAGCCGACCATCGGCCTGCACCCGCACGACATCCAGCGGATGGACGACCTGCTGCTCCGGCTGCGCGACAAGGGCAACACGGTGCTGGTCGTCGAGCACAAGCCCGAGGTCATCGCCGTCGCCGACCACGTCGTCGACCTCGGACCCGGCGCCGGGTCGGCGGGCGGAACGGTCTGCTTCGAGGGCACCGTCGCGGGCCTGCGGGCCAGCGGCACCCTCACCGGTCGGCACCTCGACGACCGGGCGACGCTCAAGGCCTCGGTACGCCGACCCGCCGGAACCCTGGAGGTCAGGGGAGCGACGACGAACAACCTGTGCGACGTCGACGTCGACGTCCCGCTCGGCGTGCTCGTCGTCGTCACGGGTGTCGCCGGTTCCGGCAAGAGCTCGCTGATCCACGGGTCGGTCTCCCGACGGGACGGCGTCGTGGCGATCGACCAGGGCGGGATCCGCGGCTCCCGGCGGAGCAACCCGGCGACCTACACCGGCCTGCTCGACCCGATCCGCAGGGCGTTCGCCAGGGCCAACGGGGTGAAGCCGGCGCTGTTCAGCGCGAACTCCGAGGGGGCGTGCCCGGCCTGCAACGGCGCCGGCGTCATCTACACGGACCTCGCGATGATGGCCGGGGTCGCCGTCACCTGCGAGGAGTGCGAGGGAAAGCGGTTCCAGGCATCGGTGCTGGAGCACCGCCTCGCCGACAGGGACATCAGCGAGGTGCTCGCGATGCCGGCGACCGAGGCCGAGGCATTCTTCGGCGCGGGGGAGTCGCGTACCCCGGCGGCCCACCGGATCCTCGGCCGGCTCGTCGACGTCGGGCTCGGCTACCTGCGCCTCGGCCAGCCGCTGACCACGCTGTCTGGCGGCGAGCGGCAGCGGCTGAGGCTGGCGACCCGTCTGGGCACCGACGGCGCCGTGTACGTGCTCGACGAGCCGACGATCGGGCTGCACCTCGCCGACGTCGAGCAGCTGCTCGGCCTGCTGGACCGGCTCGTCGACGCCGGCAGGTCCGTCATCGTCATCGAGCACCACCAGGCGGTCATGGCGCACGCCGACTGGATCATCGACCTCGGACCCGGGGCGGGTCACGACGGCGGCCGGATCGTCTTCGAGGGCACACCGGCCGAGCTCGTCGCCACCCGGTCGACCATCACCGGCGAGCACCTCGCGGCCTACGTCGGTGGTTGAGCTGCGGTGGTTGAGCTGCCGTCGGTGGTCGAACTGTCTCACCCCGCACCTGTCCGCACGACCCAGTGCGCCGATAATTTACATTATGACATTTAGCGGCCATGGCCTCGTCAGAGACCGGGTCCGGCACCGTCTGGCACCATGGGCGATCGTGACCACCGACCCCCACCCGCTCGTCCAGGACCGGGACCGCTACGCGATCCGGCAGGCGACGGCGGACGACCTCGAGGTCCTCGGTGACATCGAACGGGCGGCGGGACGCTGCTTCCGTGACCTCGGGATGGACGCGGTCGCCGACGACGACCCGTTGCCGATGCCGGTCCTGGCCGGTTACCAGCGCGAAGACCTCGCCTGGGTCTGCACCGATCCCGCGGGGCGCGTCGTGGCGTACCTCATCGCGGAACTCGTCGACGGGAACCTCCACGTCGAGCAGGTGTCGGTTCACCCGGACCACGCCCACCGGGGCCTCGGCCGGTCCCTCATCGACACGGCCGAAGAACGGGCCGCGGCCGCCGGGGTGCCGGCCATGACCCTCACCACGTTCCGGGACGTCCCCTGGAACGCCCCCTACTACGCCCGGTGCGGCTTCCAGGTCGTCGACGAGGCGGACGTCACCCCCGGACTGCGCGCCGCACGGGACCGGGAGGCGGCCCACGGCATGGACCGATGGCCACGGGTCTGCATGCGTCGACCCGTGCGCTGACGTCGTCCCGGCACCCGGCGCCGCTCCCCCGGACAAAGGCCACCGGTGCGGAGTCCGGGGGCGGTGCCCCGCCGTGCTCGACCGCCGATCAGGACGTCTCCCCCGGCATCGTCACGGAATGTTCCGACAACGGTCGGAACAACGGCCCGGACAGCGGATTCTTCCCGGCTCACCCTGCGCTCACTACGGAGAGTGACAGGCATTCCCATGACCAGGACCGTGTGGGTACTCTTCGCTGACGTAACCCCTTCAGGAAACGCGCTTCACCTCCACCGTTACACACGTTTCGCTAGCTTGATCGACGCCGGAGCGCCCTCCGGTAACTCCCCATCGGCGCTCAGGAGGGTGACGTGGGGCGGCATGCGGACGCCGACGCCGGTCTCGGGCCAGGTCAGGGCCCGGACCGCGGTCGAGGCTGGACCTGGCGGAGCGCAGCCCACCAACGCGGGCCGCTGGTCGCGCTCTGCGCGGGCGGAGCCGTGCTCCTGCTCCTCCTGGTCGCCGCCGTACAGCCCCGTGTCGTCCCCGGCTTCGTGCCGTGGCCGTTCCGGCAGGACTGCACCCCGATCCCCCTCGAGATCGTCACCGCACCGGAGATCCGTCCCGCCGTCACCGCCATCGTCGAGCCCGTGCAGGGCAGGGAACTCGGATCGTCGTGCATCGCCGTCGAGGTCAGGGGGCAGGACCCGGTGCAGACCATCGCCAGTGCGACGGTGCTGCCCACCGACCGCTGGCCCGACCTGTGGATCCCCGACTCGTCCCTGTGGGTGGCCAGGGCAGAGAACCTCTCGGTGGCGAAGGTCCGGACGCTGGCGACCTCTCCCCTGGTCATCGCCGGCAGCGTGGAGACCGTGACCGACCTCGGCTGGGCCGGGACCCCACCGCCCTGGGCCACGGCCCTCAGCGGCGTCAGGCAGGTCGCCGTCCCCGACCTCACCTCCACCGCCGAGGGCCTCAGCGCCCTGCTGACCATTCGCCGGTCCGCCGCCGACGTCCCCGACGGGAGCCGCGCCCTGGCCTCGGCCCTGGTCGCCGCCAGTCGAGGCGAGCACGACTCCGACGAGGAGGCGCTGACCGCCATCGTCGAGGGAGGCCCGGACTCCCCCGTGGTCCCGACGACGGAGCAGAAGGTCCTCGCCGCCAACCGGGCGAGCATGGCCACCGCGGTCGCCACGGTCTTCCCCTCCGACGGGTCGCCGTCGCTCGACTACCCGCTGCTCACCGTCGCCTCGTCGCACTGGCCCGAACAGCACCGGCGGGCGGTGGCCGCCGTGCTCGACCAGCTCACCGGCTCGCGAGCCGACGAGATCATCCGCTCGCACGGCTTCCATGACGAGAAGGGCACCCGCCCCGACGGGCAGGACGTGCCCCAGCAGAGCAACCAGCTCATCCCCCTGTACTCAGCCACCGATCTCGCGGCGCTGACCGACCAGATCAACGAGCTGGCCGAGCCGACCCGGATGCTCGTGCTCGTCGACATCTCCACATCCATGAGCGCTCGGGTGGACGAGGACCGGGACCGCATCAGCCTGGTCCGCGACGCCGCGAAGGGCGCTCTCACCCTGCTCACCGACCAGGACTCCATGGGCGCCTGGGCCTTCGCCTCCCGACTGGAGGACGGCCGGGACTGGACCGAGCTCGCCCCCGTCGACCGGCTCGACGCCTCCGACGGTGGCGGAACGCATCGCCAACGCCTCACCGACCTGTTCGACGGGCTCCCCGATTCCCTGCGCAGCGGCGGAACCGCCGTCTACGACACGGTGCTCGGTGCCGTCGAGCACATGCGGGAGGGGTACGACGCGGGGTCGGAGAACGTCGTCGTCCTGCTCACCGACGGGACCAACGAGGAGTCACGGGGCATCTCCCTCGACGAGCTGGAGGACCAGCTCGAGGAGGCGTCCGGCGGTAGCGAGCCGATCAGGATCATCGCCGTGGGCATGGGCAAGGGCGCGGACATGGACGCGCTCCGCCGCATCGCCGAGGCCACCCCGAACGGGAGCCACCACCAGGCGACGGAGCCGGACGAACTGGAGGAGGTCCTCTTCGACGCGCTGAGCTCGCGGACCTGACCCGGAAGGCGCTCCGGGATCGGCGTTGCCCCGGGGACGCGACTCAGGGGGCGCCCAGGTCCCGGCAGCGCGGGCGGTGGGCGAGGGTCCGTCGCTCCTGTTCGAAGACGAGCCGGACGAGCCGCTCCCGGTCAGCGGCGGCGATGTCGACGAACCGTCCCCGGAACCGGCGGGGACGGTGCTCCACCACCGCGAGGACCGCCGGGACCACCGCGTCGTCGGGGAGCCTCAGCTCGACGAAGACGGCCGTGCCGACCGGGAGCCGGGGCGTGGCGAGGTCGATCTCCGCCTCGATCCCTCCCCCGGAGACGGTGACGGTGGTGCCGTCGAGCGCGATGTGGTCGAGCCCCGACCGGGCCTGTCCGGTGACCACGACCCCGCGCAGCGGGAGCGCGACCGGAGCGCGGACGTCCTGCCGGCGCTGGACCGCGACCTGCCGGGTCGACGGACCGGGGCGCAGCACGAGCATGCCGTCGGTGACCGACAGGTGGGCGTCCAGGCTGATCTGCCCGGTGTCGGTGGCCACCTCGGCCGTCCCCCCGCCCCAGGTCAGGGCCGGCGCACCGGCGAGCACGGGGATGTACCAGTCCCCCTCGAGCTCGACCTCCCGGAGGGCCCGCAGGGCGACCCGCTTCTCGCCGACCCGCAGCACCAGGCCGCTGCCGGCCGCCACCACCGCCATGACACCTCCATCGGGAGCCACCCTGCTGACCCAGGAGTCCCTTCTGGTCTCGGCATCACCAGCGGTCAACCGATGGCCGGTTCCCGCCGGTCACCCGTTCGGCCGGAGCCCCGCCGGGGGCGCGTCGACCGTGACGCCCGCCGGGACCCCTCTTCACGTGACCCGTCGGTCCATCGTGACCCGTCGGCACGAGATGTCAATCCCGGCTCGGGAGCCGGGGGCGGACCACACCCGATCGCCATCCGATCTGGGGGGATATGCCTACTTCGGGGTGACCGGCAGCCAGAACTCGACCGGAATACCGGCCTCCTCCGGCTCCGGACCGGTCGGCAGGTAGACCTCGAGCTCGGGAGCCATCGCGTGGCTGAGCCCGGACTCGGGCAGCCACTCCTCGAAGGCGTACATCTCGCACTCGACCAGCACGTCCGGCATCCGGCCCCGCTCGCCGAACACGGCCCAGGACGCCGCGGGAACGACGAACCTCTCCAGCCCCGCGCCGTGGGTGCCCTGGACCTCGTGATCCCCGGACTCCGGCGCCACCTCGACGCCGATGTAGTAGAAGAACCGCCGGACCCGCGGACGCCGCTCGACCCGGGACACCCCGAGGAGCACGCCGCCGGTCACGGGGCCGGGACTCGGCCCCCGGATCTGTTCCAGGCGGTCGAGGGTCCCGTCCTGGCGGCACTCCTCCCAGAACCTGAAGAAGGGCTCGCTGTCCTGGCCGGGGATCCAGGTCCTGCTGCCGACGACGGAGAACGCGTCGGCGTCGTGACGTCGCACCGTGACCACGTCGGCTCCTCCCGGTTGTGATGCCCAGCGCACTGTCCGTGCATCGACCGTACTGTCCGGTGCAAGGGTTGGTAAGGACGGAACACCACAAAGGGATCCCCGGGGATGCGTGCGAGGGTGATCCGGCAGGGACTCGCGAAGGGCGCGACGGGGTGCACGGGTGCGACTGGGGTCTCGGTCACGCTCTCGGTCACCGGGCTCCGGCTCTCGGCCACCGGGATGGACGAGGGCCCTCCCCCGGACCGGTCCACCGGGGTGGACCGGGACACCGTCGGGAGGGCCCTCGGGACAGCTGTCAGCCCTGGATCTCCGGCAACTCGGCCAGCGAGGCGGTGAATCGGTCCTCGGTGATCACCTCGTCGCTGATGGCACCGGTCAGATACGCCTGGTAGGACGGCATGTCCAGGTGCCCGTGCCCGGAGAGCGCGGCGAGGATGACCCGCTCCTCCCCCGTCTCCTTGCAGGCCAACGCCTCGCGGATGCACGCGGCGAGGGCGTGCGAGGACTCCGGTGCGGCCACGATGCCCTCGGCCCTCGCGAACTGGATCGCCGCGACGAAGCACTCGGACTGCGGGACGGCGAGAGCCTCGATCATGCCCAGGTCGTGGACGTGCGACAGCAGCGGTGCCATGCCGTGGTAGCGCAGCCCACCGGCGTGGATGGGGTCGGGGACGAACCCGTGGCCGAGGGTGTGCATCTTCAGCAGCGGGGTGAGCCCGGCCGTGTCGCCGAAGTCGTAGGCGTACTTGCCCTTGGTCAACGACGGGCACGAGGTCGGCTCGACGGCCCGGACGACGGGCGACATCCGGCCGGCCAGCTTCTCCCGCAGGAACGGGAAGGCCAGCCCGGCGAAGTTGGACCCGCCGCCGACGCAACCGACGAGGACGTCCGGGACCTCACCGATCTTCGCGAACTGGAGCAGCGTCTCCTCGCCGATGACCGTCTGGTGCAGCAGGACGTGGTTGAGCACGCTGCCGAGGGCGTAGCGGGCCTCGGGGTCCCCTGCGGCGACCTCGACGGCCTCGCTGATGGCGATCCCGAGGGAGCCGGGATGGTCGGCCCGCTCGGCGAGGATGGCCTTGCCGCTCTGGGTGACCTCGGACGGCGACCGGTGCACCGAGGCACCGAAGATCTCCATCATCATCCGCCGGTAGGGCTTCTGGTCGTACGTCGCCCCGACCTGCCAGACCTCGCACTCCAGGCCGTAGATCGAGCAGGCGAAGGACAGCGCGGTCCCCCACTGGCCGGCGCCGGTCTCCGTCGTCAGCTTCCTGACCCCGGCCTTGGCGTTGTAGTACGCCTGCGGGACGGAGGTGTTCGGCTTGTGCGAACCGGCCGGGGACACGCCCTCGTACTTGTAGTAGATCCGCGCCGGCGTGCCGAGGGCCTTCTCCAGCCCGTGCGCCCGGTACAGCGGCGCCGGGCGCCAGAGACGGTAGACGTCGAGCACCTCACCCGGGATCTCCACGTACCGGTCCGCGGTCACCTCCTGGAGGATGAGCTGCTCCGGGAAGAGCGGCGCGAGGTCCTCCGGCCCGACCGGCTGCCCCGTGCCCGGGTGCAGCGGCGGCGGGGGTGGTGTCGGCAGATCCGGAATGATGTTGTACCACCGGGTCGGGATGTCCGACTCGTCCAGCAGTACCTTGTGACGAGGCAGCTCGGCCAACGCGATCTCCTTCGACGAGGCAGGCAGGCAGGCGCCTGGACCAGCCGACCCCACGGGCCGTGCGGGGTCGTCGGCTCATGATTGCAGGCAGAGACCCACCTCTGGTCAAGGACCGAGGACCCGACTCGCGGGAACCTGCCAGGTATGTACAGGTTCGTTGCTGTGCATCGCCTGGCAGTAGTGACGCAGCATCCGCCGCAGGGCCGTGGGCCGGTCGGTTCCCGCCGCCTCGAGGGCTCGGACCGTCGCCGCCTGCCACCACGCACCGTTCCGACCGGTCCGTGCCCTCGCCTCGATGACCCCGAGGTACCGCTCCCTCGCCTCGGCCGCCACCCCCCAGCTCTCCAGGCCGGCGTGGGCCATCGGCAGCAGCCGGTGCAGGACGAGGTCGCAGACCCCCACCTCCCCGAGGCCCGGCCAGTGCACGGTCGCCCTGGTCCCCCACCGGGCACACCGGTGGAAGTTGTCCTCCGCCGCCCGGAACGACATCCGGGACCAGATCGGGGACTCCTCCGACCGCAGGGTCCACAGCACCCCATAGAAGAAGGCGGCGTTCGCGACCACGTCGAGCACGGTCGGGCCGGCGGGCAGGACCCGGTTCTCCACCCGCAGGTGGGGCCTGGCGTCCACGACGTCGTAGACCGGCCGGTTCCACCGGTAGATCGTGCCGTTGAGCAGCCGCAGCTCGCGCAGCGACGGCGCGGCCCCGGAGGCGTGCACCGTGCGCGGGTCCTCCCCGTCCACCTCCGGCAGCAGGGCCGGGAAGTAGCGCACGTTCTCCTCGAACAGGTCGAGCACGGTGGTGATCCACCGTTCCCCGAACCAGACCCGCGGCCGGACCCCCTGGTTCCGCAGCTCCACCGACCGGGTGTCGGTGGACTGCAGGAACAGCTCGCTCCGCGTCTCCTGCCACAGCTGTCTGCCGAGGAAGAACGGCGAGTTGGCGCCGAGGGCGAGCTGCGGACCGGCGAGGACCTGGGCGGCGTTCCAGGTCCTCGCGAAGTCCTCCGGCGCGACCTGGAGGTGCAGCTGGGCACTGGTGCAGGCCGACTCGGGAGCCAGGGTCGTCGCCTCGATCGACAGCCGCTCGGTCCCGGAGATCTCGATCGGGATGTCCTCCCCCCGGGCGGCGAGGATGGCGGCGTTGAGAGCCGCGTACCGGGCCGAGGGACTCATCCACCCCTCGGCGGCGAGGTGTTCCGCCGTGATGGTGGGGAGGATGCCGACCATGACCGTGTGCGCCCCGCACCGGTTCGCCCTGGCCTCCGCGGCGTTCAGGCTCCGCCGCAGCTCCTGTTCGAGGTCGAGCGGCCCCCTGCCGGTGAACGACGTCGGCGGCAGGTTGAGCTCGATGTTGTAGGACCCCAGCTCGGTCTGGAACGCCGGATCGGCGATCTCCTCGAGGACCGCGAGGTTGCGCAGCAACGGCTGGAAGTGCTCGTCGACGAGGTTGAGCTCGACCTCGCAGCCGGTCAGCGGCTCCTCGGCGTCGAAGGAGGACCCGGCGAGCATCTCGGCGAGCACCTCGAGACAGCCGTGCACCTTCTCCCGGTAGCGCTGCCGCTGACTCCGGGAGAAGGAACCACCCTCGATCTCCTCGCCCACACAGGCAAGAAACCACAATTACGACGAGTCGACCAGAGGGCTGCGCAGAGCTATCCTGCGCGGTCACCCCTTCGGCTCACTGGCGCCGGGTGCACACGAGGTTCCGGTCGCCGTGGGCGCCGTCCACCCGCCGCACCGGCGGCCAGTACTTCGACCGCGGGTCGAGGCCGCCGGGGTAGACCGCCTCCTCCCGGGAGTACGGGTGGGTCCACTCCCCCACCAGGCAGGTCGCCGGGTGGGGAGCGTTGACGAGCGGGTTGTCGTCGGCGGGCAGCTGCCCGGAGGCGACCCGGTCGATCTCCGCCCGGATCGCCAGCATCGCGTCGCAGAACCGGTCCAGCTCGGCCAGGTCCTCGCTCTCGGTCGGCTCGATCATCAGCGTCCCCGGCACCGGGAACGACACCGTCGGGGCGTGGAACCCGTAGTCGGCGAGCCGCTTCGCCACATCGTCGACGCTGATCCCGCTGCTCCGGGTGATCCCGCGCAGGTCGACGACGCACTCGTGGGCGACCAGTCCGTCCCTGCCGGCGTAGAGCAGCGGGAAGTGATCCCTCAGCCTCGCCGCGACGTAGTTGGCGGCGAGCACTGCGACGGCCGTCGCCCTGGCCAGCCCGTCGGGGCCCATGAGCCGGAGGTAGGCCCACGAGATCGGCAGGATGCCCGCGGACCCGAAGGGGGCCGCCGCGACCGGGCCGACCCCGGTCGCCGTCAGCGGATGCCCCGGCAGGTACGGCGCCAGGTGTGCCCTGACCGCGACCGGGCCGACCCCCGGTCCCCCGCCGCCGTGCGGGATGCAGAAGGTCTTGTGCAGGTTGAGGTGCGACACGTCGGCACCGAACCGGCCGGGCCGGGCCCAGCCGACCAGGGCGTTGAGGTTGGCCCCGTCGACGTAGACCTGCCCGCCCGCATCGTGGACGACGGCGCACACCTCGGCGACCCCCTCCTCGAACACCCCGTGCGTCGACGGATACGTGATCATCGCCGCGGCCAGCGTGTCCCGGTGCTCCGCGGCGACGGAACGCAGGTCGTCGAGGTCGACATCGCCCGCCGCGTCGCAGGCCACCACGACCACCCGGAGCCCCGCCATCGCCGCCGAGGCGGCGTTGGTGCCGTGGGCACTCGACGGGATGAGGCAGACGTCCCGTCGCTCCTTCCCCCTGGCCCGGTGGTAGGCGCGGATCGCCAGCAACCCGGCCAGCTCCCCCTGCGACCCGGCGTTGGGCTGGAGACTCACCGCGTCGTACCCGGTGATCTCGGCGAGCATGCCGGCCAGGTCGGTGATCAGCGCCCGGGTGCCCGCCGCGTCCTCCGGCGGGGCGAAGGGGTGCAGGTCGGCGAACTCCGGCCAGCTCACCGGCTCCATCTCGACGGCCGCGTTGAGCTTCATCGTGCACGAGCCCAGCGGGATCATGCCCCGGTCCAGCGCGTAGTCCAGGTCGGCCAGCCGCCGGAGCCTGCGCATCAGCGCGGTCTCGCCCCGGTGGGACGTGAAGACCGGGTCGGTCAGGAACGGCGTCGAACGCAGCAGGTCGGCCGGCAGTTCGGCCGGCAGCGCCTGCTCGGCGCTCCGTCCCTCGACCCCGACCGCGAAGGCCGCGAGGACGAGCTCCAGGTGCTCCGGCACGGTCGTCTCGTCACAGCTCACCGCGACGTGGTCGGGGTCGACGCCGCGGAGCAGCACCCCGCGCTCGCGGGCCGCGGCGACGACGGCCGCCGCACGGCCGGGCACCCGGGCCAGCACCGTGTCGAAGACCTGCCCGTGCACGACCTCGACCCCGGCGGCCCGCAGTGCGGCGGCGAGCCGCTGCGCGTGGCCGTTGACCCGCCGCGCGATCCTCCGGAGCCCGTCCGGACCGTGGTACACCGCGTAGAGGGCGGCCAGCACCGCCGGCAGCACCTGGGCGGTGCAGATGTTGCTGGTCGCCCGCTCCCGGCGGATGTGCTGCTCCCGGGTCTGCAGGGCCAGGCGGAGGGCCGGTGCCCCGGCGGCGTCGCGGGACACCCCGACCAGACGGCCGGGCAGCGACCGCTCCAGCCCCTTCCGGACGGCGAGGTAGGCCGCGTGCGGGCCGCCGTACCCCGGCGCGACCCCGAACCGCTGGGTGCTGCCGACGGCCACGTCCGCGCCGCACTCACCGGGGGTCCGCAGCAGGACGAGGGACAGCGGATCGGCCGCGACGGTCACCAGGGCACCCGCCGCGTGCGCGGCCTCGACGACCGGGGTGACGTCCCTGACCGCGCCGGAGGTGCCCGGGTTCTGCACCACGACCCCGAACACCGCGCGGCCGTCGAGGACCTCCGCCAGCGACCGGGGACTCCCCGAGGTGCCGAGCAGATCCGCCTCGACGACGTCCACCCCGAGGGGCAGGGCTCTGGTCCTGATCACGGCCCTGGTCTGGGGCAGCACGTCCGCGTCCACGACGAGCACGGCGTCGGCACGGGCCCTGGCGACCCGCCGCATGAGAGCGACGGCCTCCGCGGCCGCCGTCGCCTCGTCGAGCAGCGAGGCGTTGGCGACGGGCAGGCCGGTGAGGTCGGCGACCATGGTCTGGAAGTCCAGCAGCACCTCGAGCCGGCCCTGGGAGATCTCCGCCTGGTACGGGGTGTACGCGGTGTACCAGCCGGGGTTCTCCAGCACGTTGCGGCGGATCACCGCGGGCATGACGCAGCCGTGGTACCCCAGCCCGATCATCGCGACGTTGCGGGTGTTGCGGGCCGCGAGGGCCCGGAGCTCTTCGAGCACCTCGCGCTCGCCCAGCGCCGGCGGGAGACCGAGGGGGGTGTCCGACCGGATACCGGGCGGGATCGCCCTGGCCATCAGCGCGTCGAGGCTGTCGGCGCCGACGACGGCGAGCATCCGCGCGACGTCGTCAGCGCCGGGACCCAGGTGCCGGTGCACGAACCCCTCGGTGCCCGGCCCGGACGACGTGCCCGCCGCCCGACCTGCCGGTGCGTCCGGGGACGTGCCCGGGGTCGTGATCTGTCCTGCAGGGGTCGAACTCACGGAGGCTCCCACGGTCGTCGGTGCGGTGCGGGGGCGCCGACGGCTCAGTGCCCCGACGTCCGGCATGCCCGGCATGCCCGCAGAGCTGCTCCCCGCCTCGCCGCTGCCCGGCGACCCGGCGTGCCCTCCGGAGTCGCCTCACCCGCGGACCCTCGGGCCCGGGAGGTTCGGGAGGTCTCGCCCCTTCGGCACCCCATGTCCGGAGCTCTCCCGCCCGGGTTCGCCGGCCGGGTCGACGGTAGCAGGCGATGCGCGCCAGCAGACGGGGGTCGGCGGCGGTACCGTTCGATCGTGCTGGTCGTCAGCGTGTGCAGCCTGAAGGGCGGGGTCGGCAAGACCTCCGTCGTGCTCGGCCTCGCCTCGGCGGCCCTGTCCAAGGGCGTGCCGACCCTCGTCGTCGACCTGGACCCCCAGGCCGATGCGACGACGGGCCTCGACGTCGCCGTCCACCAGGAACTCCACATCGGTGACGTGCTCACCTCGCCCAGGCGGCGGGTGGTCGAGGAGTCGATCGCTCAGAGCGGATGGTCGGAGGACCGCCCGGGACTGCTCGACGTGATGCGAGGGTCCTCCGAGGTGGCGCACCTCGACGGCCGGGCGAGCGAACGGTCGCTGTTCCGGCTCACGGAGGCGTTGGAGTTCGTCGAGGGGTACCGGCTGGTGCTCGTGGACTGCCCGCCCTCGTTGGGCGCACTCACCCGGTCCGGGCTGGTCGCGGCGCACCGGGTGGTCGTCGTCACCGAACCGGCGCTGTTCTCGGTCACCGCGGCCGACCGCGCGCTGCGGGCCGTGCACGAGATCCGGCAGACCGTCGCCCCGGAGGTCCAGCCGCTCGGCGTGCTCATCAACCGGTACCGGGAGCGCTCCCCCGAGCACCGGTACCGGTTGACGGAGCTGTCCGAGATGTTCGGACCGCTGGTCCTGTCCCCGCCGATCCCGGAGCGCAGTGCCCTCCAGCAGGCGCAGGGGGCCAGCAGGCCGGTGCACTCCTGGCCCGGCTCGGCCGCGCAGGAGCTGTCCCGGATCTTCGAGTCACACCTCGGGCGGCTGCTGCGCTCCTCCACGCGGACCCGCAGGAAGGTGACCGCTCCCACCCGGTGAGCCGGTCGGCGGGGCGGCCGTGGAGCACCGGCCTTGGGACAGCGGCTGTGGAGTGACGGCCGTGCGTCAGCGGCCGGCTACGGAGGTCGACGGACGCGTCGCAGGACTCCCCGGGGATCCGGAAGGGTCGATGTCGTGCGGGACTGTGGTGCGGGATCGTCGGGCCGGACGGCTCAGCCGGTCGCCCGGATCCGGCGCCGCCGGGACAACTCGTCCGTCGGCTCCCCGTGCCCCGCGTCCGCCTCGTCGCTGCGCTCCGACGGGAGCTTCGCGAGGCTGCCCTCGACCTCCCGCCAGACCCGGCCGACGGCGATGCCGAACACGCCCTGCCCGCCCTGGACGAGGTCGATCACCTCGTCCGCCGAGGTGCACTCGTAGACGCTCGCCCCGTCGCTCATGAGAGTGATCTGGGCGAGGTCCTCGACGCCCCGCTCCCGGAGGTGGCCGACGGCGACCCGGATCTGCTGCAGGGAGACCCCGGTGTCCAGCAGCCGCTTGACCACCTTGAGGACCAGGATGTCCTGGAAGCTGTAGAGGCGTTGGGAACCGGACCCCGCCGCGGGGCGGACGCTCGGCTCGACCAGGCCCGTCCTGGCCCAGTAGTCGAGCTTGCGGTAGGTGATGCCCGCGGCCCGGCAGGCCACCGGCCCGCGGTAGCCGGCCTGCTCGTCGAGCATCGGCAGGTCCTCGGTGAAGAGCAGTCCCTGGGCCCCCACCGGAACATGCCGAGAGTCGGCCTGTCCCGTGGCGTCACCGGTCCCGCTCACGCCGACCTCCACCTCCGTCGTCCCCGACCCTCGACGCCCAGGCCGTCCCCGGACCGGGTTGCGACACCTCAGCCGATGGATGTGCGAGCACACCGAGGACGTTCACTGTGAACGGTAGGCGCCGTGCAGGGGGGCGTCAACGACACCTGACCTACCGCCGACGGCGTGTCGTGGAGCCTGGTGCGTCGTCGGTGGAGGCCGATCCTGTCACCCCCGGTGAGCGGACCCCGAGCCGGGGTCGAACGCCCACGCGAGCCCTGCTCAGCCCTGGAGCCGACCCTCGCCGAAGTCCTCCGGGGAGATCTGGTCGAGGAACTCGCGGAACTTCTCGACCTCGTCCTCGTCGTCGCTGGGGACGGCGACTCCCCCGGCCTCGAGCACCTCCTCGGCGCCGACGATCCGGCAGCCGACCCGCAACGCCAGGGCGATGGCGTCGGAGGACCGGGACTCCACGGTGAGGCCGCCGTCGAAGGCCAGTTCGGCGTGGAAGACGCTGTCCCGGATCGCGACGATCCGGACCTCCTCCAGGCGCCGCCCGAAGGCCTCGATGAGGTTGCGGAGGAGGTCGTGGGTCATCGGCCGGGGCGGGACGACGCCCTGCTGGGCGAACGCGATGGCACTGGCCTCGGGGCCGCCGACCCAGATCGGCAGGTACCGCTCACCGTCTCGTTCACGAAGCAGCACGATGGGGCTGTTGGATGGCATCTCCACCCTTACGCCGACCACATCCAGCTCACGCACCCTGTCACGGTACCTCCGCGGGCTGCGCCGCGCGACGGCGTCTCCCCGGTGCTCCCGGCGGTGCCTCAGCCGGACCCACGCCCCAGGGCCGCCCTGACCAGTGCGGCGTGCAGCCGGACACACAGTGCGGCGACCTCCCGGGTGGTCTCCTCGGCCCGGGCCGCGGCCTCGGTGCCGCGCTGCCGGCGCAGCGGCGCGACGATCTGCTCCACCAGGCCCGCCTCCCGGTCCGCCGCCGAGCGGAACGCCCTGAGGTGACGCGGTCCCACCCCGAACGCCGCGAGGCCGACCGCCGCCTCCGCCACGGCGACCGCCTCCTCCCCGTAGTGCCCGGTGCCCGGCCGCGGTGCCACGAGACCGTAGGACTCCAGCTCGGTGAGCAGTTCGGTGTCGGCCCCGGAACGGGCGAGGACCTCGTCCCGCTGCAACGGGACGTCCGCCGCGGCGCCGGGCCGGTCGTCCTCGGGCGGATCCGTGACCAGCCGGGGACCGCGCAGGGGGCCGCCGGGGAGCGGCTCCGGGTCGAGCCCCTGGTCCAGGGCGTCGAGGTACTCGCGGATCACCCGGAGCGGGAGGTAGTGGTCCCGCTGACGGCTGAGCACGAACCGCAGCCGCTCGACATCGGCGTGGGAGAACTTGCGGTAGCCCGAGGGAGTCCGCTCCGGATCGACGAGCCCGCGCTCCTCGAGAAAGCGGATCTTCGAGATCGAGATGTCCGGGAACTCCGGGCGCAACGCGGCGAGCACCTCGCCGATGTTCATCGTCGCGTCGGAGCCCCCCCGACGACCGATCGCCGCGTTCACCACGGCGCTTTCACCGCCTCGTCCCGGTTCACACGTCCCGAGGGCTGGGGTGGAAGACCAGCCGGTACTTGCCGATCTGTACCTCGTCACCGTCGGCCAGGACCGCTTCCTCGATCCGGTCCCGTCGGACGTAGGTGCCGTTGAGGCTCCCGACGTCCCGGACGACGAACTTGCCGTCCCGGTAGAGGAACTCCGCGTGCCGCCGCGAGACGGTCACGTCGTCGAGGAAAATGTCGCTGTCCGGCCGGCGGCCGGCCGTGGTGCGCCCGGAGTCGAGCAGGAACCGGGCACCGGCGTTGGGGCCCCGCTGGACGATGAGCAGGGCTGACCCGGCGGGCAGGGCATGGACGGCTCCCTCGTCGGCAGCCGTCATCCTCGCTTCCGTCGGCTCGGCGGCCTCGACCGGAGGAATGGCGCCGAACGACAGCGTGGTGTCGACGGCTCCCGGCGTCCGCGCCTGCTGTGGAGCGTCCTCGCCCGGCCCTGGGCCGACCCCCGGCGGGGGAACCGACATGTCGCCTCCTCGTAACCCGCATCCCCGTGTCTCGCGTCCGGAACGATCCGGGCGCCCTGAGTGACCAAGCCTAACCCTCGACACCAGGTCGAGGGCAGTCCGGTTCGGCCGGATGCACCGATCCGTTCGGTCTCCTGCCCCGGACGACCCCTCCCCGGTCCGTCACCCCAGCATGGCACGGTACCCGTCGGCGTCGATCAGCCCCTCGACCGCGGCGGGCGCGTCGGGACGGAGCAGGATCATCCACCCCTGGCCGTAGGCGTCGCTGTTCACCAGTTCGGGGGCGGTGCCGAGCTGCGGATTGGTCTCCACGACCGTGCCGTCGAGAGGGGCGAAGACGTCGCTGACGCTCTTCGTCGACTCCACCTCGCCGCATGCCGTGCCCGCCGAGACCCGCGAGCCCGGCGCGGGGAGGTTGACGTAGACGACATCCCCCAGCGCGTCCTGCGCGAAGTCCGTGATCCCCATCCGCACCAGGTCGCCCTCGACCCGGACCCACTCGTGGTCCCGGGTGTAGTGCAGGTCCCCCGGGACAGCGATCTCTGCCATGGTGCTCCTGTCGTCGTGACCGGTGACGGACCGGTCAGCCGGTGGCCTGTCCGCCGGGTCGCCCCGCCGTGCCCAGGAGGTCGCCGCGGACGCTCAGGGTGTCGCCGCGGGTGCCGGCTGGGCGTACCGGGCCGCCGGGACGTCCCGGACGGCGGACACCTCGACGGTCTGGCTCTGACTCACCCTGCCCTCGCCCCCCTGCTGACGCAGCACCTCCAGCGCCCCTCCGGGGATGTCCAGCGCCGTCGCCAGGGTCTGCGGATCACCGATGACCTTGAACACGTAGGGCTGGCGAAGGAGCTTACCGTCGACCCGGATCCCGGGCTCGTCCATGTTCCGCACGAAGGACGTGCTCGCCACGATCCGGGTGCCACCGATCTGGATCGCCTCCGCCCCGGCATCCCGCAGCTCCTGGAGGGTGTCGAGCAGCTCCGCCGCGCCGACGGCCTCCTCCGGGTCGGAGATCTCCAGCACGATCCCCGGTCCGACGGCGGGCTCGGTCCCGGTGAGGATGCCGAGAACCTCCAGCCGCTCCCGTGCGGCCTCCTCGGCCGCCTCCGAGGTCCCCGATCCGGACCGGAGCTCGTCGTAGGTGGACTGGAGCGACCTGGCCTCCTCCTCCAGCCGGGTGGCCTCATCGGTGAGCCCGGCGAGGATCCGCACCAGATCCGCCTGTCGCAGCGAGGACAGCCCCTGCTCCTGGGTGGAGCGGGCCTGCACGACGAGAGCGAAGCCCAGCACCATGCACAGCAGCCCGCCGAGGAGCTGGCCCCTGGTGGCCCGGGGCTTCATCCCGGCGAGGAGCCGCCTCCTGGCGCTGGGCGCAACCGGTGGGACCGCGGGACCCGTGACCGGAGTCCCCGGTGCCGTGCCGGGCTCGGGGCCGACCCTGCGGTCCTGGCCCGGCTCCTGCGATGGCCGGGCGAACCTCGGCGGCGGCGGGACGCCGACACCCTCCGGGGAGACCGGACGGTGGGGGCGGGCCTGCCTGCCCTGTGCCGTCCGCGGATCCGCCGGCCGCAGCCCGGCCGCGGCGTCGAGCCCACCCGCTCCCGCCGGACCGGGATACCGGGGCGGCGGCGCGACCCTGCCGGGACGGTGGCGCCCCGGCGCGAGGACCCTGGGCTCGGGGGCCCGGTCGTCGTCCCCCGGGTGGCCCGGGAGGGAGCCGTCCGCGTCCTCGCCGGGGTCCGGGGACGGGACGCCGGCCGGGCCGCCCTCGTCGAGCTCGGCCTCGGCCGGGGCGGTTCCCTCGCGCTCGCCGCGACCACCGCTGCCCGAGGGCTCCTGACCGCCGTCCCCGACCGGCGCCGCCTCGGCCTCGTCGTCACCGGCGTCGGCTTCGACGTCGTTCTCGGCAGCCTCGCCCTCGGCCGCGGCACGACCGGCGGTCGACCGGCCGATGTCGTCGGGGGGCGGCTCGTCGAGGGCACCTCCGGCATCCGCGTCGCTCCCGTCGTCGACGGGGTTGCCGTCGCCGACCTCGGCGGTGTCCGTGGCGCCGCCGGGCGCTCCGTCGTCACCGAGGTCCCCCGAGTCGTCGGAGTCGTCGGAGTCGGCATCGCTCCCGGGGGCGGCGCCCTCGGGGACGGCCTCGTCCTGGACGTCGTCCCCTGAGCCTCCACCGGCGGAGGCACCGTCGTCCTGGTCCTGGTCGTGGTCCCTGCCCTGGGCCTCGGGAGCACCGGTGGGCTCCTCCTCGACCGAGGCCGAGAGCTCGTCCTCGCCGGACGAGGCGGGGACCTCGGGAGCCGGCGCCGACCCCCCGGTCGACCGGGGCTGGCTGTCGGTGCCCTCCGGCTCGTCCGGAGCCGGGCCTGCCGTTCCTGACCTGTCCGCCGTCGCCATCTCAGGCTCCGAGGAGGTGCCGGCGAATCGCGGCGGCGTTGGAGAAGATGCGGACCCCCAGGACCACCACCACGGCCGTCGAGAGCTGGGACCCCACGCCCATCTGGTCACCCAGGTAGACGATCAGGGCGGCGACGACGACGTTGGACAGGAAGGAGACCGTGAACACGCGATCGTCGAACACACCGTCCAGCACCGCCCGGAGCGCCCCGAAGACGGCGTCGAGGGCCGCGACGACCGCGATGGGCAGGTACGGCTGCAACCAGATCGGAACCGTCGGTTCGAAGACCAGTCCAGCTCCGATGCCGAGGATCAGCCCGAGGACGGCGATCACGGTGACACCTCCGTGTCGGTAGTGCTGTGCGTCTTGTGCAGGGGCGTCGCTGCGGTACCCCTGCCGTCGGCCCCGGGACGGGCGAACGGGTACCCGGTCTCCTGGGGATGCTCCGGCTGTGCCCAGTGCAGGGAGAACTCCCCGGCACCGGGAACGGTCAGCGTGTCCTTGACGTCCATCGTCGAGGTGATCCCGTAGTTGTTGCGCAGGGTCTGGATGTAGGAACCGGCGAGATCCGCGGCGAATCCCGCCTGGAGCTGGGCCGGATCGCCGATCGCCCGGATGACGTAGGGCGGGACCAGCGGCCGGTAGTCCACGAGGATGGCCTGGCCTGCGCCGCGGATCGCGGAGAGCGCCGTGAGCCGCTGCCCGTTCACCGAGACGGCCTCCGCACCGGCGACCCACATCCCGTTGACGACCACCTGGAGGTCCCGGTCGACGACCTTCCCCTCGATGCTCGCGGGGTCGTCCCGGAGGCCGCCGACGGAGTCCCCGCCCTCCGACTCCGCGTCGTAGAGGGTCAGCTCGACCCCAGGACCGTGGACGGGCAGCTCCCCCGAGGCGACGCTCAGCCGTTCCATCCGGGTCGCCAGCTCCGCGGCCCCCCGCTGGGTCAGCTCCTCGTCCTGCCGGTAGGCGATCGCCTGGTGCAGCGTCGCGTTGGCCTCCTGGCGCTCCTTGACCACCCTGGTCCGCTCCTCGATCTGCTGTTCGAGGCTGCGGCGCAACCGCAGGGTCTCCGGCTCGGGCGCGCGCAGGTCCCGCACCGCCGAGACGGTGACGAAGGCCAGGAAGACGGCGAGCACCATGGTGACCACTCCGCGGGACAGCGGCCGCCGCCGGTCCGGGTCGCGGTCACGGTCGCGAGCCGCCAGCTCGTACCCGGGGTCCAGGGGATGCCTCATCACCTCGTAGAGGAGCTTCGAGGCGTCGACCCGCCGCGGGACGCCGCCCGTCACCGGGCGCCCGTTCCGGTCCGGAGCAGTCGTACCAGGGGCCACTTCGCCAATAGTGGCACGTCGACCACCACACTCCCCGCTGCTCACCCGTTTCCCCCGGACGCGTCGGCCCCCGCCCCCGGTCCGTCCCCCTCGGCGCGGGCCGCGCGGACGAGAGAGACGGTCTGACCCAGGTAGAGCAACCCGGCATACCAGTACAGAACGGTCCCCCACCAGGCGAACGCCCACCCCACGGCCCCGGTGAGCTCGGCTGCGGTGCCGGCCCCGTCCCCGAGCAGCAGCAGCGGGAAGGCGCAGAGCAGGTTGAAGGTCGCGGCCTTGCCGACGTAGTGCACCGGCAGCGGTGCGTACCCGTACCTCCTGAGCACCGGCAGGGTGAGCGCGATGCAGACGTCCCGGAGCACCAGCACGGCCAGCAGCCACACCGGCAGCACGCCCCGGTAGGTCAGGCCGAGCAGGGTCGCCAGAATGTAGAGCCGGTCGACGAGAGGGTCGAGGAGCTGCCCGAGCCGGGAGACCTGTCCCCAGCGCCGGGCGATGGTGCCGTCCAGCCAGTCGGTGAAGCCGCTGCCCGCCAGCACGGCGACGGCCGCGCCGTCCCTCCGCGTGACGATGAGCCAGCCGAACAGGGGCACCAGGAGCAGCCTGAGCAGGCTCAACACGTTGGGGACGGTGAGGACGCGGTCGACGGCCTCGGTGCGACCCGTCCCCTGGCCGCTGAGCACTGGCCCCACCCTGGTCCTCTCGACCCGTCCCTGTCCGGCACCGCCCACCGGCGGCAGGGCAAGACTACGCGGCCTGATCCTTGAAGACGGTGATGCTGCCGACGTAGGCGGCCACCCAGATCTCCTCGTTCGCCGGGGAGTAGGTGATCCCGATCGGGTGGTGGTCGGTCTTCACGGTGCCCATCCTGGCCATGTCCTTCGTCCGCAGCCGGGTCACCGTGTCGGACTCGTAGTTCACGACGAACAGCGCCGTCCCATCCGGACTCAGCACGGACGACCGGGGCTGCCGGCCCGTGCTCACCCTGGCCAGGACCCGCCCGGTACGAGCGTCGATCTTCGCGACCTGCCCGGCGGCGTTGAGGGTGGCGTAGAGGTACCGGCCGTTCGGGGACAGGTTGAGGTGGCGCGGCCCGGCACCGACCCCGCGGAACCACGACAGCACCTGGCTCCTGCCCTTCCGGGCGACCGCCCCCGGGATGTCGACGACCGCGACGTCGGAGGAGCCCATCACCGCGACGTAGGCGCGGGAGCTGTCCGGCGAGATCGCGATCCCCCGCGGGTAGCGGCCCAACTGGACCTTGGCGACCAGCCTCGACCGCTCGGCGTCAACGATCGAGAGGTCCCAGGTGCACCAGTTCGTCACCAGGACGTACCGTCCGTCCGGGCTGGTCTGCACGTACTTGGGCACCGACCCGACGAGGACGATGTCCTCGATCCGCCAGGTGCTCGTCGAGATCCGGTACACGAAGGACCGGTCGTAGCCGGACTGCGGGGTGCAGCTGTCCGACCCCTCCGGCCCGAAGCCCTTGCCGTACATGGAGTAGTTGGACACCCACAGGCTCTCGCCGTCCGGGCTGAACGACGCCTCGACGGGAGCGCCCCTGACCACGGTCCGCCACGTCGAGTAGCCGAACCTCGAGGGCACCACCCGGTCCGGAATGGTGCGCACCAGCTCGTGGTCACCGTCGTAGACCGTGACGGTGTGGCGGTACATCATGTTCTGCGCCGTGACGTAGCCGTCCGGTGAGGCGACGACGGACTTGGGGCTGATGTCGCCGGTGATCCTGGCGACCCGCCGGAAGCTGCGCCGCCAGGACGCCGGCCCCCGCGGTGTCGCGGTGGTCGAGGTGGTGCTCGGCGTCGCGGTGGTGGTCGTGGGGCTCTCCGCCATCTCCGTCGGGACCGCCAGCGACGCGGCGTCCTCCGGGTCCTCGCCGCCGAGGAGCCCACACCCCGCCGTCGCCAGGACCGTGCCGAGGAGGAGGACCAGGGTCCTGTGCCTCCGGTGGAGAGCCCGGCGCGTCGCCGCGGGGGCCGAAACGCCGTCCGGTCGCTGCATCATCGCCATCCCTACCCCCAGTGAGACGGCCGCCGCCGGCTCGGAACGCCCATGCTACTGCCGGCCGGGGAGCCGCCCGGTCCGGAGGCTGCCGACGGGAGCGCTCACTCCCCTTCGGAGCGGGCCGGAGCGCTCACTCCCACTCGATGAGCACCTGGCCGCCGGTGACGGCCTCCCCGGGGGAGACGGCGACCGCGGCCACCGTCCCTGCCGCCGGAGCGGTGATCTCGGTCTCCATCTTCATCGCCTCGAGGACGAGCAGGGTCTCCCCCGCCTCCACCGCCTGCCCCGCGGCGACCACGACCCGGGTCACCGTCCCGGAGATCGCGGCGCGGAGCGCCTTGCCCTCGTCGGCAGGGTTCCGGGCCTGCGTCGGCATCGGCGGGGCCGCGGCCGACACCGGCGCCGCAGCCTGCAGGTAGAACCCGCCGAGGGTCGGGGGCGGCTCCTCCTCGACGTCGACCTCGACGTCGTAGGCGGCCCCGTTGACGGTCACCTTGAGCTTCATCGCCATCCTTGCTGGTACGGGTTCCGAGAGGGCATGGTGCGGTGCGGAGGGGGCTACCGCACCCCGTGCACGAAGTGGGAGCTCTGGACCGCCGCGCGCCCCTGCTGCGCCCAGGCCGTGTCACCGGCGAAGTGGATCTGCTTGACGACGGCCCGCTTGCCGAGGTAGGCGGCCACGGCGGCGGAGATGGCGAGCACCACCTCCGCCGGCAGGGCCGCGGGAGACGCCGCGGCCCCGGCCGTACCACCCTGCTCCTGGGCGGAGCGGGTCTCGGCCCAGGCGCGGCGCACCTCGACCAGTTCGGCCTCGAGCCGCTCCACGCGGAAGGCGAGCTCCTCCACCATGCGGTGCAGGTCGGCCGTCGTCAGGGTGTCCATGTCGGTGCTCATGCGGTCCTCACAGCGGGATCAGTCCTCACAGCGGGATCAGTCCGTGCTTCTTCTGCGGCCGCAGCTCCCGCTTCGAGTGCAGCGTCTCCAGCGCCATCGCCAGCGCCTTCCGGGTCTCGGCCGGTTCGATGATGTCGTCGACGAGTCCCCGTGAGGCGGCGACGTACGGGGTCGAGAAGGCCTCGCGGTAGGTCTCGATGAGCTCCGCCCGCTTCGCCGCGGCGTCCTCCGCCGCCTTGATCTCCTTGCGGAACACGATCTCCGCGGCACCCTCGGCACCCATGACCGCGACCTCGGCCGTCGGCCAGGCGAACACCCGGTCGGCGCCCAGGTCCTTGCTGCACATCGCCAGGTAGGCACCCCCGTACGCCTTGCGCAGCACGACGGTCACCTTCGGCACCGTCGCCGCCGAGTATGCGAAGAGCAGCTTGGCGCCGTGCCGGATGATCCCGTCGTACTCCTGCTGCACGCCCGGCAGGAACCCGGGGACGTCGACCAGGGTGACCAGCGGGATGTTGAACGCGTTGCAGAACCTGACGAACCGGGAACCCTTGTCCGAGGCGTTGATGTCGAGGACCCCGGACAGCACCATCGGTTGGTTCGCCACGATCCCCACCGTGCGACCGATGATCCGGGCGAACCCGACCACGATGTTCGCGGCGTACCCGGCCTGGACCTCGAGGAAGTCCCCCTCGTCGACGAGGTTGGCGATGACCTCGCGGACGTCGTAGCCCTTCTTGGCCTTCGCCGGCACGATCTCGTTGAGCCGCGGGTTCGGCTCGACGATGCCCTCGTTGGGGACGACGGGCGGCTCCTCGCTGTTGTTCAGCGGCAGGAAGCTCAGCAGCTTCTTCACCAGGAACAGGGCGTGCCGGTCGTCCTCGGCGATGAAGTGGGTGACCCCGGAGTTGGCCATGTGCGTGTCCGGGCCACCGAGCTGCTCGGCGCTCACGGTCTCGCCGGTGACCTGCTGGATGACGTTGGGCCCGGTGATGAACATCCTGGCGGCCCTGGTCTGGATGATGAAGTCGGTCAGGGCCGGGGAGTACGCCGCGCCCCCGGCGCACGGACCCGCGATCACGGAGATCTGCGGGACGACGCCGCTGAGCATGACGTTGTTGAAGAAGACCCGGCCGTACCCGGACAGCGAGTCGATGCCCTCCTGGACCCGCGCTCCCCCGGAGTCGTTGATGAAGACGAACGGGGTGCCCGTCTTCAGGGACGCCCGCATCGTCGCGGCGACCTTCTCCGAGTGGACCTCGCCTGCGGAGCCGCCCGCGACGGTGAAGTCCTGGCTGGCCAGGTGCACCGGGCGGCCGAGGACCGTCGCCGCGCCGGTGACCACCCCGTCGGCGGGCAGCGTGGAGTCCGCCATGCCGAACAGGGTCGCCCGGTGCTGGGCGAACATCCCGCTCTCCTGGAAGCTGTCCGGGTCGACCAGCTCGGCGATCCGCTCGCGGGCGGTCAGCTTGCCCTCGGCCCGTTGCTTCTCGAGCCTGCGCTCGCCACCTCCCGCCGCGACCTCCTCGCGACGCTCCTTCAGCAGCTCGACGCGCTGCTTCATGTTCATGGTCTTGGCGGTCACCTTGGAGCTCACCTTGGGATTCACGGCGTCCTCACGCGGGCGCGACGGCAACGCTGTGCGACGTGCCGTTGACGGTCACCCGGTACTTGATGGGGGTGCGGACAGGGTTGGCGGAGGATCCCGCGGCGGCGGCCTCCTCCGGGTCGCGGCCGACGTTCTTCGGACCGTCCTCCCGCTCCCGGAAGAACGTCGGTGCGACCTGGGGGAACATGGCCCGGGTCAGGACGTCCTCGTCGGTTCCGTCGTTCCCCTCGAGGCCGAGGGTCTCGGTACGCAGCTGCTCCCACTCCGGGGTGAGCAGATCGGCGGGACGGCAGGTGATCGGGGGCTTCTTGGTCTGCCTCTCGGCGATCTCGATCACCTCGGGGTCGCGCTCGCCGATGGTCTCGCCGTAGTAGCCGAGCATGAGGTCGGCGAACTCGGCGGTGAGGACCTTGTACCGGCCCATGAGCACGTTGAAGACGGCCTGGGTGCCGACGATCTGGCTGGACGGGGTCACCAGCGGCGGGTACCCGGCGACCGCGCGCACCCGCGGCACCTCCTCGAGGACCTCCTTGAGCTTGTCGCCAGCTCCCTGCTGCTTGAGCTGGCTCTCCATGTTGGAGATCATCCCGCCGGGGATCTGGCTCTTGAAGATCTCGGTCTCGACGCCGGTGATCCCGGAGAGGAACTCGGCGTACCGCGGCCGGACCCCGGCGAAGTGGTCCCGGATCTTCAGCAGCCGGTCGTAGTCGAGCTCGGTGTGGTAGGCGGTGCCCTCGAGCATCTCGACCAGGCTCTCGGTGGGGTTGTGCCCCGGCCCGAGGCTGAGCGAGCTGATGGCGGTGTCGACCGCGTCGGCCCCTGCCTCGATGGCCTTCATCAGCGAGACCAGGGTCACCCCGGTCGTCGCGTGGCAGTGGAGGTGGACCCGGGTGTCCTGACCGAGCTCTTTCTTGATCGCCTTGACGATGTCGTAGGCGGGCTGCGGCTTGAGCAGCGCGGCCATGTCCTTCAGGCAGAGCGAGTCGCAGCCCAGGGCCATGAGGTCCTTGGCCATCTTCACGTAGCCCTCGACCGTGTGCAGCGGGCTGACCGTGTAGCAGATGGTGCCCTGGGCGTGCTTGCCCGCACGCTTGACCGCGGCGATGGCCTGCTTGACGTTGCGGACGTCGTTGAGGGCGTCGAAGACCCGGAAGACGTCCATCCCGTTCTCGGCGGCCTTGGCCACGAAGCGGTCGACGACCTCGTCCTCGTAGTGGCGGTAGCCGAGCAGGTTCTGCCCGCGCAGCAGCATCTGCAGCCGCGAGTTCGGCATCAGCCGGCGGAAGGTCCGCAGCCGCTCCCACGGGTCCTCGTTGAGGTAACGGATGCAGGAGTCGAAGGTGGCCCCGCCCCAGCACTCGACGCTCCAGTACCCGGCGGTGTCGATGTCCTCGCACGCCGGGACCATGTCCTCTATGGCCATCCGGGTGGCCATGAGGCTCTGGTGGGCGTCCCGCAGCGCGAGCTCCGTCACGTCGATCTTGCGGTTCACTGTCACATCTCTCCTAGACCCGCACGACCCCGTCCAGGTCGTTGATCGTTACCCCATGATCCCGCCATGGACCCCCTCCGGTCGTCGCCCGGCTGGTGGGGGTGGCCATATCACTCTCGGTCACGATGGCGGTGGTCTCCACCGTGACCGTCGGCGTGTTCCCGTCGACGCATCCCACGGACATTGATCTCCCTGGTCCGGATCGACCGGGTCGGCATCGGGGCACCGATCTCATTTTGCCGTGTCAACCATCTCCCGGCCTGTCGGGGTCCGGCGCGACGAAGGTCCCCCCTGCAACCGCCCTGACACCTGCAGCAACGACGATCTGACGGCTTTTGTGCCGCTCACAGCGGGGTCGCCGGCGTCGGCCGCTCGACGTCAGATCGATCACATCACGCGCCGCGACGCCCCGGTGACACGATTCCGGCGGTTCCCGCCGAGTCGGACAGGGGCCGAACGGGGGACGGCGGAGGGGCCGAACGGAGGACGGGCGAGACGACGACCCCGCTCAGTGATCGGCTCGGGTCCCCGCTCCGGCTCGTCCGTCAGCCGGTGACGACCTTCCGGCCCTCGGCCTGCCAGGCCACGATCCCGCCCGCCAACCCGGTGACGTCGGCGAACCCGGCAGCCCTCAGCTGGTCGGCTGCGACCCCGGAACGAACGCCGGTCCGGCAGTAGACGAGGTAGGTCGCCGAGTTGTCCAGGGCCTGGAGCTGCTGGACGAAGTCGGGGGCCTGCACGTCGATGTTCCGCGCCCCCTCGAGGTGTCCCTCGGCGAACTCCTGGGCGGTGCGGACGTCGAGCAGGACGACCCCGTCCTCGGCCATCGCCGAGGCGAAGGTCTCGGCGGCGATGTGGTCCGGCCTGGTCTCGCCCGCAGGGCTCGCGGCAGGGGCTGAGGCGGACGGCGCCGCGGCGTCGGAGCCGGACGAGCAACCCGTCGTCGCCCCGGCCACCGAGACGCCGATGACGACGGCGGCGACCACGACGGCAGGACGACGCCCTCGGCGCAGCGATCCCACGACGGACACGAGAGCCTCCCTGGCAGGCGGACGGGCGGTGAACGCCCTCACCCTAGAACACGGCACCCCGCAGCAGAACCCGCCGCCCGGCAGAACACGGCACCCCGCAGCAGAGCATCAGGACCCGGTGCCACGGATCGGGAGCGTCAGCCGGAACGTCGCCCCCCGACCGGGGCCGGGTGAGGCGGCCGTGACGTCTCCGCCGTGGGCCCGGGCGATGCCCCGGGCGATGGTGAGCCCGATCCCCGAGCCCTCGGAGCGCCGGATCGCGCCGGGGGCCCGGTGGAACCGGTCGAAGATCCGTTCCTCCTCCCCCGTGGCCAGCCCGACCCCGGTGTCGGAGACCTCGACCCCTGCCTCGCCGCCCCCGGTGCCGACCCGCACCGTGACGCTCCCACCGGCGGGGGTGGCGACGAGGGCGTTGCCCAGCAGGTTCGTGAGGATCTGGACCACCCGGTCCGGGTCGAGCCGCACCAGGACCGGCCCCGGCACCTCGACCCGCAGCGCCACCCCTGCGTCGTCGAACTGTGGTGCCAGCCGGCTGACCGCCCTCTCGGCCAACGCGGACAGGTCGGCGTCCACCGGGTGTAGGTCGAGCCGGTGCTCCTCCGCCCGGGAGAGCTCCGAGAGGTCGTCCGCGAGCCGGTGCAGCCGACGCAACTCGTCGCCGATCGTCCCGAGGGTCTCCGGGCTCGCCTCGAAGACCCCGTCGATGATCCCCTCCACGTACCCGTCCAGGGCGGTGAGCGGGGTGCGCATCTCGTGGGCCACCTCGCCGAGCAGCCGGGTGCGCCGGGCCTCCGTCTCGCCGAGCACCCTGGCCAGCGTGTTGACGTCGGCGGCGAGGGCGGCCAGCTCCGGTTCGCCCGGCTGCTCCACCCGGACCGCGTACTCCCCCGCCGCGATCCGGCGGGTCGCTCGCCGCACGGCGTCCAGCGGGCTGACCAGCCGTCGGGTGGTGACGGCGGCGACCAGGGCCGCCACCGCGGTGCTGGCGGCGATCGCGATGAGCAGAGCGGTGTTCAGCGCCGAGACGAAGGTGCCCCGCAGCATCCGCCCCTGGCCGGGACCCTGCCCCATCGGGTGTCCCTGCCCGGTCCCGGGACCCGTCCCGTCCATGCCGCCGAGGCGGTGCTCGTAGAGGGGCGGCGCCAGCAGCCGCACCGTCAGGTAGGCGGTGACCGCACCCACCGCCACGACCAGGACGTAGGAGGCGAACAGTCGGACCGGGAACCGGACGGCCGCCAAACTCCTGCGGCCGGGGACGGCCGCCGAGCCCGGGGTCACCGCTGCCGTCCGACGAACTTGTACCCCACGCCTCGGACGGTCGCGATGAGGTGCGGGTCGGCGGCGTCGTCGCCGAGCCTCGCCCTCAGGCTGCGGACGTGCACGTCGACCACCCGCTCGTCGCCGTAGAAGTCGTACCCCCACACCCGCTCCAACAGCTGCCGCCGGGAGAAGACCCGACCAGGGGCTGCGGCGAGGGCGGTGAGCAGGTCGAACTCCAGGCTGGACAGCGCGACGGGCCGGTCGTCCGCGGTGACCTCCCGCCCGGCGACGTCGATGACCAGGCGCTCGAACCGCAGCGTGTCCGGGTCCCCGGTCCGGTGGCCTCTATCCCGCCGCAGCACCGCCTTGACCCTGGCCGCCACCTCGCGCGGGCTGAACGGCTTGGTGATGTAGTCGTCGGCGCCCACACCGAGCCCGACCAGCTTGTCGACCTCCTCGGTGCGGGCGGTCACCAGGATCACGTAGACGTCGCTCGTGGCACGGAGGCGCCGCAGCACCTCGAGACCGTCGACACCCGGCATCATCACATCCAGCAGCACGAGATCGAACCGGTCGCGCCGCAGCAGGTCCAGGGCTGTCTCGCCGTCCACGGCCTCGGACACGACGTGCCCGTCGCTCTCCAGGTACCCGCGGAGCACGGAACGGATGTGCGGTTCGTCGTCGACGACGAGCACCTGCGTCATGGCGTGACCCCCAGGAGTCGGGTGACAGCGGTACGGACCGGGACGCGACCGGGCGGCCGGTCCACCCGGTGCCCAGGGGGTGGGTGGACCGGCCGCCACTGTGTCACGGCGACGGTCAGGAGGACGGCGCGACGTCCCGCTCCCGCTGGGCGCGGGGAGACCGGTCGTGGAAGGGGCCGGTCCCGTCCCGGGGCGGGGTCCAGTCGTCCCCGTGCAGCCTGCGCATCTGCTCCTGCCGCTCCTCGCGACCCTCGCGCCAGGCCTTCATCTCCGGCGAGTCACGGTAGGGGCAGTCCTCGCGGCCCTCGGCCCAACGCCCGCCCGATCCCCTGCCGAACCGCGGGCCGGGTGCGTCGTCTCCCGGCCGGGTGGTCACGGTGGGAGACGGGGACGTGGTGGCGGCCGAGGCGATCGCGATCCCGCCCGGGACGGCCAGAGCCAGTCCCAGCCCGCCGGCGACGAGGATCTTCGACAGCTTCATGGGTACCTTCCTCCATGTCTGTGGACTCCTGCGGTTCCCGGCGGTGTCCGGCCGTTCCGGACTCCTGCGTCGACCGCCGATGGGACGACTCTCGGCGACCGGCGTGAGGGGTCGACCGCGGCGGTGATGAAGCCTTCGTGAAGGTCCCGACACCGTCCGGGGGGAGCCCCGGGGCCGGGCGGGGCCTCGTCCGGCTCCCTGGGAGTCGCAGGGACGGCTCAGCCGTCGGTCAGCAGCACCCCGGCCCCGCTGATCCGGCCGGTGGCCAGCGCGACCAGAGCCTGGTCCGCCTCGGCGAGACCGAACGGGACGGTCAGGACCCGCAGCGGGATCCGCTCGGCGAGGGACAGGAACTCCTCGCCGTCCGCCCTCGTGTTCGCGGTGGTGCTGCGCACCTGCCGCTCGTCGAAGAGGTGCTCGGCGTAGCGCAGGGGTGGCACGTCACTGAGGTGGATGCCCGCGACGGACAGGATCCCGCCCCGGTCCAGAGCGGCGAGAGCCCTGGGGACGAGATCGCCTGCCGGCGCGAACAGCACCGCGGCGTCCAGGGGCTCCGGCGGACCCTCCTCACTGTCGCCAGCCGAGGCCGCCCCGAGCTCGAGCGCGAGGGAGCGGGCGGCGGCCGAGCGGGTGAGGACGTGGACCCGCGCCCCCTCGGCGACGGCGAGCTGGGCCGTCAGGTGGGCCGAGCCCCCGAAGCCGTAGATCCCCAGCCGCCCGCCCGGGGGGAGCTCCGCCCGACGCAGCGCCCGGTACCCGACGATGCCCGCGCAGAGCAGGGGGGCCGCGCTGACGTCGTCGTACCGGTCGGGTATCCGGTAGGCGAAGGACTCCGGGACGACGGCGTACTCCGCGAATCCTCCGTCGGCGTCCCACCCGGTGAAGAGGGCGTCGGGGCAGAGGTTCTCCCTGCCCCGACGGCAGTACCGGCACCGCCCGCAGGTTCCCCGCAGCCAGGCCACGCCCACCCGATCGCCGACGGCGAACCGCCGCGCTCCCTGACCGGAGGCGGTCACTCGGCCGATCACCTGGTGACCCGGGACGACGGCCGGTGCGCGAGGCGCGAGGTCCCCCTCGGCCAGGTGCAGGTCGGTGCGGCAGACCCCGCAGGCGTTCACCCGGAGCAGCACCTCGCCCGGTCCCGGCTCGGGGACCCGCCGCTCGACCAGGCGCAGCGGACCGGCCGTGATCGGCCCCGGCTCCTGGACAACCCATGCCCGCACGACTCCAAGTCTCGCACCGCTGCCGGGCGGCGGGTCGGCTCCTCGACCGGTCAGACCGGCTCGGCCGGCACCCGTCGCAGCTCGACGGCGCCGCCGGGGGTGCGCCAGTCGATGCGGTCACCGATCCGGTAGGTGGTGCCGCAGTCGAAGCGGATCAGGTCGGGGGCCGGGCGGAACCTGCCCCTGAGCGAGACGACGACGGCGAGCGACACGGCCGTCACCGTCGGTCTCCTCGTCGCGACGATCCTGCCGTCAGCGAGGTACTCGATGGCGAGGGACTCGTCGACCAGCACGGTGTCGACCACCGCAGTGTCGGCCAGCACGGTGTCGGCCAGCGCAATGTCGACCAACTCAGTGTCGACCAGCATGGTGGGGTGCATCGATGCCTCTCTCGGGACGGAGAGCCACGGCCGGGGTCTCACCTGTCCTGACAGTCGAGTCGCCCGGTCCTTACGGTCGGCCCGGGGGTCACCGTCACGACCTGCCCTCGTCGCGACGCAGCAGCGGCCCGACGACGACCAGATGGGCGACGGCGAGCACCGCCAGCGGCCAGTAGGACCCCATGCCGTAGCCGGGGACGCGGACGGCGAGCACCGTCCACAACGTCACCTGGAAGGCGGCGTGGTAGCGCACGAGCGCGGTGTCGACCCGGGCCGGAAGGTCCATCCGGTCCCGTGCGCCCGCGCCCGTCGGCACCCAGCCGGCCGGCCGCCGCCGCACCGTGTCCCACAGGGCGACGAGGTGGGCGAAGCTGCAGAGGACCTGGGCCCTGGCCAGGGCCAGCGGACGTCCCCTTCGCGCGGTGACGATCGGCTGGATGAGCAACCAGGCCAGCGCGGCGAGTGCCACCAGGAGGTAGCTGGCCGGCTGGATCCCCCGGGGGCGCAGGATCCCGGTCAGGAGCACCGGCAGCACCCCCAGCAGGAGGTCGGTCACCGTGCTCACGTAGTAGAGGAACCCCGCCCAGAAACACAACCGCTGCCGGAGGGACATCGGGGAGCGGTGGAACCTCCAGGAGAGGAGGAGGCTCAACGAGCCCGCGCACCAGCGGTACTGCTGGGAGACGAACTGGTCGATCCGCTCCGGGCAGAGCCCCTTGGCGAGGATGACCGGGACGTAACGGGTGCGGTACCCCACCTCGGTGAGGCTCACCCCGGTGTAGACGTCCTCGCTGTGGTCGATCCTGGCGAAGCCGCCGGTCCGTTCGAGGGCTGCCCGGCGGTAGACGGCGTTGGTGCCGACGCAGATCGCGGCGTCCACCCGGTCCCTCGCCGGCTGCACCCACCGGTAGAAGTACTCCTGGCTGGCGGCGGCGGTGCGCTGGATCCAGCTCATCCGCCGATCGACGTCGAAGTACTGCGGGCTCTGCACGATGCCGACGTCCGGCTCCTCGAAGTAGGGCACGAGCTCGGCGAGGAAGTCGGCGCGGGGGCAGAAGTCGGCGTCGAAGATCGCGATCAGGTCACCGGTGGTGCGCTCGAACCCGTACTGGAGGTTGCCCGCCTTCTTGAGGTGCCCCCGCTCGGGCCTGCTGTGGTAGACGAAGCCGAACTCGCGGCTGAGGGCGGCGACCTCCGGCCGGGCGGAGTCGTCGAGGACGTGCACGGCCAGCCGTCCCGGCCACCGGAGCCGGGACACCCAGCGACAGGTGTTCCGCACGACCTCGAGATCCTCCCCACAGCTGGGCAGGAACACGTCGACGGACGGCCAGGTCGACGGACGGTGGAGAGCGACCCGGAGATCGTGGCTCCACTCGCTGTCGCGGCGGTGCGGGACCGTGGTCACGAAGGACAGCAGGGCCCCGAGCACGCTGACCGCGAGGGGCAGCAGGAGGAGCTCCGTGTACGGGGTGTTCGCCACGAACCGGAGGGTGGAGGCGGCGACCAGCGCGACCACCCCGAGCTGGACGAAGGGAAGCCACGGCCTCCGGCGGCCGACGTGGAGGTACTTCTCGGCGTCCGGCGGCGGCACGGGCAGGGTGTCGAGCAGAGGGCCGCCGGACGTCGGCGGCGGTTTCAGAGCACTCCGAACGGGCATGGTGGCCGGGCCTCCTCGGACGGGTCGTGGGAGAGAGCTCGATCCCGGGTGGCGGGTCGACGGCAGGCCTCCTCGGTCGGTTCAGGCCGCCGCGGGGAGGATGAGGGCGTGTCTGGGCGGCGGATCGCCCGAGCGGGGTGGATCCGCGGTAGCGGTCAGGTCTCAGCGCCGGGTCGGACGGACCCCTCACCCGGCACGCGGTGACGGTGGCGCCCCCGGTGCGAAGGCGCTCCCGCGCACGGAGCACCCCACCGGAAGGCCGATCGACTCAGGCGTGGTCGAGGCGGACCCTGCGGTCCACCTCGACCGCCGTCCCCCGTATGCAGGTGCCGGCCCGACCACGTCGTGCAGGCACCGTCATCTACATGATCCGCGGCGGACGCTGACCCGTCCGGTCGCGGTGGTCCTCTCAGGAACGCCCTGTGCCATCACGCTAGCAGCATCAACGTCCGGTTCTTGCCGTTTTGGGTGTCGAAGCGGTAACGCTGAGGTAAATCATGGACGACGCTGAGTGCCGATCACCAGCCCCCTCCCTCCCCTGGCCGGCCCGCCCACCCCGCGATGCGGCCATCGAGATAACGGGCCGAAGAACCCACCGGTGTCGTTGCGCCTGTGGGTCGGGTGTCATCGGGAGCACGACCGGTGGGCCTGTTATCTTTCTGTCATGGACCTGCCGTCTTCCCTGTCCCGACTGGTCACCTCGGCCACCATGGACACGAGCCCGTCCCGGACCCGGCAACTCCTGTGGGTCGCCGGGGAGCTGGCCCTGGCGGCGCGCGAGCTCGGCTGGTCCCCGACAGAACCCGCGGACTGGTTCGACGACCGGTTCCTCGGCCGATACCTCGCCGCCGCCGAACTCGGCAGCTTCCGCAGACGGACGCCGTCCGGCACCACCACAGGCACCGCCACCGGCAGCGCCAGGGTCAGGAGATCCTGCCTCGCCGCGCTGGCCACGGCGACACTCGGCCCCGGCCACGCCGTACCGGCAACGGGGAGGACCACTCCCCCGCTCCCCGGCCCCGATCCCCGCCTCGTCGCGCCGGCCCTGGACTGGTGGCGGGTGGAGGCCTCCGCCCCCGACGCCCTGGGGATCACGGTCCGGACAGCCGCCATCGCCCACCTCGTCGCGGAGCTCGGCCTGCGGACCGGAGAGGTCCTGGCGATGACCGTCGACGACCTCGACCTGGCGAACCGGCAGATCCGGGTCACCCCTGCCCCCCAGGCGGCGCGGTCGGCGCGCGCCGCCACGATGCGCTCGGTCAGCCCGGCGACCGGCTCCCTGCTCCGCCACTGGCTGCCGCACCGGACCGCGGCGGTCTCCAGGACCCCGCACGTCCGAGCCGTCTGGGTCTCGCTCGGCGGCAACCACGACGACCGGCGGGTGCTCCCGGCCGGGCTCCCGCTGCGCGCCCGTGGGCTGCTCAGGGCGCACGCGGCGTCGGTCGAACGGCTCAACGAGGCGCTGGCGGGACGTCCGGGCTGGCAGCCGCTGTCCCCAGCGCTCGCCGACCTCCGTCGCTCGGCCCGCCCCGACGAGCCGGAGTCACCGGGCGACCCGTCGCCGGGTCAGGGGGACGACTCCCCCGCCTCCTGACCGGACGGGAGGACCGCCCTGCCCGGGGATCAGCGATCGATGCGGTGTCCCTCGTCGACGATCCGGTTCTGCGCGTCGACGAGGACGACCTTCGGCAGGAGGGACGCGGCCTCGGCGTCCGCGGTGAGGGCGTAGGCGATGACGATGACGACGTCACCGGGGTGGACGAGCCGCGCCGCGGCACCGTTGACGCCGATGACTCCCGAGCCCCGCTCCCCCTCGATGACGTAGGTGATCAACCGGGCACCGTTGGTGACGTCGACGACGTGGACCTGCTCACCGGGGAGGAGGTCCACCGCGTCGAGGAGGTCGCGATCCACGGTGAGCGACCCGACGTAGTCCAGATCGGCCTGGGTGACCGTCGCCCGGTGGATCTTGGACTTCAGCATGGTACGGAACATCGGCTGTATCTCCCTGTGGCGGCTCCCGGTCGGGACCGCCGATCCCTGTCGGGTCCGGTCGTGACGCCGAGCTCTCGCCTCCTCGCGACGGGCTCCGTCCACCGGTACCGCCAGCCAGGGTAACGACTGGCTCGATGAGGCGCGGGTCGGGCGGACGGGGGTCCCCCTCGCCCGTGCCGCGGTCCGCCGGACCGGCCACGGGGTCACCTCGGCGGTGCCGAGCTCTCCCTCACGACGAGCCGGGTCTGCTGGACCAGGGCGAACACGGGGTCCTCGGGGTTGGCGATGCGATGACGCAGCACCGAGACGGCGAGGCGGCCCATGGCCTGCTTGTCGACGGACACGGTGTCCAGCCGGGGACGCACCATGTGCGCCGCGTCGATGTCGTCGAACCCGGTGACCGAGATCTCGTGCGGGATCCGGTCCTGCAACTCGCCGAGGACCGTCACCGCGATCACGTCGTTGGCCGCGGCGATCGCGGTGATCGTCGGATCCGCGGCGAGAGCCTGCCTCGCGGCCGTCACGCACGCGAGCTGGTCGTCGTGGGGGGCATCGACGTACACCGGGTCGAGCCCGGCCGCGCGCATGGCGGCCTCGTACCCGGCGCGTCGCTCCAGGATCGAGGGGAACGAGGTGGGGGTGGTCCCCACCAGCGCGATCCGGCGGTGACCGAGACCGATGAGGTGCCGGGTCGCGGCCGCCGTCCCGCCCCGGTTGTCGCAGACGATGGCGGGGAACCGGGCGGGGTCGACGGAGTACCCGTCGACGAGGACCGCGGGCTTGGCCCCGATCACGGACGCGGTGGCCTCGGACAGGTAGGTCCCGAGGATGATCAGACCGTCGATGTCCGCGGACTGGATCATGCGGGGCACCTCGATCGGATCGAACCGCTCGTTGACGGCGAGGGAGTCCAGCCGCAGGTCGATGTGCAGCTCCGTGCACGCCTGGCTGATGCCCGCGATGACCGGGCCGTAGAAGGCGTTGACGACACCGACGTCCGTCGGCCGTGACTTGACCAGGAGCCCCACCGTGCCGGTCGCGGCCGCCCCTGTCGACGGCCTGGCCCGGTAGCCGATCTCGTTCGCGACCTGGAGGACCCGTTGCCGGGTCTCCGCGCCGACTCCCGGCTTCCCCCGTAGCGCCAGGGACGCCGCAGCCCGGGAGACCCCGGCGACCTCCGCCACCGTGCTCAGGGTCACCCGGCCCGCCGGTGCCTCCGGGTCACTCATCGTTCGCTCCTTCGCGCCATGCGGCTCCACGAGCAGCCCTTTCGGAGCAGGTGGTACAGGAGGGCCGGCACGGTGCGCCCCGACCGGACCCGGCCCTCGGACCGGCCGGGTCCCAGCCGACGCGGTCGCGACCGACGGCTCGCGGCACAGCATGCCACGACCGGATCGATCTCCTCCTCCCGTCCGATCGTCCTGGTCGACGGCCCGGCGGGCCGCGGAGCCGGTCCGCCGATCCGCTCGGCTCAGCGGACCGGGATCACTTCGTCGCGCCCGTGGTCAGCCCGCTGTAGATGTACCTCTGCAGGGCGAGGAACGCCACGAGGGTCGGCACGATCGCGATGACGATGGCCGCGGCGATGACCTCCCACTCGGTGTTGAACGGCCCCTTGAAGCTGAACAGCACGGTCGAGACGACTCCCAACTCGTCCTTGTTCGGCATGTAGAGGAAGGGGGTGTAGAAGTCGTTGTAGATGGCGACGCTCTTGATGATGACCACCGTCGCGATGGCCGGCTTCATCAGCGGCAGGATGATCTGCCAGTAGATCCTGGTGTAGGAGGCGCCGTCGAGCACCGCAGCCTCGTCGAGCGCCCTCGGGATGGTGCGGAGGAACTGCAGGAAGATGTAGATCGAGACGATGTCCGTCCCCATGAAGAGCACGATGGCCGCCCAGCGGGTGTTGAACAGCCCGAGGGCGCTGATGACCTGGAAGGTCGCCACCTGCTGGGTCACCGGGGGCACCAGCGTCGCCAGCAGGAACAGGAACAGCACCGGCTTTTTCATCCGGAAGTCGAACCGGCTCAGGGCGTAGGCGGCCATCGATCCGATGATCACCGTTCCGGTCACCGAGACCAGCAGGATGATCGCTGTGTTCAGGAACGCCAGGAGCATGTGGCCGTCGGTGAACGCGACGTAGTAGTTGTCCAGGTTGAGCAGGCTCCCCGGTAGGGCGAGCGGTTCACCCCGGTCGAACTCCTCGCCGGTCTTGAACGAGGTGCTGAAGATGACCAGCAGGGGCAGCAGCGCGACGGTGGCACCCGCGACGAGGGAGAGGTACTTCAGGACGGTGACCACCCGCCGGACGGTGACGGCTCCCGGCCGGTGCGGGCTGCGCGACCCCATGTCGGGTGCGGGCGGGCGGTCGACGGTGCGGGTCGCGGTGGTCACGTGAACGACTCCAGGGCCTTGTCCGGAAGGATCAACCGTTGGATCCCGGTCACCACGAGAATGATCACGAGGAGGACGACGGCCATGGCCGAGGCGAGCCCGACCTTGTGGTACTTGAAGGCCATCTCCACGGTCTGGATCACGAAGGTCGCGCTGCCGTTCGCGCCGAACACCATGATGTAGGGGATCTCGAACACGCTCAGCGCGCCCTGGACGGCCAGGATGACGCTGAGGCCGATGACCGGCCGGATCCCCGGGGCGATGATGTGCCGGAACTGCTGCCAGCGGTTCGCACCGTCGATCTCCGCCGCCTCGTAGAGATCGGACGATATCGACTGGATGGCGCCGAGGAAGAGGACGAAGTTCAGGCCCATGTAGCGCCACACGGAGACCCCGGCCAGCGAGACGTTGATGACGGACCGGTCCCCGAGCCACAGCCGCTTGGCCTCCTCCAGGCCGGCCGTGTCGAGCAACGAGTCCAGGACGCCGTCCGGCCGGAAAAAGTAGAGGAAGGTGAACCCGATGGCCACGCCGTTGATGAGGTACGGGAAGAACAGGACTCCCTTGAAGAAGTTCTTGAACCGGACCTTGAAGCTCAGCACCGTCGCGAAGTAGAGCGCGAGGGCCATCTGCACGACGGTCCCGGCCAGGTAGTAGAGGCTCACCGAGAAGACGCCGAACAGATCCGGCCGGGTGAAGACCTCCCGGTAGTTGTCCAGGCCGACGAACTCCTTGACCGGGTCGAGCCCGTCCCACTTCGTCAGGCTGTAGTGGAACATGTTGACCGTCGGCAGGTAGGTGAACGTGAGGAGCAGCAGCATCGGCACCAGGAGGAAGAGGAGCGGGAGGATCCTCCGCTCCAGACCCGTGCCGCCGACACGTCCTGCCCTCGGCCGTCGACCACCGTCTCCCGGGGTCCCGGTCGTCACCCGGACCGGGGTGGCTGGGGTCACCACCGGGCCTCCCTCCGTCGTCCTCGCGCCGTCCTCGTCAGCCGGACCCGCACGGGGCCGGGATCCCGCGCCGCCGGATCCCGGCCCCGTGGACTACGTCGTCTCGGCCCGTGCCTTCGCCCACCTGGCGTTCAGGTCGGCGAAGATCTGCTCCAACGTCTCCTTGCCTGCGCCTCGGGCGGCGTCCACGATCCGCTGCCGGTACTTCGGCTCCCACAGCCCGATCTCGGCCTCGGCGTCGATGCGCTGGACGAGCCCCTCCTCCCCCGACGGCGCCGGGTTGAGCTCCATGAACTCCACCCCCAGCTTCTGGAAGTCGACGAGCTGCTGCGGCATCCGACCGCTCTTCAGCGGCGGGAGGCCGCCCTGGTCGAAGGCGTAGTTCGACTCGTTCGCGAACCAGTCCAGCCAGGCCCGTGCCGCCGCCTTGTTCTTCGAATTGATGTTGATGGCGTTCTTGTAGTCGCCGCCCGTCACCGAGTAGTACGTGCCGCCGACGGCCACCGGGATCGGCATGTAGCCGATGTCGGCCTTGTCGGTGGCCTTCTCCTGCATCTGGATGATGGCCCACGATCCGAGCACCATGGTCGCGATCTCGCCCTTGGCCAGCATGGACTTCGACTGCTCCCAGTCCGTCGTGGTGGGGTCCTTCTCGACGAGGCCCTGCTTGACGACGTTGTAGAGGAGCGAGTCGATGGTGAAGTGCTCCGCTCCCGGGGCCCAGGGTGCGTCGAGATGCGCCAGCTTGTTCACCGCTTCCGGATCGTTGGTGATCCCGCCCCGCATCCCCTCCCACTGGGTCAACGGCCAGCCCGCCGCGTAGTTCGTGTAGAGCGGGATCGCCGAGGTCTTCTCCTTGACCAGCTTCAGCGCGGCCAGGAACTCGTCCGGGGTCTTCGGCATCTCGGTGACGCCGGCCTGCTGGAAGACCTTCTTGTTGTAGAGGATGCCCTGGGCGTTGCCGGTGATGGCGATCCCGTAGACCTTCCCCTGGTAGGCCTGCTCGGTGGTGAACCGGTACTTCGGCCTCAGCTCGTCGAGGGTTCCGAGGGGCTCGAAGAAGGTGGGCAACTGGTCGGCTGTGACGCTGTTGGGAATGAGGAGGACGTCCCCGTAGTCCTTCGTGTTCATCCGGATCCGCACCTCCCCCTCGTAGTCGGTGATCGCCTCGAACTTCACCGTCACCCCGGGGTACTTCTGGTTGAAGCGGGGGAGGTACTGCTTCTTGAACACGGAGTCGACGATGTCGGTTCGTTGGGTGAGCACCGTGATCGAGCCGGAGACCTCCGACCCGGTGGCGCCCTGATCGGGCTGCTCGTCGTCCGATCCACAGGCGGCGAGCATGCCGACGGTGATCGCGAGGGCCGCGACGGCTGACAGTCGGGTTCTCATTGCTGGCCCCTTCCGTCCCTTGTGCGGGGCGACGCCCGGGTGTCGGGTCACAACCCGCCACGTCCGGGACTGATGGAGATTGAGTGACGGTCAGATTAAGGTCAGTCCTCCTGATCGTCAATGGTCTCGCCCCTCGGGATCACCACCCCACCCCGACTGGGCAGCACCCGGCGCAGCCACCGACTCCCGACCCACCCACGACAGGGCGTATGACCAGCGGTTATCGTGACAGGAGCGTGCCGAAGCCGGGACACGCCGGCTCAGTGGCCCCCCGGGGCGCCCCGTGGTGGCAGTGGTGACGAGGCCGTCGCTACAGGGCCCGCTTCGTGGCCACACCGCATCGAGCCGGCACACTCACCGATTGTCGTTTACTGACGGTCAGTTCAAAACGTTCGGCATCACGCACCGTCCCGGACCAACTCTCACCGGACGACGCCCGCCTCCCCGTGGTGGAGGCGAGCGTCGTCCCTTCCCTTCCGGCCCAGTGCCCGAGGTGTCACTCCCGCGACAGTGCCCGAGGCGTCACCCTCGCGACCGGCTCACAGCCCGTCGCAGATCACGGACGCCCCGGCCCCGGTGCCGCTGCCCTGGAACCCGAAGCTGGTCGACTGCCCACCGGACAGCCGGCCGTTGTAGGGGGCGTTGGCGACAACCACCGTTCCGGAGGTTCCGGTGGCCACGCCGTTCCACATGTTGACGATCGTGGCTCCGCCGGGCAGGGACATCACCACCCGCCACTCGTTCGTTCCCGCGCTGTCCGCCGTGACCGTCACGGTGGCGACGAACCCGCTCGGCCACGAACTGCTGACCGCGTACGCCGCCGTGCACCCACCGGGCCCCCCACTCGCCCCCGTCCTGGTCGTGGTCGTGGTGCGGGTGGTCGTGACCGGCGTGGTCCGCGTCGTCGTGGTCGTGGTGCGGGTGGTCGTCGCCGGCGTCGTCGTGGTGGTCGTCGCCGGCGTCGTCGTGGTCGTGGTGCGGGTGGTCGTGATGCGGGTGGTCGTGACCGGCGTCGTCGCGGTGGTCGTGACCGGGGTGGTCGAGGTGGTCGAGCCGTTCACCGCACCGGGCAGGGGGAACTGGATCGTGGCGAGCAACTGCTGCTTCGCGCTGCTCAGCGGCGTCGGTCCGAACTGGGCACCGAGCAGCCCGAAGTCGTCGTTGCCGTTCAGGGCCCAGTACGTCCAGCCCATCGAGGGGTTCTTCCGGAGATAGCTGATCATCGCGGAGAACCACTGTCCCTGCGACCCCGGCGTGGTGCTGGAGATCTCGTCGGCGGAGTTCGTCGTCCCGAACTCCCCCACCATGATCGGGGCGATCGCCTCCCGGTGCAGGTAGCCCCAGAACATGTCCCACACCGCCTCGAGACTCGCCTGGGTGGTGCCGGCGTTGAACCAGGTCTGGCGGTAGAGCCGGGGACCGTAGTCGTGCGGGGAGTACACGAGCCGCCCCGGGACCGAGAGCCGGACCGGGTACTGCCCGGCAAGGGCGAGGTCCCCTCCCCACCAGGTCGCGTCCATGCCGCCGGAGGCGTTCGGAGTCTGCCCGATCCCCTCGACGAGGATCAACGCGTCGGGGTTGATCGAGAGGATGAGGTTCCCGGCCTCCTCCGCCGCCAGCCGCCAGTCGGTCGCCTTGTCCCCCGTGCCCCAGGTCGCCCCGTCCTCGTACGGGGTGTCGGCCGGGGTGTGCGGCTCGTTCCGGAGGTCGTAGCCGACCACGGTCGGGTTGCCCGCGTACCGCCGGGCCATGAGGGCCCAGTCGTCCAGCCAGGCCCGGTGCGGGTAGGCCGCCGTGTACCAGAGTCCGTTCTCCTGGGCGCTGTTGCCGGCGTCGGACCGGTGGTTGTCCAGGATCACCTTGAGTCCGAGCTGTCCCGCATAGTCGATGATCTTGTCCATCACCTGGAGCGAGTCGAGTCCCCTGAGGTCGAGGTTCGTCGCCTCGACGCCGTTGGCCCAACCGATGTGCGTCGACTGGATCGGGTTCTCCACCACGTCATTGGAGAACGGCAGCCGGATCGTGGTGTACCCGAGGTTCTTGATGGTGTCGATGATGTCGTGGTAGTCCTGCGCGTACAGGCCGTGGGCGACCTTCGCCGTGGTCTCGAAGCCGTACCAGTTGATCCCGGCGATACGCACGGGCACGTTGTTGGCGTCGAGGATCTGGTTGCCGTTGGTGTGCCAGAACCCGGCTCCGGCCCCCGGAGCCGAGGCAGCGAGCGGCGCCTGGCTCAGGACGACGACGGGGGCCGTGACCAGCGCAGCGCCGAGGGCGACGGCGGTGATCCGCAGGTGCCGGCCCTGCGAGAACCTTCTGGGAATACGTGTCGACATATCGGTGCTCTCCGGTGCTCTGAAGGAACCCGGCGCCGTTCGTCCCGGAAATGGGCCGGGTTCCCGGCCGCACCCCCGAACAACCGGTATTCACCTGGTCAGGGGACACCTCATTGCATCCGGGAGCCGCTGCGGAGTCAAGCACGGAATCCCCCGGTACAGGGAATCCCACCCTGGGTGACAATCTCGGGTCCACGGGCTTCCCCGCACGCACCGGAAAGAACGTCCCCGGAATACTCGCCGGTGGTTCCGGACGGTCTCGACGGGTCGTGAGCCCGACGACGCAGGTCCCGCTCCCCCGACGACGACCGACTCCCCCTCCTCCGCGGAGATCGCCCCCTGTCCCCGAACCGTCCCCTCCCTGATCGCCCGCTCGCTAGGATTCGGCCGCGATGCGCCCCTCCCACCGCTCGACGCGGTCGGAGGCGGGCACCGACGAGGGGATCCGGACGGTGAGTCACCGGAGGTGGTCATGGGCGAGAGACTGAAGGTGGACGTCGACCGGGTGCGTGACGTCGCCTCGGCCCTCGCATCGATCAAGAACGAGTTGGACGGCGCCGAGGCGCTCACCGACTCCCACCGCGGCATCGTCGGGGCCGGGACGCTCGCCAACAGGCTGGACGAGTTCTCCTCCAACTGGCGGATCCACCGGCAGCGGCTCTCCGACGACCTCAAGACCTTCAGCGCCTGGGCGAAAGCGGCTGCGGACGGCTACACCGGCCTCGACGAGTCACTGACGAAGGCGTTGACGGACAGCGCACCGAAGGACGAGTGAGCACCATGACCCGGCCAACCGACTGGCACCCGCTGGCGACGTCCGACCCGGTCCCCGGCGATCCGGACCGGGTCGCCGCACTCGCCGGTCGGCTCGGCCGGACCGCCCAGGCCATCCAGGACCAGGCGAAGCAGCTCCGCGCCATGTGCAGCGACGAGTACTGGGACAGCGGCGCCGGCCGGAAGTTCCGGAAGACGGCCCACGAGACCGCGAAGAAGCTCGACCAGGTCTTCGACCGCTACGCCACCGCGGCGAAGGCCCTGAACGCCTACCACCCGGAGCTGCTCCGGGCGCAGAACACCGCGGCGTCGGCCCTCACCTCGGCCAAGGACGCCGAGGACCGGCGACGTGCCGCCGTTGCCGGCATGACACAGGTCACGAACCCAGAGGACGCCCGGTACGTCAGCCTGAAGCAGCAGCGTGACCAGGCACTCGACGACCTCGAGAGCGCCCGCCGGACGCTCTCGAGAGCGGTCACCATCCGGAACCAGGCAGCCGAGACCGCCGCCAAGGCGATCCACAACGTGTCCGTCAACGACGGGCTCCGGGACACCTGGTGGGACAAGACCAAGAACTGGATCCACGAACACGCCGATCTCCTCAAGAAGATCGCTGAGATCGCCGGCTATGTGGCCGCGATCGCCGGGGTGCTGTCGCTCGTTCTCGGCTGGGTCCCGGTCCTCGGCCAGGTGCTGGCAGCCATCGCCCTGGCCGCGACCATCGTCTCGTTCGTGTGCCACCTCGCGCTGGTGCTCTCCGGCGACGGCGGCTGGTTCGACGTCGCGCTGGACGTTGTCTGCCTGGCGACCTTCGGTCTCGGCCGAGCGGCGGCCTCCGGCGCGAAGGCTGCCTCCAAGGGCACCATGGCCATGGCCCGGAGCACCCGCGCCGAGCAGATCCTCGCGCAGAAGCTGGCGAAGGCCTCGGTCAAGCACCTGGCTAACAAGACCTACGTGCTCAGCAAGACCCACAAGGCCTGGAACGCCGTCGGCCGCGAGCTGGGCGGGCCCACGATCAAGGCAGCAGGTCAGGCCAAGATCGCCGAGGCGGCGATGAAGGCCGCACCGAAGGGTTTCCTGCCGAGACTGGGCCATGTCCTGGAGGGCTTCAGCCCGAAGGTCATCGCGAGCGAGACCTGGTCGGCCACGAAGACGGTCTTCTCCAAGCAGATCGTCAACGAGGTCAAGCTCGGCTGGCAGGGTCTGACGCGCGGGCAGGGAAACCTCATCAACAAGATCGTCAGCCCCGAGCTGGCCAACGCGGGAGGCACAATCAAGGGGATCCCGGCGGCGCTGAGGTCCACCCAGTACGCCAACGGGTTCGGCAGGCAGATGGTGAGCTTCTACGGCAACACCTTCGTCGGCACCGGTGTCACCATCGTCAGCGCAACGCCGCCGGCCATCAACTGGGTCAAGAGCCACCTCGGCGTGCAATGACGTCCCCCACCCGGGTCGTCGTTCGCCCCAGCGCCCGTGGCCATCCGGAGGTCGACGTGGTCCGCAGGGCCAGGCTCGTCGCCGAGGGCGACACGCTGACCTACCACGACGAACACGGCGGGACCCGGTGCTGGAGGACCGGTGCGTGCGGCGAGGTCGTCGACGCCGTCCACGTGGACGTCGCCGCGATCGACCACGATGCCCCGGGCACCGGTGCCGGGGAGGTGCTCGGTGACGGGCCGCTGGGGTTCGTCGACCTGCGCGCCCGGGACTTCACCTCGGTGGTGCGGATCCCCCTCGGCGCCTGGACCCCGGAGGCCGCCGACGGCCCGGATCCCGCGGCGGCGCTGCGGCTGTCGGGGCTCGTCGCCGCCACCGCGCTGCTCGGCCTGCCCCTGCGACGCGTCCACCGGCTCTCCGACGACGCGGTCGACCCGATGCTGCGGGACATCGCCGAGGGAAGGGAGTCGGAGCGGACCGTCCGGCTCTCCCCCGGGCACCGGCTCGGCGGCTGGTGGACCGGAGCCCGGGTGGCTGCCAGCCTGGTCACCGCGGTGGCGCTGCTGTCGGGGATCGCCCTCCGCGGCGCGGCACCGGTGCTGGTCCTGATCGCCGCGCTGGCCTTGGCCGGGACCGGAGCGCTGGACCTGAGCGCGCACCTCGCCGGGGTCTTGCGCGACCGCCGGTCGGCGAGGGCGCTGCCGACCCAGGCCGTGCTGCGCCCGTCCCCCGGCGGCCCGGCACCGCGGGGCTTCCTCCGGAAGGCCCTGCTGCGGGCGGAGCCCGAGGATCTCGTGGTCGTCGACCAGACCGGCTCCGAGCGATGGCTGCCGAGGTCCGGACCGGAACGGGTCGCCGGGATCGCCGTCGTCAGCTCCGGCGACGGACCGCGGTGGGTGGAGCTGAGAACGGAGGACGGATCATGTCGTGCCGCCCTTCCCTGGGACGCCTGGTTCGCCGGCCCCGGAGGGGGTGCTGCCCTCTCGGCCTGGGCGGCTCACAGCGCGCTGCCGGTCGACCGGGACGCCCTCGACCTCTCCCGGGGTGGTGAGCTCCCGTGGACGTTCCGGCCGCTGACGCGGGACCAGGTACTCGTCCGGCGGCTGCTCCGACCCGCCCTGCCGCCACCGGGGACCCGCCCGCAGCTCGTCGCCCTCTCCGCGCTCACGCTCCTGGTGGCCGCCATCGGACGAACCCCTGCTCCGGCGGCCGCTGCGACGGCAGGGACCGTCCTGGTCGCGGCCCTCGGCTCGAGCGCGGTGTCAGGATGGCGGGTGCGGTGGAACGTCCGAGCGGTCACCCCGGTGCCCGACGACCGGACGGCTCGTGGCCCGGCGGCCTAGACCGGGTGACCGGTCCGACCGAACAGGGTGTCGATCCCCGGGCTGCCCGGGCGAGGCGGAGGATGGACGGATGATCGCAGAAGCCGGAGCCGAGGCGGCGGCGGACGGGCGGCGTCCCAGCACCTACCGGATCGTGCTGCCCGACGGCTGGTGGCGCATCGACCTCGCGGGGGGACAGGCGCAGTCCATCGAGCGTCTCGTCGAGCAGGTCTTCCGCGGACTCGACGACGCCCCGCTGCTCAAGCAGGACCTGCGAGCCCGGCTCACAGCCCAGGCCACGGCCGCCCGCGAGATCGGCGGGATCGAGCTGTACCTGTCCATGATGGTCGCCGAGCCGGCGACCATCCCGGCATCGCTGCTGGTCGGTCTCACGCCACCGGCCCCGGAGCAGGTGATGCCCGTCGAGGCCCTGGTGGAGCCCTTCGCCGCCGAACCCGGTGCCGTCGAGGTCTCTCTCGTCGACCTCCCCTCCGGACCCGCGGTGCGACGGCGGAGCCGGACCGAGCGATCTCTCGACCTCGACACCGGGCCGGACACCGCCCCCGGCTCGGGTACCGGTGCCGCAGCCGAGACTCCCCCCGGCGATCCACCCGACAGCCCCGACGACTCCGTTGTTCCTCCGACCGACGTTGTTCCTCCGACCGACGAGGCCGAGGACCTCCCCCTGACCGTGGAGACCTTCGGCGTCGAGTACCACCTGCCGGTGCCGGAAGGCCACGGCGCGTTCCTGGTGCTGACCTTCTCCTCCCCGCTCGCCGCGCTCGAGGACGCGCTGGTCGAGCTCTTCGACGCCGTGGCGACGACGCTGCGATGGGTGTGGTGACGACGATGGGACGACACGTTGCCGACGAGCCGCGCCCCGGCGCAACCGGACCCGTCGCCGGCCGGCTCCCGGAGACCGAGGACGACGAGGTCGGGGTGTCCCTTGACTGTCCCCCGGGGTGGATCGACTTGGCGGTCCCGGACGGCGAGGACCCCGACGCCTGGGCTCTGGCACAGACCCGCTCCATGGCGCCGTCCGACGCCCCGGTGGAGCGGATCGAGGCGGCCGCCGCCTCGCTCGCTGACGCCGTCCGCCTGGCCATGGACGCCGGCCCGTTGACCTTCCTCGCCCTGGCGTTCCAGCCGGACCCGCTGGAGCCGGTGCTCGCCCTCTGGGACGTCGACCTCGTCCCGTTCGAGGACGGGGAGGCGCTCACCCTCGACGACGTCGAGGCCATTCTCGGCTCCGAGGGAGTCACCGTCGGAGAGGCGGAACGGGATCGTCGTGACCTTCCCAGCGGCCCCGGCCTGCGACTGCGCCGCATGCGGGAGGACCAACCGACTGGTGAGCCCGACGGCGGCATCCGGGTCACCGAGGGCGTGACGTACGTGGTGCTGCCTCCCGGTCTCGGAGGGTATGCCATGTTGTCCGGCCGGTGGACGGCAGTCGTCCTCGGCGACGAACTGGCAGCCCGGGTCGACGAGCTCGCCGTGCGGCTGAGCATCATCGGCTCGGGGAACGACGGGTAGCGGTTCGGGCAGCGGTGCGGACGAACTCACCGCGCCTGTCCGGGAGTCCAGCACTCTCCGTAAGACACCGCTCTCGTTCCGAACGCTCCTTGCGCTGTTCGAGTGTGTTTCCGTAAGTCGCTCCCGGCCTCGCCGGTCACTCCGGTGAAGGGGCGGCGGACGTGCGCCCGGACACCGCCGATCGACCGGACCTGTGGCAGGGACCGGTGTCGCGGGTCCGGAGTACGACCGCCCCCGCGGTACCGACCGACGAGGGAGCTGACCGACCATGCGAGTTCTCCGGATTCCCCTGCATCGGGTGATCGCCCGGCTGACGGCCGTCGGGGTCCTGCTGGCGGCGGGGGTCGCCGTGGTGTCGGCGCAGTCGCAGGCGGCGGCGTGTGCGGAGGTGGAGGTGGTCTTCGCCAGGGGGACCGGGGAGATGCCCGGGCTGGGGATCACCGGCGGCCCGTTCGTGCGGTCGCTGCAGCAGGAGCTGTCCGGGCG
>JAAYAH010000280.1 GCA_012719445.1 Actinomycetales bacterium | reverse complement strand
CACCACGCGGCCGACCACCACAACCACGACCACCACCACGCGGCCGACCACCACGACCACCACGACCACCACGTCGGACGGTGGGAAGTCCTGCACGGCGACCTACACGGTCCCCTCGCAGTGGCCGAGTGGGTTCCAGGGTGACGTCAAGGTGACGGCCGGCTCCTCCGCGATCAGCGGCTGGACGGTGACCTGGACGTACGCCAACGGACAGACCATCACCCAGGCCTGGAGCGCCACCGTCACCACGAGCGGATCCACCGTGACCGCGAAGAACCTGTCCTGGAACGGCGGTCTGCAGGCCGGAGGCAGTACCAGCTTCGGGTTCATCGGTTCCTGGAACGGCACCAACTCGATCCCGACGGTGACCTGCACGGCGAGCTGACCGGCATCCCCGACCGGTGGGTCCCGGCGTCCCTCGGGGATGCCGGGGCCCACCACTCATGCGGGGACCGGAGCCCCTGCGCGCCAGCGCGCGGCCTGCTCCAGCAGCCAGGTGACGACCTCGGCCGCTCCCGGGTCCTCGCGCAGCGAGAGCACGATCACCGGCGCGTCCCCGGCGACCCGGTGCGCGATCGCCTCCAGCCACGCCGGGGCGATGCCCTCACGCCGGGCGAGATCGGCCTTGGTGACGACCAGGAGATCGGCCCCGAGGACCCCGAGGTCCGTTCCCAGGAGGATCCGCTCGCCGTGGGTGGCGTCGAGGACGAGGACGCGCAGGTCGACGAGCTCCTCACCGAAGGAGGCGTCGAGATCGTCGCCGGCAGCCTCGACGAGCACGAGGTCCAGCGGGAACAATCGGGAGACGAGCTCGTCGACGGCCTCGAAGTTGGCTTCCAGGTCCTCTCCGCCGGTTCCTCCCCCGGCCGGCTCGGTGAACACCGGAGCGACCCGCTCTCCCGGGATCACCCCCGACGAGCGCAGGGTGTCGGCGTCCCGGGGCATCGCGACCTCGTTGGTGACCACGGCGACCGACATCCTGTCCGCCATGACCCGGCACAGGGCAGCGATCAGGGCGGTCTTCCCGGATCCGGTGCGACCGGCGACGCCGACCCTCAGCGGCGTCCCTGGCCTGCTGCTGGTGACCCGGTCACCACGACCGGCCGGATCGCGACCCGGATCCCGCGGGACGGGCGGATCGGTGGCGGCCGACGTGCCGGGTCCGATGCCGGGGGCCGGGTCCGGGTCGGGATGACCGGCGAGACGTCGCATGTGGCGCTCCTTCCGAGCGGCTGAGCGTCCGGCCGGGGTGTCGAGCACCATGCCGGACGCCGTCCCGGGCCCTGCGGGGAGGGACGACCCCGGGTGGTGCCCGGCAGCATGCTGCGCCGAGGAGTGGCCGACGTGGTGGAGGACGATCGACCCCCGGAACCAGCGGTACCCGGGCCTGCGGCGAGGAAACCCGCAGCGGGATCGATCATCGGCCGATGGCCACGTCCCCACCGGGCCGGTGGATAGATCATGGCAAATCGCATCACCGCGAGCCTACGACGAACGCCTCGGACCCGCTCCGCGACGACGCCCCGGGGTGCTCTCCCCGGCAACCGGGGTGCTCTCCCCGGCACCACGGAACGCCGCCCCTGCTCACGCCGTCTCACGGACGCCGGCTCCACCCCGCAGCCGACAGACCGTCCCTCCGCAGTCCTCGCGGTCGACAGCCCTCGCGGTCGACAGCCCTCGCGGTCGACAGCCCTCGCGATCGACAGCCCTCGCGATCGACAGCCCTCGCGATCGACAGCCCTCGCGATCGACAGTCCTGCGGTCCGCCGTCCTTGCCACCGCACGTCCCGATCCGGCAAGGTCGATCTCACCGAGTCGAGGTGATCAGGATGACCGAACGCGACGACCCGTCCTCCGCATCGGAGGGCGCCGGCCCGTCCTCCGACGATCTCGCTCCTGGTGGGGACGCCTTCCCCGGAGCACGGGGGGCCGCGGACAACCCCGCGGCCGGGACCCACGACCTCGAGGGAGGGATCCGGCCGCGGTTTCAGGAGCAGGCGGGTGAACCCACCGGGTGGGAGTGGCGGGACCGGAACTCCACCGGTCACCAGGTCCTCATCGTCACCAGGTGGACGGCTGGCTTCATAGCCGTCACCACCCTGCTCGCCTGGCTGCTCAGCGACACGACGGACTGCTCCTCTCGGAGCGGACTCACCTGCTACCTGGGCGGAGTGGTCCTGGCGACCATCTTCCCCCTTGCCAGCGTGCCCATCCTCGCCAAGATCCTGCGTGCCCGGGGGATCGAGCGACCGATGGCCGTCGTGATCACCACCGGAGTCATCCTCTCCGCCGTCACCTTCGTCGACCGGTTCGTCTTCCGCAACCAGGCCTTCCTCGGCCATGCCCTGCCCTGGTGGATCGACCTGCCGATCGTCGTGACGATCAGCTCGGCCGTGGCGACCGCCTTCGTCACGTCACACAACCGGTACGTCTGACCCGGCGGTCCCGCCCGGCCGTGTCGGGCCACCCTCCTCCGGCCGACCTCCTCCGGCCGATCTCCTCCGGCCGACCATGGCCGGCCACCCACCTCTGGCCGACCATGGCCGGCCGATCGTGGCCTGCCCGGGCGATCAGTTCCGACCGGGCGATCGCGTCCTGCCCGGCGGTCCGGTCGCGGTCCGGGGGGTGGGGGCAGGCGCCGGGTCGCTGCGATCGCCCCACCCGCCCCGCGGGACACCCCGGACGTGCGTCTCACGGGACACCCCGGACGTAGCGGCGGGCACGTGATCAGGGGAGGGGATACCCGATCACGTGCCCGCCGTGCCCCCGCCCGCGATGCCCGCATCGCAGCGAGGGTTACGTGATCGTGGCACCGCCACGATCACCAGGTCGGACCGTCACCCGGCCACTCACCCGGCGCCCCGGACCGGGGGTGTCGAGTCGTAGCCGGTTGGTATTTCCTGACACGTTACGCCGGTTCTTCCGGCAGGTGATGCCTCCTCCTGCCCACTACTCAATATAATTAGGCATATGCTGCCATGGATAGCCGATCAAGGAGTGCATCATGCCTGACAACGCTGTCCCTGGTCTCGACCGTCTCGACCGGGCGATCCTCCGCGAACTCCAGGCCGACGGCCGGCTCAGTAATGTCGAGCTCGCCAAGCGGGTTCGGCTCTCCCCGTCCCCCTGCCTGCGGCGGGTGAAGTCGCTCGAGGATCGCGGCTTCATCCAGGGGTACACCGCCGTGCTCGACCGTTCCCGGATGCGGCGTGACCTGCACGTTTTCGTCCAGGTCAGCCTCGCGTCGCAGCGACAGGACACGCTGCGGGCCTTCGAGCGGGCCATCGCTGACCTGGACGAAGTCATGGAGTGCTACCTCATCGCCGGGGAGTCCGACTACCTCCTCGGAGTCGCCGTCGCGGACCTCGACGCGTACCAGCGCTTCTACACGAAGAAACTCGGCGAGGTACCCGGCATCACGTCACTGCGCAGCCTGGTCTCGATGAAGACCGTGAAGTACACCACCGCCCTCCCCCTGTGACTGTCGGTCCCCACTCCGCTACGTGATCCGACCTGGCCACCCTCTCGGGGGAGGGTTTGGTCACACCGTCTCGACGCGACGGGGAATCGAGCGGCGGAACCCCGGCCGAATCTGTAACGATGCGGCATGCCCTCGGTCAAGGCGATCTCGCGTGCCGCCATCCCCCGAGCGGTTCTCCAGATCGTCATCCTGGTGTCCCTGTGGCTGGCATACACGGGTGCCCGGCTCAGCGCGGGGACGGACCTCGAGGCCGCCTACGTCCACGGTGACTGGATGCTCGACGCGGATCGTGTCATGGGCTTCGACTGGCTCGACGACGCGAACCGGTGGACCACCGACAACGGACTCGTCGCCCTTCCGCTGTGCTACTGCTACGCGACCCTGCACTACGTGGCCACCGTCCTGGTGCTGGTGTGGATGTGGCGGCGTCATCCGATCGGCTACCCACGCGCGGTGGCCTGGCTGACCGTGATGAGCGCCGTGGGGCTGGTGTTCTACCAGTTCCTGCCGACGGCCCCGCCCCGGTTCCTCGACGGTGAGGGCTTCGTCGACACCATGTCGGCCTGGGCGGACTGGGGCTGGTGGTCCGAGAGCACCGGGCCGGCGACGGGTAGCAACCGGATAACCAACGAGGTCGCGGCCTTCCCGAGCCTGCACGTCGGCTGGGCGATCTGGTGTGCCGGAGTCGCCTACCGGTACGCCCGTCGCCTCTGGGTCCGTCTGCTCGGCTGGGGATACCCGACCCTGATCACGGTGACGGTCGTACTGACCGGCAACCACTACCTCATCGACGCCCTGGCGGGTGCCGCACTCGCGCTCCTCGCCTGGCTCGCGGTCGAGTACGTGGCGAACAGCTGGCGATGGGCTCAGTCGGGGCGCCGCCCACGACAACTCGTCGTGGACCGGGAGTCGCCTCCGAGCACGAGATCACTCGTGGCCGAGAGGCCACCCGCGAACGAGGCGGAGGACGCGATGGCGACGGGGGACCTCATCGGGGATCGCTGACCTCTGCCCTGTTCGCGAGTCCACACCCCTGCCCTGTTCCCGCGCCTCCGTCTCCGTCTCCGTTCCCGCGCCTCCGTCTCCGTCTCCGTGCCCGCAGGCTGGCCGCCCCCGGGATCGGTGAGCGGTCGGAGGTCGTGAGCGTCCTCCGGACTCGTCACCGGTCCCTCGACGCGACCGTCGGGGAGGAGTCGGCACGCACGAGGGTCAGGTCCCACGGCTTGTCGGTGTCGACTCCTCCCCGGCGGTCCGCTGCCCCGGCGTCGACTCCTCCCCGGCGGTCCGCTGCCCCGGCGTCGAGGACGAGGGCGGGACCCCGACGACCGAGGCCACCCTTTCCGGTACGGACGGAGGAATGCACCACCGCCCGGAGCGCCCCTTTTTCGGGCGACTGATTTTCGTATTCCCCGACGTGACGCATTCCCCTTTCGGAACCCTTGCGGTGAATCGCGATGCCCGCTACCGTCCACGAATCGCGGGTAATGGAGATGCGTTCCCGGCCGGATGACGGCCGCAGGAAGGACACAGGGGCCGGCAGCGGCCGGTGGCGTCGCTCCTCCGCGGTCCCTCGACGCGATGTGTCAACGACGAACGGTGACTCATCGGGCACGGACGGCAAAGTCGGTGCAGACGTCTGGCAGCGAAAGGACGACGGTCATGCACGCATTCACCCGGGGACGGACAACGCGTCGGCAATGCCGAGGCACGACGGGCGGGAAGCATCGGCGAGCGACAACCGTCCTCGTCGTCCTCGGCACCACCATCGCCGTCACCTGGCCTCTCGCACCCGCGTCGGCGCTGGACACCTCGGGCACCCCGTCACCGGTGACCGGCAACGCGACCTGGTTCTCCGGCATCGGCGGCACCGCCTACGGCGGTTGCGGACTGCCCCAGTCCGAACTGGACACCCAGGACTTCATCGCTCTGAACGTCTATAACACCCCAGGGGACTATGTGTACTATCCGCGCCCGTTGACCGGCACGAACCTGGCGAAGGTGGGAATGTGGAACAACGGTCACAACTGCGGCCGCTGGGTCCGGGTGACCGTGGGTGACTACTGCACCGGCGTCAACGACGGAGCCGCGGGGCAGGCGTTCTGCCGGAACGGGTCCTGGGTGGCGGACGAGAACAACGGGGCGACGCTCAACATGATCGTCGCGGACAGCTGCGGTGACGACAACGCGTGGTGCCGCGAGGACCCGTACCACATCGACCTCGCCAGGCCGTCGCTGGCGAGGTTCGTCAAGAACGGCGCGACCGTGCCCGACCTGTACCCGGACCACTGGAACAACCGGCACATGACGTGGGAGTTCATCGAGGCCCCCGACTACAGCGGTGACATCACGATCGGCTTCCTCCAGGGTGCCCAGACCTGGTGGGGGGCCATCGCGATCTCGCACCTGCCCAACGGCATCCACGGCATCGAGTCCTACGTCGACGGGGCATGGGTGCCCGCGGAGATGGACGGGGACATGGGACAGGCGTTCATCGCCAAGCCGAAGATGGCGGGTGGCAGCGACTTCTCGATCCGGGTCATCGACGCCGCCGACGAGTACCTCAACGACGGGCGGGTGTACAGCTTCTCGCTGCCGGAGGCCTGCTCCGAACGCTGCCTGCCGATGTACACCCAGGTCGACTACACCACCTCGACCTCCCCGACCTCGACGGCCACAGGGACAGGGCCGGGGACGGGGACGGCGACCACCACGACGACGTCGGGCCCCGGGCGGACGTGCACAGCGACGTACCGGACCGTCAACTCGTGGCCGGACGGCCTGCAGGGTGAGATCACCGTCCAGGCGGGCACCTCGGCGCTCAGTGGCTGGACGGTCTCCTGGGACCTCGCCGACGGCCAGAGCCTCAAGGAGAGCTGGAACGCCACCGTCACCAGCAGCGGGTCCACCATCACGGCACGGGGCCTGTCCTGGAACGGCACCGTCAAGGCCGGGTCCACGGCGACCTTCGGCTTCGTGCTCAACGGCGCCGCGGCCAGCCCCGCGCTGACCTGCACCAGCCCGTGACCCGTCGCGGCCGGCCGGTCAGGGGCCTGACCGGCCGGCCGCGACCTGCACGGTGACGACGTGCCCGCTGCCGCAGGCACGCGGGACCTCCCCCGTGCGGGACCTCCCCCGTGCGGGACCTCACCCGTGCGGGACCTCCCCCGAACGAGGTCCCCGGCGGGCCGCGAAGCGGCACCGCGCGGCCGGAGCTGCCCCGCGGGAGATGATGACGCCGTGACGACGCACGCGACCGGCGGCCCGGTGGACCGGGCTGCCGAACGGCCCGGGGAGCAGGACCAGGCTGTCGAGCGACGGCGGATCGGGCTGGAGATCGTCATCGTGCTCGGGCTCTCGCTCGGGCAGTCCGCCGTCTACGCGACGATCAACCTCATCGGCAAAGCCACGGCGGGTGCGCCTATCGCCCAGCAGAAGGCGCGGCTCAACGCCGAGCAGAGCCCTCGGCCCTACCTCGACCTCGCCTACCAGCTCGCCGGGATCGCCTTCGCGCTGGTGCCGGTGGCGCTGGTGCTGTGGTTGCTCGCCGCCGACGGCGGCTCGGCGACCCGACGGATCGGTCTCGCCCCCCGGCACGGCTGGCGGGACCTCGGAGCGGGAGCGGCGCTCGCCGCCGTGATCGGGGTACCGGGTCTCCTCTGGTACCTCGTGGGGCGCTGGCTCGGGTTCACCGCCGACGTCGTCCCCGCGCCGTCGTCGGTGCACTGGTGGACCGTCCCGGTCCTCGTCCTCGCTGCGGTGAAGAACGGCCTGCTGGAGGAGGTCGTCGTGGTCGGGTACCTGCTGACGCGACTGCGTCGGCTGGGCTGGCCGGCGTGGGCGCTGCTCGCCGCGAGCTCCCTGCTCCGCGGCTCCTACCACCTGTACCAGGGCTACGGCCCGTTCCTCGGCAACGTCGTCATGGGGCTGGTGTTCGCGGAGTGGTTCCGTCGCCGGGGTCGCGTGCTGCCCCTCGTCATCGCGCACGTCCTCATCGACGTCGTGGCCTTCGTCGGGTACTACGCCGCCGGTCCGCTGCTGACCTGAGCGCCGCCCGCTCAGTCGGCGGGCCGGACGGCGACGGCTCTCGCCCGCACCGGGCCCGCCGACCCGCTCGCGGCGGGCTCCCCGGCGAGCACGCACTCTCCCGAGGGCTCCCCGGCGAGCACGCACTCTCCCGGGGGTTCGCCGGTGGTCGCGGGCTCTCGCGGGGATTCCGGCAGCGGCACCGGACGACCGGGGACCACCGGCCACTCCCCCGACCCCACCGGGCCGGGACCCGCCCGGTATCCCGCGACCAGGTCGAGATCCATCACCAACCGGTGCCCGTCCACCTGGTCGCCGGAGAGCCGGGGTACCGGGGTGAGGACGACGTCGAAGGCGTGGCGGGCGCCCGGCTCGGCACCGTCGGCCGAGCGGAGCCGGCCCGCGACCTCGTCCGGGCACCAGACGTCCAGCTCACCCGTCCCGTCGGTCACCACGACGCGGATCCCGACGGCGGACCCGACCTCGCGCAGCACCCGGGCAGTGATCGTGCCGGTGACGGCCCTTCCCGACCCCACCCTGCGGGTCAGCTCGGCGATCGTGGTCGGGCCGGAGGATCCCGGCGCGGCCGCCTCCCGCCACGCCGCCCGCCAGGCCGCCGGCCATTCCCTCGGATCGGGGCCGACGACGGGGCTCGCACCGAACCGGGGGTGCGGTAGTTCGCCGGCCAGCCGAACGGCCAGGGCATCGGCCCAGCGCCCGGCGTCGATCCGGGACCAGCGACCGGGCCAGGCACCCGGATCCCCGCGATGGAGCTCGCCCAGTTCGAGCATGGTCGCCAGCAGATCGACATAGGTGGTGAAGGTCGACAGGCGGAGACGGAAGGGCGAGCCGTTCCCCTGCCAGCCGAAGCACGCCCCGCCCTCACCGGTCCCCTGCTCCGCCAGTTCGACGAGCAGGTACTCCCCGCCCTCGTGGCAGACCGGGAACAGCACCGGAGGCACCCGGCCGGGGCGCTCCCGCGATCGCCAGGACTCCAGCGCGAACTCCGCGGACATCGGCCGGGGTGGCGGGGCGGCGTGCAGACACCGGGGGTCGATCGATCGCCAGAACGTCTCGACCTCGGCCGGCAGGCTCAGCGGGGCCACCGTCTCCGCGATCTCCCGGAGGGTCCGCCGGATCCCCCGGCGCGAGCGGTGCGCCCTGGTGCCGGTCGCGGGCAGCGCCCGTCCGAGCCGGCGGAGTGCCTGGTCCATGCCCGCGGCAGGCCGCATCCGATATCACCCGCTCCTCTCGGGTACCGGATCGACCGTTGCGCACCCCTCCTTGACCGCACCGTGCCCGTCCCTGACCGCGCCGTTCCCGTCACCGGCGACGCCGTGCCCTGCGGCGGGTGCGGCGTGACCTGCGGCGAACACCTCGGCCAGGGCGTCCTCGGCCTCCGCCGGGGGAGCCAGGGCCGCGGTCCCCGCGGTCGCGGCGGCTGCCGGGACGGCGACCTGCCCGCCCGAGGCCACAACTGCCGCTGCCGCCTCGTCCCTGGGGGGGAGGACCGCGGCACAGGCCCGGGCCTTCCCCCGCCGCGCCCAGAAGGCGGCGACCAGTGCCGTCGCGACCGAGACGATCCCGCCCAGGAGGATCGACCACCGCGCGCCGAACTGCTCGGCGATCCAGCCGATGACCGGGGCTCCGATCGGCGTGCCGCCCATGAAGATGGCCATGTAGAGCGAGGACACCCGGCCGCGCATCTCCGGCGGCGTCGACAGCAGGACGGCGGCGTTCGCCGCGGTCATCAGGGTCAGCGCGGACAGGCCCGTCGGCACCAGGGCCACCGCGAACAGGGTGTAGGTCGGCATCAGCGAGGTGGCACCGGCGACGACGCCGAAGACCAGGGTCGCCCCGATGACCAGCCTCAGGTCCGGTCGCTCCCTGCGGGCGGCCAGCAACGCCCCGGTCAGCGAACCGATCGCCATGATCGAACCGAGGATGCCGTACTCCTGCGGTCCCTTGTCGAACACCAGCCGCGCCATCAGGGCCGTGGTGAGCTGGAAGTTCAGGCCGAAGGTGCCGACCATGCCCACGACCAACAGGATGATCATGATGTCCGGTCGGTGCCGGACGTAGCTCAGCCCCGCCCTGACCGCGCGCCGCCCGCCCCGGGACCGGCGGATCTCCCGCAGTTCGGAGACCCGCATCCGGGACAGAGCCAGCCACACCGCCCCGAAGGACACCGCGTTGACCAGGAACACCGGCCCGGTGCCGAACCAGTGGATGAGCATCCCGGCGATCCCGGGGCCGATGAGCCGTCCGGCGTGGAACGAGGCGCTGTTCAGCCCGACCGCGTTGGGCAGGTCCTCCGCGCCGACCAGCTCCGAGACGAAGGCGTGCCGGGCGGGGCCGTCGAGGGCGGCGACGCAGCCGAGCAGCCCCGCCAGCAGGTACACATGCCACAGCCGGGCGGTGTCGGTGAGCACGAGCAGCCCCAGGACCAGGGCGAGCACCCCGGACGCGGTCTGGGTCGCCATGAGCACCCGCCGGCGGTCGAACCGGTCGGCGACGGCTCCCGCCATCGGAGCGAGCAGCAGCACCGGCCCGAACTGGAACCCGGTGGTGATCCCGACCGCCACGCCCGAGTCGGCGGTGAGCTCGGTGAGGACCAGCCAGTCCTGGGCCACCCGCTGCATCCAGGTCCCGGTGTTGGACACGAGCGCACCGACGGCCCAGAGACGGTAGTTCGGGACGCGCAACGACCGGAAGGTCGGACTCACGGTGTCGCTGTCCTCCTCGTGATCTCGCCGGCTGCGCCGGGCACCGATCGGGCATCCGCTTACATCGTTGTCACAGCGTCCCGGGACCGCGATCCATTTCCGTTCCCGGCACCGGGCATCGGTGGGACGGCCGCACCCCGCCGGGTCTGGGCCGGTTCACCACCCGGTGCCGTGAACGGGACGGATCGGGAGGTGCCCAGCCTCCTCTGGCGACTCAAGTGAGCCCGGCTGACGCCGAGAACCGCAGGTGGGAGCAGGCACCGTCACCTGTGAGGACGATAGTGGCGAACGGCCGAGGAGATTCAGCCGACCCCGCGGAGCAGCCCGGACGACGCGGGGGGCCCGGCGAGCACGGTCAACGTCCTGCGCACGACGGGCACAAGGGGCAGGACGGGCACGGTCAGCGTGCGGGGCGCGTCGGGCGGACCCCGCGACGGCGCAAGGAACGCGAGCTGCGCACCGTGAACTACCCTCCCGAGGCCAGGCCGTTCGTCGAGGTGATGCACACCGACGGAGCCTGGTACCCCGGCCGGCTGCACGCCTGGGTCCCGGACGGCCCCGGATGGCGTGCCGTGGTGAGCTACCACGTGGCTCCCGGGGTGCAGCACTACCTCGACGTGCCGTCGGAGCGGGTCCGCCGGATGGAGACCGGACCGCCGCCCGCGAGCCCACGGGACGACGGGCTCACCGGGAGCGGGTGACGGTCTCCGGCGCCGCGCGGAGCCGGCGGGTGGATCAGGCTCCGGTGGTCACCGTCAGCGAACGGGCGAGGTCGTCGACGGTCGCACGCCACTGCCCGGCGTCCACGAGATCCTCGAACGACGTGGACACGGTGACGACGACCGGTCCGCAGGCGAGGTCGCCCTCGTCGTCGAGGATCTCGACGTCGTCCAGCGACCACGCGTAGGCCAGGTTCTCCTGCACCTGCTCGACGTCCGGATCCACCGGGGTCCGGAACCGCTGGAGGAGGCGGAGCGCGGGACCGGCCGCGGTGTCCACGACGTCCTCCTCGGCGGGGATCTCCAGCATCTCCGCCGGCAGTCGGAGCACCTCGGCGACCTCGGCGAGGGTGACCGGCTCGTCGACCGGCTCGCACCGCACGGCGACGACGGTGACCAGCGGCTCGTTGATGCGGGGAAGGAGCAGCAGCCCCATCAGCGGAGGGGGCTCCTGCGAGCGGAGCGCCCCGACGACCGCGGCCAGGCCGGTGACCGCGCGCTCGGCGAGGTCGTCGTCCGGCGGCGTCTCCTCGTCGAGCCACCGGCAGCGCACCAGCTCACGGGCCCAGGTCGTGGGGTCGGCGTCGAGATCCACCTCCGCCCAGAGGTCGTCGTACCGCAGTCGGACCGTCGTCATGTCACTCCCAACGCCAGTCACTCCCAACGCCAGCGGAGGGACTCCGCCATGGCCTCGAACAGGGTCACCATGGCATCGGCCACCGGCTCGACGGAGGTGCTGAACGAGAGCAGCAGCATCCGCCCGCCGTCCGGGAAGGGCAGGTAGACCTCCAGCCGGGTGGTGGGCAGTGCCCGGGCGTAGTCCTCGGCGGTGGCGGTGCCGGGCTCCGGGAGGCCGGTCCCGGGTTCGCGGCGGCGGATCCGCGCGCAGGTCCGGTCCCCGACGGTGAGCACCCCCGGCTCGTCCCCGTCGCGGTCGGCGAGAGCGTGCGCCAGGGCGATGGCCGGCGCGTCGTCGGGCGGGGCGAACGGCAGGATCGTGGCCAGACAGCTCGCCGCCAGCGGCAGCCCGCGCCGGAGGTCGGCGAGCAGGTAGACGTCGCTGGCGCCTCTCTCGGCGGCCTGCTCGACGAACCCGGTGAGCTGGGCGGTGAGCTCGTGCCGCCACAGCGCGATCCGGTCCCGGGGCAGGGAACTCAACACCCGGTCGAGGAGGGCCGAGAGCGACCGGTTGCGCCGCTCGTCCACGGGGACGTGCCACCACCCGGGCGGAAGCAGCAGCGACCAGCCGACGACGCGACCGTTCCGCGTCCCGGCGGTGCCGCTGCCTTCTGCCTCACCCACCCGAGTACCGTCCGAACCTCAACGCGGGACGGAACCGGTCGAACGGGGTGCCCTTGTCCGGCAACGGGCCGGTGAGGTCGACCGTGATGTCCGTGAAGGGGATGGGGACGGTCGACTTCTCGTCGATCAGGTTCAGCCCGGTCGCGGCACCCGCCGTCACCCGCATCCTGTTCGTGAGCCTGACGATCTCGTTGCCGAGTTCGGTGACCTTCGCGGAGTTCCCACCGGCCCGCATGAGCTCCTGGGCGAAGGCCTTGGTGCCGGCGACGGTCCCGTCGAGGTGGCTGAGCTTGCTCAGCATGGGCAGCGTCGCGTTCTCCGCCCCGGCGAGCACGTCCTTCCCCGCCGCCATGCCGGCCCTGCGTGCCTGGTCCTTCAGCCCCGGGAGGACGGTCTTCTCCATCGCAAGTCGGACCGACTTCTTGGTCACCCTGGACTTGAGGAGGGCCGAGGCCTCCTTGATGGCCGCGCGGGTCGCCTGCCGGACCTCCTTGCGGGCCAGGTCGCTGACGGCCTTCCGGCCGACCTTCTGCAGCGCGCCCTTGGCCGCCTTGAGCCCGGCGGCGGCCTTCGTGCCGAAACCGAAGGTGACCAGCGCGAAGATGTCGAAGCCGACGTCCACCCAGGACCCGTCCCCCGACAGGGCCAGCATCAGGTGGCAGACGAGGGCGATGGCGGTCAGCCCCGCGGCGATGCCGAGCAGGACCGGGGTGAGGAAGTTGAGCACCGGGATGAACGAGATGACCATCGCGACGATCCCGATGACGGTCGCGAGGAGCCCTGCCAGTTCGGCGATGGCGTCGATGGTCTTCGCGTGCTCGTGCACCCACGCCATGAAGCGGTCCCAGCCGTGGGACACCCAGTTGCTGAAGCGATCCCAGGTGCTGTCCTTCAACCCGTCGTCCGCGATCGCCGCTCGGATCCTGGACGCCGCCTTGCCGGCCTGGACGTCCCGGAGTTGGACGGCGTTCGCCAGCCGTTGCCGCGCCCGGCGCAGGTCCTCCGCGGCGTCCGCCAGGGTGTTCCGGCGACCGGCCTCGGCGTACTCCCTGGCGTAGGCCGGGGCTTCCGGCGGCAGCGACACCGGCGCCTGGTTGGCGTCGCTCGTCGCCTTCGCGGCCTTGGCCTGGGTGAGCGCGGCGTCCGCCTCGCTCTGCGCCTGGCGCAGCTGCGGGGCATAGGCGTTCAGCGCGTCGGCGATCGTGGCGTAACGGCGGCGGACGGTGTCGAGCTGCCGGGCGAGGTCCTTGGCAGACGCCGCGAAGACCCGCCCCGCGTCGGCGTCCCACCCCTCGCTCGAGGCCAGGGTGCGCAGCGAGGCCGCCTGGTCCCGCAGCTCCGCCGCCAGGTCCGCGTGCCTCGCGGCGGTCGACTCCACCTCGACGGGATCACCGGGCACCGGGTCGCGGTCGGCCAGCGGCATCCAGTCGGAGGGGCGGGTCACCGCGGGCCCTCCGAGGCACCGGAGGAGGTCGACGACGGTGGTCGGGCCGAGCCGTCGGGCGGGGAGGAGGCGTCCGGCTGGCCCAGCGCGTCCGTCAACTGCCGTTCCAGGCTCTCGTAGGCGTCGGCGGCACCGGCGGCCATCTTGCGGTGGGCGTCCACCGACCCGACCAGGCGCTCGCGGTGAACCCGCCAGTTGCCGACCGACTCCTCCAGGGCGGCGGCGAGAGCCGCGTGCCCGACCGCTGCCCGGTCCCGGCGCCCGTCCGCCGCGGCGCTGCCGAGCGACGTGGAGATCTCGCCGAGACGGCGCGCGGTCTCCCGGAGGAGCCCCACGTCCACCGTGACGTGATCCGCCATGTCGCCCTTCCCCGCGATGCGTCGGCATCCGATGACCCGGACGGGCGCCGAGGCTACCAGCGGGTGCCCGGCGCCGTATCCGTGATCGGCGAACGGTCCGCGCCGCGGGACGGCCCCCCGTCGGAGCGACCGGCGGACCGGGTCTCGGTGACCGCCGGTCGCCGACGAGCCTCAGCTGACGCCGAGCAGGGCCTTGATCGGGTCGATGGCGAAGTAGATCACGAACAGGACCGCGGCGACCCAGGTCAGCGGGTGCACCTCGCGTGCCTTGCCCCGTACCGCCTTGAGCACCACGAAGGAGACGAACCCGGCGCCGATGCCCGCGGTGATCGAGTAGGTGAACGGCATCAGCACGATGGTGAGGAAGGCCGGCAGGGCGATCTCGATGTCGTCCCAGTCGATGCCCTTGACCTGCGTCATCATCAGGAAGCCGACGACGACGAGAGCCGGGGTGGCCGCCTCGTACGGCACGATCGCGACCAGCGGAGCGAACACCGTGGCCAGCAGGAAGAGCAGGCCGGTGACCACGCTGGCCAGCCCCGTCCGCGCCCCCTCCCCGACACCGGCCGCGGACTCGATGTACGAGGTGTTGCTGGACACCGCGGCCGCGCCGCCGGCTGCCGCGGCGAGGGAGTCGACGACGAGGATCCGCTCGGTGTTGGGCGGCGTCCCCTCCTCGTCGAGCAGGTCGGCCTCGGCACCGATGGCGACCATGGTGCCCATGGTGTCGAAGAAGTCCGCCAGCAGCAGGGTGAAGATCAACAGGATGGCGGTGACGGCGCCGATCGCCGAGAAGGAACCCAACAGGCTGAACTCGCCGATCAGGTCGAAGTTCGGCGTCTCGACGACCTTGTCGGGCCAGACCGGGACGTTGAGTCCCCAGCCGGTCGGGTTCTTGCCGTCCGCGGTGCTCGGTCCGATCCCGGCGACCGCCTCGACGAGGATGGCGAGCAGGGTCGCGACGACGATCCCGATGAGGATGGCGGCCTTGACCCGGCGGGCGAGCAGGACGGCGATGAGCAGCAGGCCGACGACGAACACCACGGTCGGCCAGCCGGCCAGGAACCCGCCGACGCCCAGTTCCACCGGCACCGGCCCGGTCCCCGTCCTGCGGACGAACCCGGCGTCCACGAAGCCGATGATGGCGATGAACAGACCGATGCCGACGCTGATCGCCGTCTTCAACTGGACCGGAACGGCACGGAAGACCGCCTCCCGGAACCCGGTCAGCACGAGCACCAGGATGATCAGACCCTCGATGACCACGAGCCCCATCGCGTCGGCCCAGGTCATGTCGGGCAGCTTGGCGATACCGAAGGTGACGAAGGCGTTGAGCCCGAGCCCGGTCGCCAACGCCAGCGGGTAGTTGGCGACGACCCCCATGAGGATGGTCATCGTCCCGGCGACCAGCGCGGTCGCCGCGGCGACCTTGGCGAGGGCCGGCGCGTCCCCGCCGCCGAGGAACGCCCCCGTCCCGTCGGCCTGGGTGCCGATGATGAGCGGGTTGAGCACCACGATGTAGGCCATCGTGACGAAGGTGACGAGACCGCCGCGGAGCTCTCTCGCGAGGGACGATCCCCGCTCGGTGATCCTGAAGTAGCGGTCGAGGAGACCGCCTGAGGGGGCTCCCGCCCCGTCGGGTGTGCCGGTCTCGTTGGGGGTGGAGGTCGTGGCCATGTCGCCCCTTCCGGTACGTGTCCGATCGGCTCCGTTCGGTCCGGAATGCCGACGGTGATCCAATACCGCGCCCGGTGTGCCCGGCGCAAGGGCCCGCGCCCACGGATCGCCGGGGGAGGCTCCGGTGGACAGCAGGTCGGTGTTCCGGAGGACCGCCGCGGCGTGCCCGTCGGCGGACGGCACGGGCGGAAGTCCGCTGCCGGTACCCTCTGCCCGTGCGCCTGATGCCTCCCCCGGAGCGGCGGCGTCCCGATCCCGAGCCGCTGGACACCGACCCGCGCCCCGCGGTCCGTCTCGGCATCGGCGTGTGGGTGGTGCTGCTGGGCCTGGCGCTGGTCTTCCATGACCGGCTCACCGAGGACGGCAACGGCTGGTGGGTCTGGACCGCCGTGTCCGGCGCCCTCCTCGGCCTGCTCGGCCTGGTCATCCTCAGGAACTGGCCGGGCGACGGGGCAGGGGACGACAGGTCCTGACCGGGAACGACAGGAGCTGACCGGGATCAGGAGCTGACGGGTCCGGCCGGTCCGGCGCAGCGGTCAGAGGGCCTCGTCGAGCAGGACGGCGGGTCGTCGCGACGGCTCGGCGAGCACCTCGGCCACCGCGTACCGGGTGGACCACCGCTCCGCCGACCGGGCAAGTCCCCTGGCCAGCCCGTCGAGGGTGGCGGCGTGCACCAGACCGGTGTCGTCGACCCACCAGTCCACCTCGACCCCGTCGACGAGCAGCCGGTCGTGCTCGCACCAGGTCTCCCCGACCTGCGGCAGCAGAGCGCGGACCTCTGCCGGCACCGGGGCCGGGCGGCCCTGGTGCTCGTCCTCGTCGAGGTCCCCGGCGACGACCTCGCCGGCGAGCGGAAGGTCGAGCAGGTCGGCGAGCGCGGCGGCCCGGTCCGCGTCCACCACGACGGCGGCGTCGAGGTCACCGCGCTGCAGCAGCGCCGGGTCGTCCACGACCACCGCCTGCTCCGCGGGGACGACCCGCGTCCCCGCGCCGTCGACCACCCGGACCGCGTCGACCCCGACGGAGTCCGCCGACACGAGGTCGGGGAGCTCCGGATGCGCGGCGACGAGGTCGGCGAGCCGTCGCCACACCGCGAGGGCGGCGGGCAGGTCGAGGGCGAGGGACGCGTCGGCCAGCCGGTCCAGGACCGGCGGCACCGCGTCGACGTCGAGGTCCTCCCACCGGGAGACCACGCCGAGCGCGGTGCGCAGCTCCGGGTCGAGACCGGCGAGCAGCTCGGGAGCAGCGGGGAGAAGGGCACAGAGGGCAGGGTCGGCGTCCGGGTCGGCGACGGCGCCGCCCGCGGCCAGCCGGGAGCGCAGCCACCAGGCGGTGTAGGACGGCACGTCGAGGCTCCGGCCGGGGGCGACCACCCGGGCCGGACGCACGATCGCCGCCCTGGCGTCCGGGTCGGCGGCGAGCAGCCGCAGCGCCTCCGGCCAGGAGCCGTCCCGGACGGCGTCCAGGTCCCGCACCGCCGACAGCTCGGTGATCACGGCATCCGGAGGCAGGGCGCCCTGAGCGTCGGCGCGGTCCATCCGGTCCAGGACGCCGTCGACCCAGTCCTGCCAGCCGTCGAGGGCGGCCGGGTCGTCGGGGCCGTCCGGGTCGTCGCGGTCGGAGGGGGTCGATCCCCCGACGACCTCGGCGAGCGGAACGTCCGTCGCGTGCAGCACGGCGACGCCGTCCAGCACCCCGACGGCCCGGAGCACGTCGCCGCCCCACCGCCGGACCAGGGCGGTGTCCACCAGGCCGATCTCCTCGGGATCGAAGATCTCGGCGGCAGGGGTCCCCGGCAGGGCGAGGGCCGAGGCGGGGGCCGCCTCACCGCGGTCGTCCACCAGAGCGAGCTCGCCGAGCCGGGTGAGGACGTCGCGGGACGACCGGTCGCCGTCGAGCTCACCGGCGGCGACCGCCTCGGCGACGAGGGTGAGCACCGCCTCGGCCACCGCCTCGCCGTCCTCCTCGTCGTCCGCCGAGGCGGCGACCGCGGCCGCGACCTCGGGACGGTCCAGGACGGCGCGCGGCCCGGCCGCGACCGCGCCGAGCCGTTCCAGCAGCGGGTGCGCCGCCTCCGGGTGCACCGCCCGGACCCGGAGGGTCGCCAGCGCGGCGGCGACCTCACCGGGATCACCGGCCCCCGACACTCCCTCGTCGGCGTGACCGGAGGTCAGCAGCAGTCCGCGGGCACCCCGGGCGGCCCGGCCGTCGGCGAGCGGGACCGGCAGGTGGGCGAGGGCTTCGCGGACGTGCGGGTCCACGGCGACCCCGGAGAGGGCGGCGTAGAACTCGCGCCACCCGCTGGGCTCCCGGGAGGACGCGGGCAGGGCGTCGACGACGTCGGCGAGCTCGACGGTCTCCACCCCGAGGGTCGCCAACGCCGCCCGGCCGGAGCGGGTGACCGGGACCAGCCCGGCGAGGTGCGAGGCGAGGACCGTGACGAGGGCCGGGTCCTCCCCCGCGGGACCCCCGAGGACGACGGCCCGGTCGGGTCGGACCAGCCGGGACGCCACGCCGGGAGCCTCGGCGCCGGGGACCCCGGCCGGTCGGAGGAACGGCACGGTCGGGAGCCGACACAGCAGCGCCGCCCGGACGGCGCCGTCCAACCGCCCGGCGGGCAGACCGGTCGGGACCAGGGGCAGCGCGTCCTCCCCCGCCGCGGCCCGCTCGACCAACAGGTCCGTGTAGGCGGCGGCGGCCTCCTCGACGAGGGCGTCCGTCGCCGGACCCGTCGCCACGTGCCGACGGGTGCTGTCGAGAGGGAACGCGGCGAGCAGCAGCGCCGGCCAGTCCATCGGCTCGTCGGTGGGGGTCGGCGCGTGCACGACCCGGGGGACGGGAGTCCCTGCCGCCACCGGCATGGCCCACATGAGCTGCCACTCCGGACGCGAGCGCTCCTCGACGGGACGGTCGGCGAGCACCTCCTGCGGGTGGCGGCCCACCCGGCGGACGGTGTGCCACCGGGACACCGCGTCACGGACGGCGCGGGGCTCCCGGCCGGGTGCCTCGACCCGGATCTCGGCGAGGCCGGGGAGGGCGAGCAGCAGCGGGTCGCCCACCTCGTCCAGCCGCAGGGCGACCTCCGCGACGGCGGCCTGGTCCCGCAGCGGCAGCACGACGACGGTGTCGAACCCCTCGGCGATCAGGTCCCGCGCCGTGGCCAGAGCCGCGGGGTCGGTGCAGCCGGTCGCAGCGTCGGTGCGGCCGACGGCGGGATCGGCGGAGCCGGGAACGGGGAACGGCAGGCGCAGGGCCGGGACGTGGCCGCCGCGCCGGTCCAGCTCCGCGCCCAGCCCGGGGGACGAGCCGGCGACCCGCCCGACGAGCGCCCTGGTCGCGGCGGCCGAGAACGCCACCCCGCCGTCCCGGGTGAGCAGTGCCGGGGTGTCGGTGACGGAGAGCACGGCGGCGAACCCGACCCCGAACCGGCCGACCGCCACCCCGTCACGTTTCGCCGATGCCCGCAGGGTGCACAGGGACTCCAGGCCGGCCGGGTCGAGAGGTGCCCCGGTGTTCGCCGCGAGCAGCACCGGGGGCTCCGCCCGGAGGGACAGCAGCAGCCTGCCGGGCGCACCGGCCCGGGTCGCGGCGTCCGCGGCGTTCTGGGCCAGCTCGACGACCACCCGGTCCCGGTACCCACCGAGGACCAGCTCCTCCTCGGCGTTGGCGTCCTCGCGGAAACGCACCGGTGCCGCGGCCCACCCGGCGAGGACCCGGTCACGGACCTCCGCCGTGCCGAACGGGTCGGCGTTCACCCGTCGACGCGCCCCTCCGGCTCCTCCGCCGGGACATCCCCATCCACGGTGACCGGCTCCGCCGCCGGGGCGTCCTGGTCCGCGGCAGTCGGCTCCTCCGCCGGAACGTCGCGGTTCGTGGTAGCCGGCTCGTCCGCCGGGGCGTCCTGGTCGCCGGTGCCCGGCTCCGCCGACGGCGGGGTCCGCTTCGGCACGACGACGGCCTCGGCCCCGGTCTCGTCGAGGATCGGCGGTGGCAGCGGCTCGGGCTCGGGACGGTCGACGTCGGTCTCGCTGTGCGCCCCGCAGCCGTGGTCGGCGGCGACCACCCGGCCGTCGGAGGGCGACCACTCGTTGGCGCAGGCCCCGAACACCCGACGCATCGCGCCGGCCAGCGGGACGAAGTAACCGCAGGTCGAGCACTGCGCGGGAGCGCGGACGGCGATGTCGGAGGTCGGGCCGCCGGGGCCGCGGTACCACCGGGTCGCGGCGCGCTCCCGGCCCAGCGGCGACAGCACCCGCCGCCGGCCCAGCCCGAGCTCCCACACCGCGAGCTGGTCGCCCTCCTCGTCACCGGTGTCCGTGTACCCGGGCTGCAGGCAGGGGTCGTCGGAGCGGTAGGGCAGCACGTCGTGCGCGCCGAGGTCGCCGGGCGCCAACCGGTCCGACCACGGCACCCAGGACGGGGCGAGGACGGCGTCGGGACCGGGCAGCAGCACGGTCTCGCACACGGTCGCGGTCCGCGCCCGGGGAGGCCTCGCGACCGAGACCGTCCACCGCCAGCCGCGGTACCCGCGGGCTGTGCAGGCGAACAGGTGCGCGACCAGGCGCTCCCCCTCGGCCTCGACCCCGAGGTGGTCACCGACGGTCGCCGGAGCGACCTCCGCCACCAGCGCGGCTCGCGCCTCCTCGACGGCTGCGGCGCAGACGGCGTCGGGCGCGGCGGAGCGCCTGCCCCTGGCGGCCCCGGAACGCCTGGGCCTGCCCGCCGGGGTGGTCTCGTCGCGGGCCACCATCACGTCGTCCCCGTCCGTACGGTCGTCGTCGCGCGTCACCAGCACGGAAGGATTCTCCCGCATCCCAGGCGGCGCTCGCGCCCGGGCGGCGGCGCGTGCCGGGCCCGGGCGTGGCAGGAGCGGGGCGACGGTACCGGCCGGGCCCGCCGGGGGGTCGCCGTCGGATCAGGCCTCGAGGTCGTCGGCGACCGCGCGGAGCAGGTTGGCGATCTTCCGGGAGGCGGACCGGTCCGGGTAGCGGCCCCGCCTGAGGCTGTTGCTCACGCCGTCGAGAAGCTTGATCAGGTCCTCGACGATGACGGTCATGTCCTCCGTGGGCTTCCTGGTGGCCTTGACCACGGACGGCAACGGGTCCAGCAGCCGGACGGAGAGGGCCTGGAGCCCACGGCGTCCCTCGGCGATCCCGAACTCGACCCGGGTGCCCGGCTTCAGGGCCGTCGTACCCGTTGGCAGCGCCGAGGCGTGGACGAACACCTCGCCCCCCTCGTCGTTGGCGAGGAAGCCGAACCCCTTGTCAGCGTCGAACCACTTCACCTTGCCAGTAGGCACGTCAAACCTCTGCGTCGTCGGTACTGCTGGCAGTCGCGGCCGCGACTCCCCGGACCCGGGCCAGGCCCGGACGATGTCACACTCCGGACCTTTTCACACGGGAGGTTATCGGTTCCGTCCGTCACATTCCGTTCCACGCGCGCGTCCTGCCCCGAGTGGGTGAGCCCCGGTCCCACACCGGGTACCGATCTCCAGGGCAGTACCGGCGATCCGCGCGGATACGGCGTGACTCCGCGTACCGGTCAGGGGGTCGCGACGGCACCGTGGGGCACTCCGCCGGCGTGCAGCTCCCGCACCAGGTCGGACAGGGCGCCCAGGTCGTCGAGGACGACGTCGGCCCCGGCCGCGAGGAGGGTCTCGCGGTCGTGCGCACCGGTGGTGACCCCCACGGCGAGCGCCCCCGCCGCCCGGGCGGCCTCGACGTCGGCCACGTGGTCACCGACGTAGGCCGTCGCTCCGGCGGCACGCAGGGCGTCGCGCTTGCCCGCGGCGAAGGCGTCCCCGGTGACCGCGTCGGGGGCGAGCTCCCCCGCGTCGAGCCCGACGTGCCGCAGCACGGCCCGGATCGCCGGTTCCACCTTGGCCGAGATCACGAGCACGCGGCCGCCGAGCCGGTGGATCGCGCGCACCGCCTCGGCGGCCCCGGGCAGGAGCACCGTCGGCGGGACCCCGCGCTCGGGGTACAGCTCGCGGTAGCGGGCGGCGAGAGGCGCGGTGTCGCGGCCCGGGGCGAAGGTGCCGAGGATGGTGGTCAGCGGCAGCCCGATCACCTCGCGCATCTGCGCGGGGGTGATGTCGACGCCGACCTCGGCGAGGCAGGCGCGCATCGTCGCGGTGATGCCCTCGGCGGAGTCGACGAGGGTCATGTCGAGGTCGAACCCCACCACGATCACGACGACCTCACCCGCCGGGTCCCGTCACCGCTCACTCCGCCCTCCTACGGTCCACCCGGCCCTGCGGGAGTCCCCGGGGGACCACGAGCCTCCCAGGGGACGACCGCGAGAGTCCCCGGGGGAGCACGAGCCTCCCAGGGGACCACGAGCCTCCCCGTGGAACCACGAGCAGGGTACGTCGCGCCGCCGTCAGCCCCGTTCGAGCACCAGCTCGCCGAGGTCCTGCTCCACGGGGGGCAGCCGCACCCCGCCGGTGGCCGCCGCGCCGAGCCAGGCCTCCAGCTCGTCCAGTTCCGCGGCGTCGACGGTCCGCTGCACGAACGGCTCCCCGCGCCAGGTCCGCAGGTTCATCACGTGCAGCCTGGCCATCGCCGTCGCGGGCAGCCGCAGGCTCCGGAGGCCGACGTGCAGGACGCGGGTCGCCTGCGGGAGCTCCGACGCCGCGAGCGTGCCGAGCCGGGCCCCGATCTCCGGCTCCTGACCGTGATGACGCTGCAGCCGGGCGAGCAGCTCGTAGTAGCGGCGGAACTCCCGCACCGGAGAGGTGAGCCGGGCGGTCTCCTGCACCATCACCCGCCCGCCCCGCCGGACGGCTCCCATCCAGGCGCGCAGGGCGCGCACCGGGTCCGCGAGGTGGGCCAGCAGGTAACGGCCGTAGAGCAGGTCGGCGGAGCGCACGGGCAGCGGGTCCCTGGACACGTCCGCCCTGACGTACCGGGTCGCCGGGCCGGACGACGCGACGGCGAGCCGGAGGAAGCCGGTGGAGAGGTCGAGGCCGACGATCCGCTCCGGGCGCAGCTCCTCGCGGAGCAGCCGGGTGGTGTGCCCCGGTCCGCAGCCCAGATCGATCACCAGCCGCGGGGACGGCGGAGCCCACTCCCCGAGGAAGGCCCTCGCACTGGGACCGAACAGCCGGGCGAGCAGGGCGAGCCGCCGGGCGGCGGTGGGGTTGTCCCCGAAGGTGTAGACGTCTCTCCCGGGGAGATCCCTGGGCAGCACGGCACCGTCTCGGGGCATGACCGCAGAGTAGCGGGCGACACCCTCGGGTTACTGACAAATGCCACTATTTGGGCGTGAGCAGCCGTGTGTGACGGGTTCCGGCGTCGCGGGTCCAGGTGTCAAGGGTTCATTCGTCAGGGGTCGTGGTGTCAGGGGTTCCGGACGACGCCCCGATGTCGGTCGACGTGCCAAGGGTTGCCGGGCCGCCGTCCGCGTCGGATGCCCGTGAGGGCCGCTGGACCGACGCGGACGGCATGCCATCCCTCCTGGCCACCTGTCGTCTCCTCGACAGCGGGACCGGCTGACCGGTCCCGTCCCGTGCCGTCCGAGCTCCGGGACGGCACGAGCATGACCCGCCATCCTGGGAACCGGCTGGGACGGGGCAGGGAACACCCGGGGACCCTCCCAGGGAGGCCGACGGCGGGTGTCCACCCGCGGCGCACGGGATCGGTCGCCCAGGTGCGTACCGTGGAGAGGATGTCCACGGCCACCTCCCGGCGAGAGCGCCGGACTCCCGCACCGCGCAGCCTCGCGGACGAGCTGCGCGGCTGGGACGACGACGCCCTCGCCTGTCTGCTCGCCCGCCGACCGGACCTCGCGGTCCCGCCTCCGGCCGACCTCACCGGGCTGGCGGCGCGGGCCGGTGGCCGTGCCGGCGTGCTGCACGCCCTGAACCGACTGGACACCGCCGAGGTGCAGGTCCTCGAGGTCCTCGCGGCCCTCCCCGAGCCGGTGGCCGAGGCCGAGGTGTCCCGCCGCTGGGGGGCTGACGCGACGGGTCCGCTCGGCGTGCTCCGGGCTCTCGCCCTGGTCTGGGGACCGGCGGACGGGCTGCGGCTCGTGCGCGCGGCGCGGGATCTCGTCGGCCCCCATCCGGCGGGGCTGGGCCCGCCACTGGCCGATGCGCTGGGCCGCAGGTCCCCGCAACGGCTCGCCGACCTGCTGGACGACCTCGGTCTGCCGGCCACCGGCGATCCCGAGACCGCGCTCCGTCGCCTGACCGGCCACCTCGGCGACCCCGACGTGGTGGCCGCCCTGCTGGCGAGGGCCCCCGACGACGCTCGCGCCGTCCTCGACCGGCTCACCTGGGACACCCCGGTGGGCAGCGTGGACCGCGCCGACCGGGCGATCAGGGCCGCCACCGCCGCCTCACCCGTGGAGTGGCTGCTCGCCACCGGGCTGCTCTCCGGTGCCGACCCGGGTCACGTCGTCCTGCCCAGGGAGATCGGCCTGGTCCTGCGCGGCGGCGTGGTCCACCGCCGCCCCGAACCCGGGCCGCCACCGCTGCGGACGCAGGTCCGACCGGCGTCCCACGCCAGGGGAACCGCGGTCGCCGCGGCGGCCGAGGCGGTCCGGCGGGTCGCCGCGCTGGGCGAGGCCTGGGGTGAGACGCCCCCGCCGGTGCTCCGCTCCGGGGGGCTGGGCGTGCGCGAGCTGCGCCGGACCGCGCAGGCGCTGGGCGTGACGGACGCCGCCGCCGCGGTGCTCGTGGAGGTCGCCTGCGCCGCCGGGCTGGTCGCGGACGACGGGGAGACCGACCCCCGCTGGGCGCCGACCCCGGCCTTCGACGACTGGCTGGCCACGACGACCGGGGCGCGGTGGGCCACCCTGGCCGGGGCCTGGCTGACCACGACGAGGACGCCGCACCTGGTCGGCACCCGGGACGGCCGGAACGCGCCCCGCACCGCCCTCGGCCCCGACCTGGACCGCCCCTCCGCGCCGGTGGTCCGCGCCGGTCTCCTCGCCGAGCTCGCGGCCGCGGTCCGGCACGGTCCGGAGGCCCCGGACCCCGCCTCGGTGCGGCAACGCCTGGACTGGTTCCGTCCCCGGCTGGCCAGCGCCGCGAGGGACGCGCTGCTCGACGCCGCCGTCGAGGAGGCGGAGCTGCTCGGGGTCACCGGAGCCGGAGTGCTGGCGCCGCACGCCATGGCCCTGCTCGGTACGGCGCCACCGGCCCCGGGGGCCGCGGAGGACCGGGTCCACCCGGACCCGGACGCCGCGGCCACCGCCCTCGACGAGGCGCTGCCGGAGCCGGTCGACCGGTTCCTCCTCCAGGCCGACCTCACCGCGGTCGTGCCGGGAACGCCCGATCCGGCCCTCGCCGCCGAACTGGACCTGCTGGCCGACGTGGAGAGCCGGGGAGGGGCGACGGTCTACCGGTTCACGGCGACCTCGCTGCGGCGGGCGCTGGACGCCGGCTACGACGCGGCGGACGTCCTCACGGTGCTGCGGGCGAGGGCGGCGACCCCGGTCCCGCAGCCGCTGGAGTACCTGGTCACCGAGACGGCCCGGCGACACGGCCGGCTCCGGGTAGGTGCGGCGGGCTGCTACCTCCGCGCCGACGACGAGACCCTGCTCGCCGAGCTCCTCACCGACACCAGGGCGGCGCCGCTGCTGCTGCGCCGGCTCGCACCGACGGTGCTGGTCTCCCCGCTGCCGCCGGAGACCCTCCTGGAGCGACTCCGGTCGCTGGGGCTCGGCCCGGCCGCGGAGACCCCGGACGGGGAGGTGGTCGCCGTCCGGCCGCGGTCCCACCGGGCACCCCGTCGCCGACCCGACGCACCGCGGCTCCAGGTTCCCGGCGCGGCCTCGCTCGCCGGGGTGGTGCGGCTGCTGCGCGCCGCCGACGAGCTCGTCACGGTCCCGCGGGACGGCGACGAAGAGGACGAGAGGGGCGAGGACCGGGACCGCGGGGGGTCCGGCGCCCCCGTCACGCCCCGGCCGGCCGACGAGCCGGTGCCGGCGGGGGACCCGGTGCGGACCCTCGCCGTCCTGCGGGCCGCGGCGGCCGGGCGGATCACGGTACGGATCGGTTACGCGGGTCCCGACGGTGCGGTCACCCCGGTCGTCGTCGAACCCCTCACGGTCGAGGGCGGCCGGGTCAGCGTGCTGGAGGGTGGCCGGGTCAGGGCCCTGTCGATCCATCGGATCGCCGGGGTTGTCGCGCTGCCGGAGGTCCCGCCCTCGCTCGGCTGACCCGGCCGTCCGGTGCCCCGTCGCGGCGCCGGACCGCGCACCTCCACGATCACCTGCCCGGATGTCTGTCCCACGGATTGTTGCGTTTGGCTTGACCTGTCCCCGCGAGATGGGTTTGCTGCTCGCGGACATGCGTTCACTCCGGGCGTCGCCCAGGCTCCGGAGCACCGGCCCAGCAGAGGCCGCCCTGCCGGCCGCCCACCCGAGACCCGCCCCCGAGCCCAGCGCGCCGGAGCGGGTCAGCCCACCCGTCGAGGAGGTACCCCCGTGTCGAGGTCACCAGTCCCGCGCACGCGGCGTCGCCGGCTTGCCGCGCTCACCCTCACCACCGGACTGGTGGTGGCCGGGCTCGCGACGGCCGGGGTGCCCGCGAACGCCACGGGGCCCGACGACGGGGACGGCGGAGGGTCCTCCCCCGCCGTGCCGTTCCGCAGCGGCCGCTACATCGTGCAGCTCACCCAGCCTCCGGTCGCCGCATACGACGGTGGGGTCTCGGGCCTGCCCGCGACCCGGCCGGTGCGGGGCTCCCGGCTGAACCCCGACTCGACCAACGTCCGCGCCTACCGCTCCCACCTGCGCAAGCGCCAGGTGGCGATGCTGAAGACCGTCAACGCGAAGCCGACCCACCAGTACACGCTCGCGATCAACGGGTTCACCGCCCAGCTCACCGCCCGGCAGGCCGCCAAGCTCGCCGGCCAGCGGGGCGTCCTCAGCGTCACCAGGGACGAGCTGTACAAGCCGGCCCTCATCGAGTCACCGGGCAAGCTCGGACTCACCGGGAAGAGCGGCGTGTGGACCCGGCTCGGTGGAGCCGCCAAGGCCGGACGGGGCATCGTCGTCGGGGTCGTGGACACCGGGGTCTGGCCGGAGAACCCGTCCTTCGCCGGCAAGCCGGTGACCACGAAGACGCCGGGCGGGGTCGGCTCCACCTACCGCACCGGGGACGGCCGGATCGCGGTGGTCAAGGCGGACCGCAGCACCTTCGTCGGTGACTGCGAGGAGGGCGCCTCGGACGGCCGGTTCCCCGCCTCGACCTGCAACGACAAGATCGTGTCCGCCCGCTACTTCACCGCGGGCTTCGCCGGCTCCGTGCCGCGGGAGGAATGGTCCGATCAAGAGTACGAGTCCCCGCGGGACGGTGACGGCCACGGCTCGCACACCGCCTCGACGGCGGCGGGCAACCGGGTCCCCAACGTGACCATCCAGGGCGAGTCCTACGGCGCGGTCAGCGGGATGGCCCCGGCGGCCAAACTCGCCATCTACAAGGCCTGCTACACCGCGGCCGATCCCGACCTCACCGGCTGCTACGCCTCCGACACGGTGGCGGCCATCGACACCGCCATCGACGACGGGGTCGACGTCATCAACTACTCGATCGGCGGCTCCAGCCCCGACAACCCGACCCACCCGGCGGAGGTGGCGTTCCTCTCGGCCGCGGCCGCCGGCATCTTCGTCGCCGGTGCCGCGGGCAACGACGGCCCGACACCGTCCACCGTCGACAAGAACACGCCGTGGGTCACCAGCGTCGCGTCCTCGACCATCCACCGGTTCGAGGGAACGGCGAAGCTGGGCAACGGGAAGACGTACCGCGGCGCCAGCTTCGCGGTCGAGCAGGCCGGCCCCGCCCCGCTGGTCCTCTCCGACCAGATCGCGGCGACGGGCGCCAGCACGTCCGACGCCGCGCTGTGCCAGGCCGGCTCGCTCGATCCGGCGAAGGCCGCCGGGAAGATCGTCGTCTGTGACCGGGGCATCATCGCGAGGGTCGCCAAGTCCGCCGAGGTGGCCAGGGCAGGCGGGGTCGGCATGATCCTCGTCAACGTCAACGCCGCGGAGGGCCTGGACGCCGACGTCCACCCCGTCCCGACGATCCATGTCGCCCAGTCGGCGCGATCCCCCCTGCGCGACTACGCGACGACGGCGGGCTCGCCGACGGCGACGCTGCTGACCGAGGACACCACGGGCCTGCCGGCGACCCCCGTCCCCCAGGTGGCCGGGACGAGCAGCCGCGGTCCTGCCCTGGTCAACGGCGGTGACCTGCTGAAGCCGGACATCATCGCCCCGGGTGTCAGCATCGTCGCGGCGGTCGTCCCGGACCTGTTCGGCGGCGACGACTACAACCCGCTGTCCGGGACCTCGATGGCCTCGCCGCACGTCGCCGGGCTCGCCGCGCTGGTGCTCAGCGCGCACCCGACCTGGTCGCCCATGGCCGTCAAGTCGGCGCTGATGACCTCGGCCGTCGACCTCTTCTCCGCCGACGGCACGAAGAGCACGAACCCGTTCCACCAGGGAGCCGGGTTCGTCCACCCGACCAGGGCGCTCAACCCCGGCCTCATCTACAACTCGGGCATCGACGACTGGATGGCCTGGCTCGAGGGAGTCGGGATCGACACCGGAACGGGAACCGCGGCCATCGACCCGAGCAACTTCAACTCGCCGTCGATCTCCATCGGTCAGCTGGCCGGGACGCAGACCGTGACCCGCCGGGTCACCACGACGGCGAAGGGGACCTATCGCGCGACGGCGTCCGTCCCCGGAACCAAGATCACGGTGAGCCCGTCGTCACTGACGTTCGCGAAGGCCGGGCAGACCAAGTCGTTCAAGGTGAAGATCACCCGGACGTCGGCGGCGCTCGACACCTACACGACCGGGTTCCTCACCTGGAAGAGCCACTCCTTCGCCGTCCGCTCACCGATCGCCGTCAAGCCGGTCAAGCTCTCCGCACCGGAAGAGGTCCACGGCACCGGTGCCTCGGGCACCGCGACGTACACCGTGGTGCCGGGCGCCACCGAGTCGATCCACGTCTCGGTGGGCGGACTGGTCCCCGGGCAGGTCGAGGCGGGTTCCATCGAGGCCGGTGAGTACCTGCAGGAGCCGGGGGGCAACGCCTCGACCGCCGTGTACCGGTTCACCGTTCCCGACGGCACCCGACTGGCCCGGTTCGACCTCGTCGCGGCCGAACAGAGCCACGACTTCGACCTGTTCGTCGTCGACCCCGAGTTCACGGGCCTCGTCGCCCTGTCGGCGTCGGGGGCTGCGGACGAACGGGTCGACCTCGCCGATCCCGAGCCGGGTGAGTACTACGTGCTGGTCAACGCGTACTCGACGGGCGAGGACGCCAAGGGGGCGTTCACCCTGCGCAACTTCGCCGTCGGTGAGACCGCCGCGGGCAACCTCACCGTCTCGCCCGACCCCATCCCCGGGGTGATGAGCCAGCGGACCACGGTGAGCCTGTCCTGGTCCGGCCTGAACCTGGGGTATTCACGCCGATCTGACTGATCATGGTTCTGGTGTGTGCCGGAATGCGGAAAGGTGCCCCTGACCTGGGACAATACGAGTTGTCAAGACACGTATCGGGTCCGTGGAAAGGAGCACCTT
>JAAYAH010000279.1 GCA_012719445.1 Actinomycetales bacterium | reverse complement strand
TGGTCGCTGACCTTCACGTTCCCCAGCGGGCAGACCATCACCCAGGGCTGGGTGGGCAAGTTCAGCCAGTCCGGCTCCCGGGTGACCGTGACCAACGAGGCCTGGAACGGCAGCCTCGGCAGCGGGCAGTCGACGTCCCCCGGTTTCATCGGCAACTGGAACGGCAGCAACGCCGCCCCGACGGACTTCGCCGTGAACGGGACGGCGTGCAACGGCGGCGGCGGTCAGTCGACCACCACGACCACCACCACGACCACGACGCGGACCACGCCGACCACCACCACGACGCGGACCACGCCGACCACCACCACGACCACGACGCGGACCACGCCGACCACCACCACCACGACGCGGACCACGCCGACCACCACGACGCGGACGACCACCACCTCCGGTGGTGGCGGCAACGAGGGTTCGCACGTGGACAACCCGTACGCGAGCGTCAAGATGTACGTGAACCCCGAGTGGTCGGCCAAGGCCGCCGCCGAGCCCGGTGGCAGCAGGGTCGCCAACCAGCCGACCGCTGTCTGGCTGGACCGGATCGCCGCGATCGAGGGCACCACCGAGAGCAGCTCCAACGGTGCCATGGGCCTGCGCGACCACCTGGACGAGGCTCTCGCCCAGGGCGCCGGCGCCATCCAGATCGTCATCTACGACCTGCCCGGGCGTGACTGCGCCGCTCTCGCCTCCAACGGCGAGCTCGGCCCGACAGAGATCGACCGGTACAAGAGCGAGTACATCGACCCGATCGCCGCGATCCAGGGCGACGCGAAGTACAACTCGCTCCGCATCATCAACATCATCGAGATCGACTCGCTGCCCAACCTCATCACCAACGCGGGTGGCACCGCCGGCTCGACCGACGCCTGCGCCACGATGAAGGCCAACGGCAACTACGTCAACGGCATCGCCTACGCCCTCGGCACCCTGCGCAACGTCGGCGGGAACAACATCTACAACTACGTCGACGCCGCGCACCACGGCTGGATCGGCTGGGACACCAACTTCAACCCCTCCTCCCAGCTCTTCGCGTCCACGGCTGACAAGGCCACCGGCACGGTCAGTGGCAAGGCCACGGTCGACGGCTTCATCGTCAACACCGCCAACTACTCGGCGCTGCAGGAGCCCTACTTCACCATCAACACCACGGTGGGCGGGCAGTCGGTCCGGCAGTCCAAGTGGGTCGACTGGAACTTCTACGTCGACGAGCTGTCCTTCGCCCAGGCCTTCCGCCAGCGCCTCGTCTCCGACGGCTTCGCCAGCAACATCGGCATGCTCATCGACACCAGCCGTAACGGTTGGGGCGGCTCGGCCAGGCCCACCGGCCCGAGCACCTCGACCGTCATGGACACCTTCGTCAACGAGTCGCGCATCGACCGCCGGATCCACGCCGGCAACTGGTGCAACCAGAGCGGCGCCGGCATGGGCGAGCGGCCCAAGGCGGCTCCGGCCTCCGGGATCGACGCCTACGTCTGGGTCAAGCCTCCGGGTGAGTCCGACGGCTCCAGCTCCCTCATCCCGAACGACGAGGGCAAGGGCTTCGACCAGATGTGCGACCCGTCCTACGGTGGCAACGCCCGCAACGGCAACAGCTCGACCGGTGCTCTCGACGGTGCGCCGATCTCCGGTGCGTGGTTCTCCGCCCAGTTCCGCGAGCTGATGGCCAACGCCTACCCGGCTCTGTGAGCTGAACCCTGAGGTCACCCTCGCGGTGATCTGACACCACCCGGGACGGGCCCGGTGCCGGAACAGGCACCGGGCCCGTCCCTCGTCCGTCTCCCGCCGGGCCGACGCCGGCCCGACCGAGGCTCAGTCGCTCTTGTCCCGCTTGCCCTGGACCGGGTTCCCGCTGGGCGGTGGGAGGCCGGGGGACGGATCGCTGCGACGGGGCAGGGTGGAGTGCCGCCGCAGCGATCGGCGCAGGGCCATGTCCTGGTCGGCGCGGCGGAGCAGGGAGTGCAGGTCGCCGTCGTCCCATGGCACCAACGTGGCCGAGCCGACGCTGATCCGCCCCTTCCACACCTCCAGCGGCACCGGCGGGTCGGAGGCCAGCCGGGACCGCACCCGCCGCTCCATCTCCAGCGGCGAGGTCCCGGTGCCGGGGCCGATGACGACGAACTCGTCGCCGGCCCACCGGGCCAGCACGTCGGTGGTCCTGATGGAGGCCCGGAGCGCCTCGGCGACGCAGGACAGCACCTGGTCCCCCTGGGCCGTCCCCAGCTCCTCGTTCACGACCCGGAACCCGTCGAGATCGATGAACAGGCAGTGCACCGCCTCGCCCTGCCGCCGGGCGTTCTCGATCATGGGAACGGCCACCATCTCCAGGCCCCGCCGGTTCGCCGCCCCGGTGAGCTGGTCCCGGACCGACTCGTCGTCGACCTGGCGGTGGACGGCCACCAGGCTGGCCAGCGCCCGCTCCCTGTCGGTCCTGGCGGCCAGCGCCACCAGGGTCGCGGCCGCCAGCGCCACCGCGCCGACGACCGGGTCCTGCCAGGCGACCCCGGACGCGGTGCCCGCGACCAGCGCTCCGACCGAGCCCGTGACCCCGGCTGCCCAGGCCACCCCCACGGCGGAGGCGAACCAGCGCATCTCGGGCAGCCCGGCTCCGGCGACGGTGACCGCGAGCACCAGGGCGACCACCTGCAGCGCGCTCCCGGTCCCGGCGACCAGCGCTCCCCCGCCCACCGAGAGCAGCGCGGAGATCGCGGTGACCACGGCCTGACCCCGGTATCTCGAGATCCACCCGGACCGGCCGCCGAGCACGAGCAGCCCGCAGGCGACGGCCGAGACCGTGGCGACCACGGCGAGGAGCACCCTGGCGACGCCGGTCACTGCGCTCGCCGCGAGGGCGCCGAGCGTCACGAGCACGACGATCGCGGTGCCCCCGATCCAGGTGAGCAGCGCGGCGGCGACCTGGTCGTGGGTCAGGCTCGGGGACTCGTCCCCCGATGCCCCGTCGCTGGTCCCCGTCGGTTGGTCGGCCACTGTCGATGTGTCGGCGTGCCGGGCCACCACCTTGACGTCGCCGGTCCGGGCGAACGACGTCGCCCCGGGCCGGCGGCGGTCACGGCGCCAGGAGCACCTTGCCCGTCGTCCGCCGTCCCTCCAGGAGACGGTGCGCCGAGGCCGCCTCCGCCAGGGGGAGGCGGCCGCCGATCCGCACGTCGAGCCTGCCGTCCCTGACCCAGCCGAGGACGTCGCCCGCTCGGCGGAGCAGGTCGGGCCGATCGGTGACGTAGTGCCACAGGGTCGGTCGGGTGAGGTACAGCGAGCCGCCCTGCGAGAGCGCGAGCGGGGACACCGCCTCGACGGGACCCGACGCGTTGCCGAAGGTCACCATGGTGCCCCGGGGGCGGAGCAGGGACAGCCCCCTGGTGAAGGTCTGCTGCCCGACGCCGTCGTACACCACGTCGAGGGCGTGCGGACCGGCGATCGCCTCGACGGCGTCACCGAAGTCGCTGCCGGAGGAGTCCAGGTACGGCACGACGTGGTGGGCTCCCGTCGACCGGGCGAGCTCGCGCTTCTCCTCGGTGCCCGCCGTCGCGAAAACCTCCGCCCCGCGCATCCTGGCCAGCTGGACGAGCAGTAGGCCGACGCCCCCAGCACCCGCGTGGACCAGGCAGCGGTGCCCGGGGGCGAGCGGGAAGGTGTCGTGGGTGAGGTAGTGCGCGGTCATCCCCTGGAGCATGACGGCGGCCGCCTCGTCGACGCCGACGCCGTCCGGGACGGGCACCGCCCGCTCGGCCGGAACCACCGCCAGCTCGGCGTAGGAACCCGGCGCGTCGGCCCAGGCGACCCGGTCACCAGGGGCGAACCCGGTGACGCCCTCGCCGACCTCGACGACGGTCCCGGCGCCCTCGAGGCCGAGGTGGTGGGGCAGCGGGACGGGGTACAGGCCGCTCCGCTGGTAGGTGTCGATGAAGTTCACCCCGGCTGCGCCGACGCGGACCAGCAGCTCCCCCGCCGACGGCTCCGGGTCGGGGACCTCGACGCCCTCGATGACCTCGGGTCCGCCCACCTGCTCCACCCGGATCGCGAACACCGGCCCCTCCTCCTCGACGCCTGCCGGGTCTCCCCGGAGCCTGGCCGTGCCCGGCCGTCCGCCTGCAGTCTCCCTCGTCCGCCATCGTTGATCGGCCGCCGCGGAGGGCTCGCCCGGTGACCGGTAGATCCCCTGCGGCGGACGTCGTACCCCCGAGGTCCGAGGTCCGGCGGCAGAGTAGTGGGTCGGACGCCGGACGCGGCGGCCGGGGACACCGGGGTCAACCGGCCGGACATAATGGACGGGTGCCGGCAGCCCGCACGGTCAGGGGCGGCGGGGTCCACGGGGACGACGGGTTCGCGGGGACGGCAGGGTTCGGGGACGGCAGGGTTCGAGGACGGCAGGGTTCACAGGGGCATCCCGCCCCGGCGAGGAGGGCGGCGATGGACGAGGTCACCGAGTTCACCCGCCAGTACCTCACCTGGTGGCTCGCCCTGGTGATCGCGCCGGTCCTGCTGATGATCGTTCTCCCGTCGTCGCGGGAGTCCATGGTGCGCCTGGTGAAGGTCATCACCAAGGTGTGGTTCCTCCCCGTCACCTGGACCGTCAGAAGGATCATCCGCTGGTACCAGAAGTGAGCCTCACCACATCAGCGACCGTCGTCGGCATCGGCGGACGCCCCACGCGCCGGGCACTGCCCCGGCGGACGGAGCAGTGCCCGGCGACCCGACCGGCCCGTCCCGGGTCCGTCTCCCCCGTCCCGACGCGTCGCCGGGAGCTCAGCGCACGCTGCAGGTGAGACCGGTCGGGGTGGCCGCGGTACCGGAGCCGATGAACCCCGCGGTCGTGGAGGCACCGCCGCCGAGACCGCCGTTCCAGCTCGCGTTCGACAGTGACACCGCGGCCCCGCTCTGGGAGACGGAGGCGTTCCATGCCTGGGCGACCGACTGCCCGCCGGGGAACGTCCAGCCGACCGTCCACCCGGCGATCGGTGACGTGCCGGTGTTGGTCACCACGACCTCGCCCTGGAAGCCGCCCGGCCAGGAGTTGGCGACCCGGTAGGTGGCGGTGCACCCGCCGGTCCCGGTGGTCGAGGTGGTGGTGGTCCTCGACCCCGTCACGGTCGTGGTGGGGATCCTGGTCGTCGTGGTGGTCGTCGTGGTGGTCGTCGTGGTGGTCGTCGTGGTGGTCGTCCTGGACGGCGTGCTGCCGACGGTGAACGGGATGGTGAGCGTGGACTGGCCACCCTCGCCGGCCGAGGCGTCGACCCGCAGCGACGTCGGCGCGGTGCCGATGGCGTTCCAGACCTCCAGCCGGACGCAGCCGCCGGTCATCGCGGTCAGGGCCCCTGTGGTCGGCCCCGGCCCTGCGGCCTGGGTGTAGGTCTCGAACCCGGGGACGGGGTCGGTGGCGAAGTAGGCGTAGGTCTCCACCCGAGACCACGAGCCGGTGCCGGTCGGGTCGTAGGACACCCTGGCCTGGACGCCGTTGCCGACGGCCGTTCCCGCGTCCACCCGGAGCGAGAAGGTCGTCGACGACCTGTCGGGGGTCCCGGTGATCCCGCACGTCTGGTAGACGGTGGGGTTGCGCGGCGTCCCGTCCGAGTTCACCCCGCCTGCCGAGGCGACGGTGTCCGTGCGGGCGGCGGTTCCGGGCGAGCTCGACAGGGTGTTCCCGGTGCGCAGGTACAGCGTGCTGCCGGTCACCGGGCCGGTGCTCGTCGTCGTGGTGGTGGTCGGCGTTGTCGTCGTGGGCCTCGTGGTCGTCGGCGTTGCCGTCGTCACCGAGCCGGAGCCGGTGGTGTAGACCGCGACGTAGTCGACGAGCATGGGCACCCCGGACACCGTCGCGGAGGTGGGTGCCCCCGGCCAGCCGCCGCCGATGGCCACGTTGAGGATGACGAAGAAGCCGTGGTCGGTGGCGTTGCGCCAGGTGGTCGCGTCCACCTGGTCCGCCCGGACGGTGTGGTAGTTGACGCCGTCGACGTACCAGCGGATCTGCTCGGGCGAGACCCCGCGGTCGAACTCGACGGCATAGGTGTGGAACGCCGACTGGCAGGTCGCCCCCGGGCAGGTGGTGCTGCCGCCGAGCCCGGTGGTCTCGTTGCACGGTCCGCCGGGGCTGGTGCCGCAGTGCAGCGTGCCGTAGACCGTGTTCGCCCCGTTGACGTTCTCCATGAGGTCGATCTCACCGGCGCTCGGCCAGTTGGTGTAGACCCCGCGGAACGGGGCACCGAGGGTCCAGAACGCCGGCCAGTACCCCTGCGCCGCCGCGCCGGTGACGTTCGGCATCTGGATCCGGCCCTCGATCCGCAGCCGCCCGCCCGCCGGGGCCGCGAAGTCGGTGCGCTGGGTCTCGATCCGCCCGGAGGTCCAGGTGCCCGCCGAGTCGCGGATCGGCTTGATGGCGAGGTTGCCCGAGCCGTCGTGGTAGACGTTCGCCGTGCTGTCGGTCATGTTCTCGATCTCGCCGGTGCCCCAGTTGTCCGCCGGGCACCCCGGGTAGCAGTGGCCGAGGTCGTACAGCCAGTTCGCGGTGTTCACCCCGGTCCCCGCCGCCCCGGTGAAGTCGTCGCTCCAGACCAGGTTCCAGCCGCCGGCGGTGCCCGGCAGCGACGCCGAGGCCGGGGCGACGGACACGGCGCAGGCTGTACCGACCAGCACCCCGGTCAGCACCACGGCGGCTCCCGCCCGGCGTCCCCCGGCGGGCCCGCGCCGCCACGCCTGCCGCAGCCAGGACCGATCCGCCCTCGCGGTCGCCCTCGTCCGCCCCATCGCGTTCATCGGTCCTCCTGCCGTCCGAACTCCGCGCCGATGCCGGGTGCCTGCCCTTCCCGCGGCATTCCGGACTCCGGGTCGACCGGGGCCCCTTGCGGTGAAGAACAGTCACTGAGTGTGAGAGCGCTCTCTCTGAGATATACCCTCGTCGCCGGTGCCCGACAATGTCAACAGCCGGGGCCTTGTCGCACCCCGGAGAAACGCTTCCGGAAAACCGAGGCCGAACCGTACATGACGTCCCACGCATATCCGGGATGCGACATGACTTCCCGTGAATACGCCTCGACCCACCTGTCCGGGAGAGCGCTCTCTCTGCCGGACCTGTTCCGGCAGGGGAGGCGTCAGCCGAGACCCGGGACGCGCTCGCCGAGCTCCGTTCCCAGCACGGTCGTGTTGCGCCCCTGCTCCTTCGCCCGGTAGAGCGCCCGGTCCGCCACCGTGATCAGGGTGGCGGGGGCCGTCGACGTCGTGGGAACCGCGACGGCGATCCCGATGCTCGCGGTGACCACGGGGGCCACCGTGGACACGTCGTGCGGGATCCCCGCCTCGGCGAGGAGCTGCTGGAACCGCTGGGCCACCGTCAGCGCCGCCCGCCACCCGGTGTGCGGCAGCACGGCGACGAACTCCTCGCCGCCGAACCGGCAGGCCAGGTCGTGGGGGTACCGGGCGGACCGCTCCAGGCAGGAGGCCACGACGCGAAGCGCGTCGTCCCCGGCGAGGTGTCCGTACCGGTCGTTGTAGGCCTTGAACATGTCCACGTCGACCATGAGCAGGGCCAGCTCGTCGCCGTCCGCCCGGTGCCGCTGCCACTGCTCGTCGAGATAGCTCTCGAACGCCGTCCGGTTGGCGATCCTGGTCAGCCCGTCGAGGGCGAGGGACCGCTGGAGCTCGGCGTTGGCGCGCTGCAGCTCCTGCTCGGCCCTGCGCCGGATGCCGACCTCCGACTCCAGCTCGGCGTTGGCGCGCTGCAGCTCCTGCTCGGCCTTGCGCCGGATGCTGACCTCGAACTCCAGCTCGGCGGTCCGGTGCGCGACCAGCTCCTCCAGCCTGGCGGAGTGTGCCCGGAGCTCCTCGGCGCTGAACACCGCCTCCAGGGTGCGACCGAGGTCCATCCGGATCGGCTCAGCGATGGAGACGGGGCCGAGGGCATGGTCGAGGAGCACGTACCCCAGGAGGCCGCTGACCGCGTCGAGCGGCTGGTACCCGAGGAACCCCCGGTGGAGCTCGTCGTCGAGGTACGGCGGGAGCAGCCGGCAGGAGGAGAAACCGCCCTCCGGCACCGGGTGGGACCGTCCGTCCCGGTAGTCCAGCACCAGGCGTGACTCGTGGTGCTCCTCGAGGTCCGCCTCCGCCCCGCCCCGCGCGTCGTCGTGCACGACGAGGAAGCACCGCCGGACGCCGAGCATCGGCAGGCTGGTGACGAGGGCCGCACTCGCGTCCTCGACCGAGCGGCACTCCTCCAGCGCTCTGCCCAGCCGCCGGATCCCGCTGTGGATGGCGAGGTGGGTGCGGGCGATCCGGGCGACGGTGTCGACGGTCAGCGGCTCGGGGGGTGTCGTGGTGCCCGCCCGGGCGGTCGAGCCGCGCACCACGAGCCGGCACGGGGTGAGCATCTGCCCCGCCGGCTCTCCCCCGGCGATCTCGTCGAGCAGTGCCCTGGCCGCGGTGGCGCCCTGGGTCTCCAGGTTCTGGTCGACGGTCGTGACGCCGGGCCAGTACAGGGTGGCGACGGGGTAGTTGTCGAACCCGGTCACGGCGACGTCCTCGGGGACCTGGAGCCCGGCACCGGCGAGGGCGTCGACGACCGCGAGGGCGCACCAGTCGTCGGTGGTGACCACGGCGTCCAGATCCCGTCGCTCCCGGAGCAGGTCCCGCACCGCGGTGAGGGTGATCTCCCGCTCGGACATCCCTTCGATGATCAGGCCCTCGTCGGGGACGATGCCGCGGGCGGCCACCTCCTCGCGGAAGATGGCCTCGCGGATGACGTGGTCCGGCTGGTGGGACAACCCGCGGACCATGGCCGGCCTGCGCGCCCCGCACTCGTCGAGCAGGTGCGCCATCAGCGCCGTCATCCCCTGCCGGTTGTCGGCCCGGACGCAGGTGCGGCCGGGGACGTCCTGGCCGATGTACACCGCCGGGATGCCCGACGAGCTGATCATGAGGTCGAGCTCGCGTTCCTGGACCGGTGACAGGGAGTTCGTCACCAGGACGCCGAGCGGCCTGCGGTGTCTGATGAAGCAGGTGAGGGAGCCGGGGACGACGTCGCGCTGGCCGAGGGGCAGCTTCTCGACGGAGTTCGGGCAGTTGCCGTAGGCCAGAACGGAGATCCCCTGGAGGTCGAAGACCTCGCACGCCCCCCGCAGCAGCGCGGTCTGATAGGCGTCGAACCCGGTCAGGACAGCCAGCACCACCCGGTCGGGTTCACGCACCATGCCAGCCACCATCCGTTCAGACCATCCCGCCGGCCCCGTTCATCGGCTCGACACACGTGATCTGCAGACGGGAGGCGGCGCCGTGCGGACACGTGGCCACTGCCGACAACCTCCCGCATCCCCGTCAACGAAGCACTACTGCCGCCAGCGCGACTTTACCCCCGGAGGACCACGAACTGGCACCGATCTCGACGCTCAGCCGTCCGCCGACCGCCTGATCGGTGAGGGTCAGCACCACGGCGCCGCCGGGCTGGGATCGCGGCACGTCCACCGTCGTCGTCGTGGTGCCGGCCCCCGAGAACACCGCCCGCACCCGGACGTCCGCCGCGGCACCACCGGTGTAGACGGCCAGCGTCGAGGGACGGTCGACGGTGGACAGGGTGAACCGGAACACGGTCCGCGCCGCGGGTGCCGCCCACCAGGTGGTGTTGTCGGTCCGGTCCTGCTCGGTGTATCCCCCGGTCCAGTTCACGGCCACCGGCGCCGGTTGCGGGTCGGCCGCCCCGGTCACGTCCTCCGGCAGGCTGACGGTGCCGGTGCCGGCCTTCATCCGGATCACCTTGTCGTCGTTTCGGGCACCGGTCACCACCCAGTCCCTGTCACCGGCGCGGGGCAGGTCCAGGGTCGGGGGGAGGGCGACCGTCGTCGCGTCGACGGGGCCGACCGCCGCGTCGTCCGCGTCCTTCGCGCCCTCGGTGGTCCTCCTGCTGGTCGGACGGACCGCCGGGGAACTCCTGACCGTGGTCACCCCGGTGGTCGGCCGCGTGGCACTGGTCCGCCACGAGAGGGTGCTGCTGGTGGTGACCTCGCTCCCGGTCTCCGTCGCGACCGTTCTGGCCGGTCCCGGTACCGAGCCGCCCGTCTGGTTGACCAGCACCGCGGCGACGAGCACCGTCGCGGCGACGGCTCCCGCGATACCGGCGGGTGCCCAGCGGGCCGGACGGGAGTCCATCCCGGCCTCCACCCGCGCGAGGACATGGGCGCGGTCGGGGTGGTACTCCTCCCCGAGGTGCCGCAGCGCCTGACGCAGCTCCCGCTCCGCGTCGTCCCCTGCCCCCATCAACGTCCCCTCCTGTTCACCGACCGACCGTCGCCGGGGACCGGTGCCATTCTCCGCCGCAGGTTCGCGGACGCCTTGGATGTCTGGCTCTTCACCGTTCCGACGGAGACGCCCAGTGTCGCGGCGGTCTCGGCCTCCGACAGACCGAGACCGTGCCGCAGCACGAGGCAGATCCGCTGTCCGCGGGGAAGCTTCATGAGTTCCCTCCGCAGGTCCAGCACCGCCGATGTGTCGGGACCGTCGGTCGCGATGGCCTGGGCGTCGGCCCGGAGCAGGACCAGCCGGGACCGCTCCCGGACCAGGCGCCTGATCCTGCTGCCGGCCAGCTTGACGACGATCCCCCGGACGTAGGCCGGCGGCGAGTCCGCCGAGCTGACCCGCTCCCACCGCCGCCACGCGGCCAGCAGGGCATCGGCCACCAGGTCGTCCGCGGCGTCCCGGTCACCGGTCAGCAGGTAGGCCAGGCGCCCGAGCTCCGCCAGGTGCCGGTCGACGAAGGCATGGAACCGCTCGGCGGGGGCCGGATCCGGGTCCGGTTCCATCGCCCTCCTGTTCCGCGGTCCTCGACTGTCGGCTGGTCCGCCGCCCGCGCCCGACGGTGGATCACGTCAACCGGCAACTGTAGAGACGAATCGGCCGATCGGCACCTGTCTCGTCCGGCCGGTTCGTCACGTCGATCGCCCCGTCCCTCCTGCCCGCCGGGCTCAGATCCTGCCGGTGCCGGCGCCGGCGGTGACGACGGACTTGACGTTGCTGGGGGTGTCGAGGCCGTAGGGGTAGGGGATGGAGGCGACGCTGCCGCCGGCGTCACCGCTGCCGGAGTTGACCAGGTGGTTGTTGCGGGCGAGGAGGTTGCCGGGGTCGGAGCTGCCCTCGCCGCGGTGGTAGGGGTCCTTGACGTTCTCGAAGTAGTTGGACTCCACCAGGACCCCGGCGTTCTC
>JAAYAH010000278.1 GCA_012719445.1 Actinomycetales bacterium | reverse complement strand
CCGGCGGGCACCGGCAAGACCACCGCCATGCGCGCCCTCAAGGCCGTCCTGGACCACACCCACAGCGGCCGGTTGATCCCGTTGGCGACCTCCGCGCACGCCGCGGGGATCCTGGGCGCCGAGCTGGGGGTGCGTGCGGAGAACGTGCACAAGTTCCTCCACGACCACACCACACAGAACCCCGGACGCATCGAGGTCGCCGACGGGGATGTGGTCCTGGTCGACGAGGCCGGCATGGCCGGCACCCCCAACCTCGACCGCGTCCTCGCCCTGGCCCGACGAGCCGGCGCCACGGTCCGGCTGCTGGGGGATGACCGGCAGCTGGCCGCCGTCGAATCCGGCGGTGCCCTACGCCTGCTCGTGGACCAGGCCGGGGCGGTGGAACTGGATGTCGTGCACCGGTTCACCAACCCTGACGAGGCAGCAGCCACGCTGCAACTACGAACCGGGGATCACCGGGCTCTGGCCTTCTACGCCGACCGTGGGCGTGTCCACGGCGGCTCTGCCCAGGAGATGACCGACGCCGCCTACGCCGCCTGGCTCACCGACGTCACCGCCGGGAAGACCTCCGTCCTGGCGACCACCACCACCGCGGACGTCACGCGCCTGGCCGCCCGGGCCCGCGCCGACCGTGTGGCCAGCGGCCACGTCGAGGCCGGCGGTGTCCTCCTGCACGACGGGAACACCGCCGGGGTGGGGGACTGGATCGTCACCCGTGCCAACGACCGGCGCCTGACCAGCCTCGACCGCGGGACGTGGGTCCGCAATGGCGATGCCTGGCGGGTCATCCACCGCCGCGACGACGGCGCCCTGACCGTCGAGCACCTCCGCGACGCCGCCCGCGTGGTCCTGCCGCCCGGCTACGTGGCCGCGCACGTGGAGCTCCTGTACGCCACCACCGCCCACCGCGTCCAGGGCGCCACCGTCGACACCGCCCACGCCCTGATCACCCCCGAAGCCGCACGCGAACACCTCTACGTCCTGGCCACCCGTGCCCGCCACGCCACCCACCTGTACGTGGCGACCCACGCCGTCCTGCCGGTCGATGAGGACGAGCGCGTGGACCGGCGCTCCTGGGACCCCGCCGGAACCGACGCCACCGTGATCCTGCAACGGATCCTGGACCGCGAGGCCGCCGAGACCTCCGCCACCGGCGCCATCACCGACGCCTATGGCGCCGCGGCATCCCTGGCCACCCTCGTTCCCCGCTACGAGCACGCCATCGCGGTGTTCACCACGCCCTACTACGAACGTGTCCTGACCGAATGCCTGGACCCGATCGACGTCGCCTGCGCCCGCACCGACGAGGCGTACCCGAACCTGGTGGTCGAGCTGTGCCGCGCCCACCAAGCCGGATGGCAACCCGAACGCGCCCTGGCCGACGCCCTACACCGGGCCCGCATCGACTCCGCTAGGCGGAGCGGCTCCGCCGGGCACGACGTCCCCTCGCGGGAGAGTGACACGATGGACAGGGCCGGTGGGGGAGCGGTGTCTATGACACGCCTCGTGGTCACCCACCTGCGCCGTCTCACTGCCACCGAAGCCCCATTGGTCCACCTGGAGCAGCCCACTCGCGAGGACCTCACCCGCTACCGGACCCTGCTCGCCGACGCTGGGATCGATACCGACCACCTGGACCTCGACGCCGCGCTCCACACCCCTGAGCTCCTGCGCTGCGGCGGCTTCACCGACCCCGCCCCAGGCCGCGTCCGTGCCCCGATCACTCCCACCACCTACCAGCAGGAGATCGCCCGCGCCCTACCCCGTCACCTGGCCGGTCGCGTCCTGGACACCCGCACCAACCCCACCGCCTGGACCACCCTCCAACAGGTCCTGACGCGCATCGAGGCCACCGGCCACGACCTGACCACGGTCCTGTCCACCCCGGCGCTGCGCACCACCCCGGCGACGCCCGACGCCGCGCAACGCCTCGCCGAGCACCTCACCCGCCTGACCATCGAGCACCCCACCCCAGCCCTGCACGGCGCCAACGCCCGCACCCGCGCCGGCCAGGCATGGGCGTTCACGCATCTGGCCTGGGCCATGAAGGCCGCCGAGCACCACGGCCACGACCCCGCCGGCCTCCTGCCCGACACCGCGCAACGACAGGCCCATCCCGGGACCCCGGGCATCGTGAGTGCCTGGCTCCACGCCCAGAACCACCACACCGACCCCACCCGCAACCCGGCACCCGCGCCGGTCCTCCCGTGGGTCCCCGACGCCGTCCCCGGCACCATCAGCGACCCCGAGCACGCCCGATACCTCGACCAGATGCGCGAGGCGATCACCGACCGGGTCCTGTACCTGCGCACCGACCTGGAGGCCGCGCTCACCGACCAGACCCCGCCGGCGTGGACCCAGTCCCTGCTCACCCCCGCCTTCCACCACGAGCACGTCCGCTCCGCATGGCTGGACCACGCCCAGGTCCTGGCCGCCTACCGCGACCAGCACCCCCCGACCACCGACGAGGCCGCCCAGCCGCTCGGCCCGCACCCCGAACCTGCCCCCCACACCGACCGCGCCCATGCCCGAGCCCACGCCGAAGCCGCTGGCGTCCTGGCCCTCACCTGGCAGATCACCCACCCCCACGGCACTCGCCATACCTCCGCGCAGCTGTCTCCCGAAGAAGAACACGTTCGCCGGAACCTGGCGATCGCGGCGTGGAACGCCCTCGGCCCGGCGGCCAAGACCCAGGTCGCGGCCACCGTCCTGGGCCGCATCGGCACCCTGCCCACCCCCACCGCGGCACCCGACGTGCTCCCGCACCAGGTGGTCGGGCAGCCAGCCACCGCTCTCTCCCAGGAAGGGCTCGATGAGGCTCTGACCCACTGCAGCACCCTCACCGCGCTGCACCGTGCGCTCATCGACCACGGCCACATCAGCGACCCCGATACCCGCCCCGAAGCCACCACCGCGCCCACCCGCCGACGCCCGTCACCGGCCGTCCCTTCGCGTCCGGACCACAAGTCCACTCGGGGACGCCAGAACCCCACGTCGACACCCCGACCCGAGACCCCGGAACCTGACCTCCATCGCCGATATGACCCCCAACCCGGACATGTCGAACAACCCCAACCTGGCCGTCAACACCGCTGGTGAACCCTTGTCGTCCGGGTCTGTACAAACAACGGTGTAACTCCCAGTGAGAGCCTGGCCGGGTGGCCGGGCGGAGGAGGCACCACGTGAGCAAGATGATCGCTGCAGACGTCACGGACGGCGAGGTCGTGGAGGTCGACGGTCCTGCGGCAGCGGAGGTGCTGTCGGTGGTGGACGGGCCGTTGATCGATGATCTGGTGGCCCGGGCCCGGCAGCGGGGTCTGGATCTGACCGGGCCGGAGGGGTTGTTGACGGCGTTGACCAAGCGGGTGCTGGAGTCGGCGTTG
>JAAYAH010000004.1 GCA_012719445.1 Actinomycetales bacterium | reverse complement strand
GCTGGTCGAGGGCAAGGCGATCCAGATCCACCCGCTGGTCTGCACCGCCTTCAACGCCGACTTCGACGGCGACCAGATGGCGGTGCACCTGCCGCTGTCGGCGGAGGCGCAGGCCGAGGCCCGGATCCTCATGCTGTCCAGCAACAACATCCTCAAGCCGGCTGACGGCCGCCCGGTGACCATGCCGACCCAGGACATGATCATCGGCCTGTACCACCTGACCTCGGTGCAGCCGGGCGGGCTCGGCGAGGGCAGGGCGTTCAGCTCCATCGCCGAGGCGATCATGGCCTTCGACGCCAGGGAGCTGGACCTGCGGACGCAGATCGCGCTGCGGCTGCCCACGGTGGTCCCGCCCGCCGGGTGGGTCGCCCCCGAGGGCTGGACCGCGGGCGACCCGGTGGTGCTCAGGACCACCCTCGGGCGGGCGCTGTTCAACGACACGCTCCCGGTCGACTACGCCTTCGTCGACAGCGACGTGGACCGGAAGGTGCTCTCCGGCATCATCAACGACCTGGCGGAGCGGTACCCGAAGGTCCAGGTCGCGGCGACCCTGGACGCGCTCAAGGAGGCGGGCTTCCACTGGGCGACCCGGTCCGGGGTCACGGTGTCCATCTCGGACGTCGTCACACCCCCGAACAAACAGATCATCCTCGAGCGGTTCGAGGCCAAGGCGGAGAAGGTCCAGGGTCAGTACGAGCGGGGTCTGATCACCGACGACGAGCGCCGGCAGGAGCTCATCGAGATCTGGAACGAGGCCACCAACGAGGTCGCCAAGGAGATGGAGGCGAACCTCCCCAAGGAGAACTCCGTCTACCGGATGGTGTCCTCCGGCGCCCGGGGCAACTGGATGCAGATGCGTCAGATCGCCGGCATGCGCGGTCTGGTGGCCAACCCCAAGGGCGAGATCATCCCGCGGCCGATCAAGTCGAACTTCCGCGAGGGCCTGTCCGTGCTGGAGTTCTTCATCTCCACCCACGGTGCCCGGAAGGGCCTTGCCGACACCGCCCTGCGGACGGCCGACTCCGGGTACCTCACCCGCCGGCTCGTCGACGTGGCCCAGGACGTCATCATCCGGGAGGACGACTGCGGCACCGAGCGGGGTCTGCTCATGCGGATCGCCGTCCCGGCGGCCGGTGGCGGACTGCGGCGCGACGACGACGTCGAGACCAGCGTGTACGCGCGCTCGACGGCCGAGGACGTGGTCGTGGGCGGGGAGGTCGTCGTCAGGGCGGGCACCGACCTCGGTGACGTCATCATCAACGACCTGGTGTCCCGGGGCCTCTCCGAGATCAAGGTCCGTTCGGTGCTCACCTGTGAGTCCAAGGTCGGGACCTGCGCCAAGTGCTACGGGCGCTCCCTGGCCGCAGGCAAGCTCGTCGACATCGGTGAGGCGGTCGGCATCATCGCCGCCCAGTCGATCGGCGAGCCGGGCACCCAGCTGACGATGCGGACCTTCCACACCGGTGGTGTGGCCGGTGACGACATCACCCACGGCCTGCCGCGGGTCCAGGAGCTCTTCGAGGCGAGGACCCCGAAGGGCGTCGCGCCCATCTCCGAAGTCGCCGGCAGGGTCCGGATCGAGGAGACCGACCGGGCGCGGAAGGTCGTCGTGATCCCGGACGACGGCTCGGAGGAGGTCGCCTACCCGGTGTCCAAGCGGTCCCGCCTGATCGTCGAGGAGGGCGGGCGGGTCGAGGTCGGCCAGCAGCTCGTCATGGGCGCCGTCGACCCCAAGCAGGTGCTGCGCATCCTCGGGCCGCGGGCGGTCCAGGTGCACCTGGTGAACGAGGTCCAGGACGTCTACCGCAGCCAGGGCGTGTCGATCCACGACAAGCACATCGAGGTCATCGTCCGGCAGATGCTCAAGCGGGTGACCATCATCGAGTCGGGGGACGCCGAGTTGCTGCCCGGCGAGCTCGTCGAGCGGACCCGGTTCGAGGGCGAGAACCGCCGGGTGGTCGCCGAGGGCGGGACCCCCGCCTCCGGCCGCCCGGAGCTCATGGGCATCACCAAGGCGTCGCTGGCAACCGACTCGTGGCTGTCGGCGGCCTCCTTCCAGGAGACAACCAGGGTGCTCACCAACGCCGCCATGGAGGGCAAGAGCGACCCGCTGCTGGGCCTGAAGGAGAACGTCATCATCGGCAAGCTCATCCCCGCGGGGACGGGCCTGCCGCGCTACCGCAACATCCGCGTCGAGCCGACGGAGGAGGCCAAGGCGGCGATGTACGCGATGCCCGGCTACGAGGAGGTCGACTACGGCCACTTCGGCGCCGGCAGCGGCGCGGCCATCCCGCTGGAGGAGTTCGACCTCGGCCGGTACGACCGCTGAGCGAGCGACAGGCACCGACGGTTCCGGAGCCGACACGGTCCGGAACCGTCGGTGCCGCCTGCCCGCGTGCCTCGCCCCGACGCGCGCCGTTTTGACGGCCCTCGGGCCGGGCGGGTAACCTCGACGCTCGCGCCTGGGGTCCCCCGGGCTGTCCCGCGTGCGCCCCGGTTCCGACCGTCGTCGAGAGCCGAAAGGCGCGCCAGGGACTGCATCCCGATCCGCACGTCCGGGTCCGGGATTCGGGTGTGTCTGCGACACACCCGAGCGCGGGGGGCGAAGGGCAGCACGAGAGCAGCACGACCCGGGGTGGTACCAGGGCCCCGGCGCGGAGGTACCACGACCGGTGGTGGTCCCGGGCGACGTCCGGGAGCCGTCCCGGGCGGAAACCCGGGTCCCCCCGGACGACACGGTCCCGGGCCCCGGGACACACGGTCGGGGTGACCCGGACCACGAGTCCGGGCCGTCCGGGACCACAGGTCCGGGGTCGTCCCGGAACAACAGAATGCAGCGTCGCGAGCCCACGGAGCCCGCGGGACCGGCGCGAAAGCCACCAGCGAGACACACGGAGAACAGGTGCCCACGATCCAGCAGCTGGTCCGCAAGGGCCGCCAGGACAAGGTCGGCAAGACCAAGACTCCTGCGCTCAAGGGATGCCCGCAGCGGCGCGGTGTGTGCACCCGCGTCTACACCACCACGCCGAAGAAGCCCAACTCGGCGCTGCGCAAGGTCGCCCGGGTCCGGCTCACGAGCCAGATCGAGGTCACGGCCTACATCCCCGGGGTCGGTCACAACCTCCAGGAGCACTCGATCGTGCTGGTGCGCGGCGGCCGGGTGAAGGACCTTCCCGGCGTCCGGTACAAGATCATTCGCGGCTCGCTGGACACCCAGGGTGTGAAGAACCGGAAGCAGGCCCGGAGCCGCTACGGCGCGAAGAAGGAGAAGAGCTGATGCCTCGCAAGGGTCCCGCGCCTAAGCGACCGCTCATCGTCGACCCGGTCTACGGCTCGCCGCTGGTCACCCAGCTGGTCAACAAGATCCTGCTCGACGGCAAGAAGTCCGTCGCCGAGAGCACCGTCTACCACGCGCTCGAGGGCTGCCGGGAGAAGACCGGGACCGACCCGGTGATCACCCTCAAGCGCGCCCTCGACAACGTCCGGCCGACCCTCGAGGTCCGGTCCCGGCGCGTCGGCGGCGCGACGTACCAGGTCCCCGTCGAGGTCCGCGCCGGAAGGGCGACCACCCTCGCCCTCCGTTGGCTGGTCAGCTACGCGCGGCAGCGCCGCGAGAAGACCATGACCGACCGGCTCATGAACGAGATCCTCGATGCGAGCAACGGCCTGGGCGCCGCGGTCAAGCGCCGCGAGGACACCCACAAGATGGCCGAGTCGAACAAGGCCTTCGCGCACTACCGCTGGTGAGGCGGACCGGGATGGCGCAGCGCGGCGCCGCGACCCGGCGCCGCGCCCAGCGTGCCCGACCACGCACCCACGACAGAACATGAGGCGAGGCAGACACCGTGGCACTTGACGTGCTCACCGACCTCAAGAAGGTCAGGAACATCGGCATCATGGCGCACATCGATGCCGGCAAGACCACGACGACGGAGCGGATTCTCTTCTACACCGGCATCAACTACAAGATCGGCGAGGTTCACGACGGCGCGGCCACGATGGACTGGATGGAGCAGGAGCAGGAGCGGGGGATCACCATCACCTCCGCCGCGACCACCTGCTTCTGGCAGGACCACCAGGTCAACATCATCGACACGCCCGGCCACGTCGACTTCACCATGGAGGTCGAGCGGTCGCTCCGCGTCCTCGACGGCGCCGTCGCGGTCTTCGACGGCAAGGAGGGCGTCGAGCCCCAGTCGGAGACGGTGTGGCGGCAGGCCGACCGGTACAACGTGCCCCGGGTGTGCTTCGTCAACAAGATGGACAAGCTGGGGGCCGACTTCTACTTCACGGTGCGGACCATCGTCGAGCGGCTCGGGGCCAAGCCCCTTCCCCTCCAGTTGCCCATCGGTGCGGAGAGCTCCTTCGTCGGCGTCGTCGACCTGCTCGGTATGAGGGCGCTCACCTGGCGGGGTGAGACGACCAAGGGTGCGGACTACGTGGTCGAGGAGATCCCGGCCGACCTGGCGGAGAAGGCAGCCGAGTACCGGCACGACCTGCTCGAGACCGTCGTCGAGGCCGACGAGACCCTGTTGGAGAAGTACCTCGCCGGTGAGGAGCTCACCGTCGAGGAGATCAAGGGCGGGATCCGTCGGCTCACCATCGCCGGCGAGGCCTACCCGGTGCTGTGCGGGACCGCGTTCAAGAACAAGGGCGTCCAGCCCGTCCTCGACGCGGTCATCGACTACCTGCCGTCGCCGCTGGACGTGCCGCCGGTCGAGGGGCACGCCATCGGCCACGAGGAGCGGGTGCTGCACCGCAAGGCGTCGACGGCCGAGCCGTTCTCCGCGCTGGCCTTCAAGGTGATGACCCACCCGTTCTTCGGCCGGCTCACCTACGTCCGGGTCTACTCCGGGCGGGTCAACTCCGGTTCCCAGGTGATCAACTCCACCAAGGGGAAGAAGGAGCGGATCGGCAAGCTCTTCCAGATGCACGCCAACAAGGAGAACCCCGTCCCCGAGGCGAGCACCGGCCACATCTACGCGGTCATCGGTCTCAAGGACACCACCACCGGCGACACCCTGTGCGACCCGGCCAACCCCGTCGTGCTGGAGTCGATGACCTTCCCCGAGCCGGTGATCCGGGTGGCCATCGAGCCGCGGACCAAGAGCGACCAGGAGAAGCTCAGCACGGCCATCCAGAAGCTGGCCGAGGAGGACCCGACCTTCCAGGTCAACCAGGACGACGAGACCGGGCAGACGATCATCGCCGGGATGGGCGAGCTGCACCTCGACATCCTGGTGGACCGGATGCGCCGCGAGTTCAAGGTCGCGGCCAACGTGGGCAAGCCCCAGGTGGCCTACCGGGAGACCATCCGCCGGACGGTCGAGAAGCACGACTACACCCACAAGAAGCAGACCGGCGGCTCCGGCCAGTACGCGAAGGTGCAGATCTCCATCGCACCGTTGGACACCTCCGGGGGCACCTTCTACGAGTTCAACAACAAGGTCACCGGTGGACGGGTGCCGCGGGAGTACATCCCGGCCGTCGACGCCGGTGTCCAGGACGCCATGCAGTTCGGCGTGCTGGCCGGGTACCCCCTCGTCGGCATCAAGGCGACCCTGCTCGACGGTCAGGCCCACGACGTCGACTCCTCGGAGATGGCGTTCAAGATCGCGGGGTCGATGGCGCTCAAGGAGGCGGCGCGGCGGGCTGATCCCGTGCTGCTGGAGCCCATGATGGCCGTGGAGGTCCGGACGCCGGAGCCCTACATGGGCGACGTGATCGGCGATCTCAATGCCCGCCGTGGCCACATCCAGGCCATGGAGGACGTCAGCGGGGCCAAGGTCATCCGAGCCCTCGTCCCGCTGTCGGAGATGTTCGGGTACGTCGGTGACCTGCGCAGCAGGACACAGGGTCGAGCCGTGTACACGATGCAGTTCGACTCCTATGCCGAGGTCCCGCGTAACGTTGCGGAGGAGATCGTCAAGAAGTCCCGAGGGGAGTGATCCGCACCGGGACGACGATCCCCGACCGGCAGGCGCTCCAGCAGCGACAGCAGCACCCACCGAAGGCTCTACACCGACACAGTCCGACAGGAGGACCCCGTGGCGAAGGCGAAGTTCGAGCGGACTAAGCCGCACGTCAACATCGGCACCATCGGTCACATCGACCACGGCAAGACGACGCTGACCGCGGCGATCACGAAGGTGCTGCACGAGAAGTATCCGGAGCTGAACCCCTTCACGCCGTTCGACATGATCGACAAGGCGCCGGAGGAGCGGCAGCGGGGCATCACGATCTCGATCGCCCACGTCGAGTACCAGACCGAGGCGCGTCACTACGCCCACGTCGACTGCCCCGGGCACGCCGACTACATCAAGAACATGATCACGGGTGCGGCGCAGATGGACGGCGCCATCCTCGTGGTCGCCGCGACCGACGGCCCGATGCCGCAGACCCGTGAGCACGTGCTGCTCGCCCGCCAGGTCGGCGTTCCCTACATCGTCGTCGCCCTCAACAAGTGCGACATGGTGGACGACGAGGAGATCCTCGAGCTGGTCGAGATGGAGGTCCGCGAGCTGCTGAGCTCCTACGAGTTCCCCGGCGACGACCTGCCCGTCGTGCGGCTGTCGGCGTACAAGGCGCTCGAGGGCGACGACGCGTGGAAGCAGGGCATCATCGACCTGCTCGACGCCGTCGATACCGCGGTCCCCGAGCCGGCCCGCGACATCGACAAGCCGTTCCTCATGCCGATCGAGGACGTCTTCACCATCACCGGCCGCGGCACCGTCGTCACCGGCAAGGTGGAGCGCGGCGTGCTCAAGGTCAACGAGCAGGTCGAGATCGTCGGCATCCGGGACAAGTCCACGACGACGACGGTCACCGGCGTCGAGATGTTCCGCAAGCTCCTCGACGAGGCGCAGGCCGGCGAGAACGTGGGGCTGCTGCTCCGCGGCATCAAGCGCGAGGAGGTGGAGCGCGGCCAGGTCGTCTGCAAGCCGGGCTCGATCACCCCGCACCTCAACTTCGAGGGCAACGTCTACATCCTGTCCAAGGACGAGGGTGGCCGGCACACGCCCTTCTACAACAACTACCGGCCGCAGTTCTACTTCCGGACGACGGACGTCACCGGGGTCGTGCAGCTGCCGGAGGGCGTCGAGATGGTCATGCCCGGTGACAACACCGCGATGACCGTCGAGCTGATCCAGCCCATCGCGATGGAGGAGGGCCTGCTCTTCGCCATCCGCGAGGGCGGCCGGACCGTCGGTTCCGGCCGGGTCACGAAGATCCTGAAGTAGCCAGGAGCGGTGTCCCGCCGGCCCACGAGGCCGGCGGGACACCGGGCCCGGGCGACGGGCGGCCGGAATTGGTCAACGAACGAGCAGTTCTGGCAGACTAGGCAAGTTGCTCGGCGCGGTTCGCGCTCCGGCACCACCCGTGAGGGTCGGTGGTCGGGCCCGCGCCAGCACCGGCGGAGGCCGGGACGACGACCACCACGAGGCGGTGGCACCGCAGGGTGCCGGGAGCTGTTCGGCCGAAAGGCGCGACACACCCGACCTCGGGGGGCGGAGGCCCGACACCACGGCAGCGGTTCGAGACGGCACCGGTTGGCACAGAGCGCCGGTCGAGGGAAGAGAGCTCAGCGACGCCATGGCGGGACAGAAGATCCGCATCCGGCTGAAGGCCTACGACCACGAGGTGATCGACAGTTCGGCGCGCAAGATCGTGGACACGGTCGTGCGGACGGGCGCTACGGTGGCCGGCCCGGTGCCGTTGCCGACCGAGAAGAACGTGTTCTGCGTCATTCGATCGCCACACAAGTACAAGGACAGCCGCGAGCACTTCGAGATGCGCACGCACAAGCGGCTCATCGACATCATCAACCCCACGCCCAAGACGGTCGACTCGCTGATGCGGCTCGACCTGCCTGCCGGCGTGGACATCGAGATCAAGCTCTGAGGGACGCCGCGATGACGAAGCAGATCACCGCCGTCCGGGGCCTGCTGGGCCGCAAGCTCGGCATGACGCAGGTGTGGGACGCCGACAACCGGGTCGTCCCCGTGACGGTCGTCGAGGCCGGCCCCTGTGTCGTGACGCAGGTCCGGACCGCCGACGTCGACGGCTACGACGCCGTGCAGATCGCCTTCGGCGCGGTCGACCCGCGCAAGGTGAACAAGCCGATGACCGGGCACTTCGAGAAGGCCGGGGTCACTCCTCGCCGACACCTGGTCGAGCTGCGCACCGCCGACGCGGGGGAGTACACCCTCGGTCAGGAGGTCACCGCGGCGACGTTCGAGGCCGGCCAGCAGGTCGACGTCGTCGGCAGGACCAAGGGCAAGGGCACCGCGGGCGTCATGAAGCGGCACGGCTTCGGCGGCCTCGGTGCGGGTCACGGCACCCAGCGCAAGCACCGCGCCCCCGGCTCGATCGGCGCCTGCGCGACCCCCGGCCGGGTCTTCAAGGGCCTGCGGATGGCCGGCCGGATGGGGGCCGTCCGCCAGACCACCCAGAACCTCACCGTCCACGCGGTCGACACCGAGCGCGGACTGCTGCTCATCAAGGGCGCCGTCCCCGGCCCCAAGGGCGCTGTCGTCCTCGTGAAGACCGCCGCGAAGGGGGCCTGACCCGATGCCCGGCACCACCATCGACGTCCTCGACGGCACGGGCGCCAAGGCCGGGACGGCCGAGCTGCCCGCGGAGATCTTCGACGTCCAGACCAACGTCCCGCTGATCCACCAGGTGGTCGTCGCCCAACTCGCCGCGGCGCGGCAGGGCACCCACGACACCAAGACCCGCGGCGAGGTCCGCGGTGGTGGCAAGAAGCCCTACCGCCAGAAGGGCACCGGCAGGGCCCGCCAGGGCTCGACCAGGGCACCCCAGTTCGCCGGCGGTGGCGTCGTCCACGGTCCGACGCCGAGGGACTACACGCAGCGGACGCCCAAGAAGATGAAGGCCGCCGCGCTGCGCGGAGCGCTGTCCGACCGGGCCCGGCACGGGCGCGTGCACGTGGTGCGCGACCTGATCGGCTCCGAGAAGCCGTCCACCCGGCAGGCCGCCGTCGCCCTCGACGGGATCAGCGAGCGGCCCAACCTGCTCGTGGTCGTGGAGCGGGACGACGACCTCACCTGGAAGAGCGTGCGCAACCTCCCGCAGGTCCACGTCCTGGTCACCGACCAGCTCAACACCTACGACGTGCTGTGCGCGGACGACATCGTCTTCACAGAGGGCGCTCTCGCGGCCTTCGTCGCGGGTCCCGCCAAGGGCAAGGGCGCGAAGGCCACGGCGACCGAGTCCGAGGAGGCCGCGAAGTGAGCACCATCGGCAACGTCCACCGGAACCCGCGTGACGTCCTGGTGGCCCCCATCGTCTCCGAGAAGAGCTTCAAGCTCTACCAGGACGAGGGCAAGTACACGTTCGTCGTCGCCCCCGGTGCGAACAAGACCGAGATCAAGATCGCCGTGGAGCAGGTCTTCGGCGTGAAGGTCTCGGCCGTCAACACGCTCAACCGGAAGGGCAAGACCCGGCGGACCCGCACCGGCATCGGCCGGCGCAAGGACACCAAGCACGCGATCATCACGCTCAAGGAAGGCACCATCGACGTCTTCGGCTGAGTGATCCGCCAGAGGCCGCCGAGCGGCCGACGGCGATCCTGCCGAGAAGATCTGACCCGAGGACTGACTCAGCATGGGAATCCGTAAGTACAAGCCGACGACGCCGGGCCGCCGTGGCTCCTCCGTCGCCGACTTCGTCGAGGTCACCCGATCGGAGCCGGAGAAGTCGCTGGTCCGCCCCCTCGCCAAGAAGGGCGGCCGGAACAACTCCGGGCGGGTGACGATGCGTCACCAGGGCGGCGGCCACAAGCGCGCGTACCGGCTGATCGACTTCCGCCGGCACGACAAGGACGGCGTTCCGGCCAAGGTCGCGCACATCGAGTACGACCCGAACCGCACCGCCCGGATCGCGCTGCTGCACTACGCGGACGGCGACAAGCGCTACATCCTGGCCCCGAACCGGCTGGCCCAGGGCGACCGGGTGGAGAACGGCCCCGGCGCCGACATCAAGCCCGGCAACAACCTGCCGCTGCGGAACATCCCGGTGGGTACGGTCATCCACGCCATCGAACTCCGGCCCGGTGGCGGCGCCAAGATCGCGCGCTCCGCGGGGACCTCCGTGCAGCTGGTCGCCAAGGAGGGCCGGTTCGCCCAACTGAGGATGCCCTCCGGTGAGATCCGCAACGTCGACGTCCGCTGCCGCGCGACGATCGGCGAGGTCGGCAACGCCGAGCAGTCGAACATCGACTGGGGCAAGGCCGGCCGGATGCGCTGGAAGGGCAAGCGCCCCACCGTCCGTGGTGTCGTGATGAACCCGGTCGACCACCCGCACGGTGGTGGTGAGGGAAAGACGTCCGGCGGCCGGCACCCGGTCAGCCCCTGGGGCAAGCCGGAGGGCAGGACCCGCCGCCCGCACAAGGCCAGCGACAAGCTGATCGTCCGCCGCCGTCGTACCGGCAAGAAGCGCTGATAGGAGCCCCTGAACCATGCCTCGCAGCCTGAAGAAGGGCCCCTTCGTCGACGACCACCTGATGAAGAAGGTGGATCTTCAGAACGAGAAGGGGACCAAGAACGTCATCCGTACCTGGTCCCGTCGCTCCATGATCGTTCCGGAGATGCTGGGTCACACCATCGCGGTGCACGACGGGCGCAAGCACGTGCCGGTGTTCGTCACCGAATCCATGATCGGCCACAAGCTGGGCGAGTTCGCTCCGACCCGGACGTTCCGCGGCCACGAGAAGGACGACCGGAAGGGCCGCCGCCGCTGACGCGGCGTGCGGACCGAGACGGACGCGAGACCGAGAGAGAGCAAGGGACAGCGATGGAAGCCAAGGCGCAGGCGCGGTACGTCCGTGTCACGCCCCGCAAGGCCAGGCGCGTCGTGGACCTCATCCGTGGCAGGCAGGCGGCCGAAGCCGTTGCGGTGCTGGAGTTCGCCCCCCAGGCCGCGGGGGAGCCGGTGCGCAAGGTCGTGCAGAGCGCGATCGCCAACGTCCGGCACAAGGCCGAACAGGCGTCCGAGCCGCTCGACGAGCGTGCGCTCGTCGTCCGTGAGGCCTACGTGGACGAGGGCCCGACGCTGAAGCGGTTCCGGCCGCGCGCCCAGGGCCGGGCCTACCGGATCCGCAAGCGGACCAGCCACATCACGGTCGTCGTCGCGGAGCCGCCCGAGCCCGTCCGGGACGAGCAGCCGAAGCCGAAGAAGAAGACCGGCGCCTCGGCCGACAAGGGGTCGGGCCGCACCGCATCCACCACGAAGGGGAGGACCCGATAGTGGGCCAGAAAGTCAACCCGCACGGGTTCCGCCTGGGCATCACCACCGACCACAAGAGCCGGTGGTTCGCCGACAGCACCCGGCCCGGCCAGCGGTACCGCGACTACATCAAAGAGGACGTCGCGATCCGCAAGCTCATGGGCAAGGGCATGGAGCGCGCGGGGATCAGCCGGGTGGAGATCGAGCGGACGAGGGACCGGGTCCGGGTGGACATCCACACCGCCCGTCCCGGCATCGTCATCGGCCGCCGCGGCGCCGAGGCCGACCGGATCCGAGGCGAGCTGGAGAAGCTCACCGGCAAGCAGGTGCAGCTCAACATCCTCGAGGTGAAGAACCCCGAGGTCGACGCCCAGCTCGTGGCACAGGGCATCGCCGAGCAGCTGGCCAGCCGGGTCTCCTTCCGCCGCGCCATGCGCAAGGGCATGCAGTCTTCGCTCCGCGCCGGCGCCAAGGGCATCCGGGTGCAGTGCTCCGGCCGCCTCGGCGGCGCCGAGATGAGCCGCTCCGAGTTCTACCGCGAGGGCAGGGTCCCCCTGCACACCCTCCGGGCGAACATCGACTACGGCATCTACGAGGCCCGGACCACCTTCGGCCGGATCGGCGTCAAGGTGTGGATCTACAAGGGCGACATCACCAGCAAGGAGCTGGCCCGCGAGCAGGCCGCGGCCCCCAGGGCGCCGCGTCGCGAGCGCGGAGACCGTGGCGACCGGCCGCAGCGCGGCGGGCGCCGTCGTCCCGACAGCACCTCCGGGCAGGACGCCTCCCCGGCGGCGCCCGCGACGTCCGGCAAGTCGGACGCGTCGAGCGCCGCTCCGACGACCAGCAGCGGAACGGAGGCCTGAGCCGTGCTCATCCCCCGTCGTGTCAAGCACCGCAAGCAGCACCGGCCCACCCGGTCCGGCGCTGCCAAGGGCGGTACCACCGTGGCCTTCGGCGAGTGGGGCATCCAGGCCCTCGAGCCGGCCTACGTGACCAACCGGCAGATCGAGTCCGCGCGTATCGCCATCACCCGCCACGTGCGGCGTGGCGGTCGGGTGTGGATCAACATCTACCCGGACCGGCCGCTGACCAAGAAGCCGGCCGAGACCCGGATGGGCTCCGGCAAGGGCTCACCCGAGTGGTGGGTCGCGAACATCAAGCCCGGTCGGGTGATGTTCGAGCTGACGTTCCCCAACGAGAAGGTGGCCAAGGAGGCGCTCACGCGCGCGATCCACAAGCTGCCGATGAAGTGCCGGATCGTCCGGCGCGAGGGCGGTGAGGCGTGATGGCCGTCGGTTCCAAGGACCTGACTCCGGACCAGTTGCGGACCTTCGACGACGAGCGGCTCGTCGAGGAGCTGCAGAAGGCCAAGGAGGAGTTGTTCAACCTCCGGTTCCAGTCCGCGACCGGTCAGCTGGAGAGCCACGGCCGGCTGCGCGCCGTCCGTCGTGACATCGCCAGGATCTACACGATCATGCGTGAGCGCGAGCTCGGCATCACCTCCGGTCCGGAGGCGTGAGCCCGATGAGCGAGAAGGCAGTTGTGAGCGAGGCCACTGACGTGAACAAGGGCGGTGTTGTGCGCGACACTGGAAGCGACCAGGCAGTCGCGTCGGCCGGCGCCCGCGGGTACCGCAAGGTGCGCCGCGGCTACGTGGTCGGCGACAAGATGGACAAGACGGTCGTCGTCAAGGTCGAGGAGAGGGTCAAGCACCCGCTCTACGGCAAGGTCCTGCGGCGCTCGAGCAAGGTGAAGGTTCACGACGAGGTGAACTCGGCGGGCGTCGGCGACCTTGTGCTGATCATGGAGACGCGTCCGCTGTCGGCCACGAAGAGGTGGCGGCTCGTCGAGATTCTCGACAAGGCCAAGTAAACAGTCCCGGGCCGTCCGGCCCCCGGTTCCGCCAGGCTCCCCCGCGGAGAACCGGCGTGACGAACGGAGTTCTGAAGTGATCCAGCAGGAGTCGCGACTCCGGGTCGCCGACAACACGGGTGCGAAGGAGATCCTCTGCATCCGGGTTCTCGGTGGTTCGGGTCGTCGCTACGCCGGCATCGGTGACGTGATCGTGGCAACGGTCAAGGACGCGATCCCTGGCGGCAACGTGAAGAAGGGTGACGTCGTCAAGGCGGTCATCGTCCGGACCGTGAAGGAGCGCCGTCGCGCCGACGGTTCCTACATCCGCTTCGACGAGAACGCGGCGGTCATCCTCAGGAACGACGGCGACCCGCGCGGTACCCGCATCTTCGGCCCGGTCGGCAGGGAGCTGCGCGAGAAGAAGTTCATGAAGATCATCTCGCTGGCCCCGGAGGTGCTCTGATGGCCAAGACCAAGGCCGCAATGAAGATCCGCAAGGGCGACACCGTCCAGCTGATCTCTGGCTCCCGCGACGATCGCGGCAAGCAGGGGAAGGTCATCGCGGTGTACCTCGACACCCAGCGGGTGCTCGTCGAGGGGATCAACCGGATCAAGAAGCACACGAAGATGGGGACCACCGGCCGCGGTGCGAGGACCGGTGGGATCATCACCCAGGAAGCCCCGGTGCACGTGAGCAACGTCATGCTGGTGGACCCGGAGAGCAAGCGGCCCACCCGGACCGGCTCCCGGGTCGAGACGGTCGAACGTGGCGACCGCGACAAGCGGGTGCGGGTCCGCGTGGCGAAGCGCTCGGGTAAGGACATCTGACAATGGCGACGCGAACCGAGAAGCCGGCGACGGCGAAGAAGTCGGCCGCGAAGGACAAGAAGGCCCAGGCGCCCGCGGTCGAGGCCGTCGAGCCGCGGCTGCGGGAGCGCTACCGCTCCGAGATCGCTCCCGCCCTGTACCAGCAGTTCGAGCTCGGCAACGTGATGCGCACCCCGCGCGTCGTCAAGGTCGTCGTGAACATGGGCGTCGGCGAGGCGGCGAGGGACTCCAAGCTCATCGAGGGCGCGATCCGCGACCTGACCACGATCACCGGGCAGAAGCCGCAGGTCACCAAGGCCCGGAAGTCCATCGCCCAGTTCAAGCTGCGGGCGGGGATGCCGATCGGTGCCCACGTCACCCTGCGCGGCGACCGGATGTGGGAGTTCCTGGACCGGCTGCTGACCCTGGCCCTCCCGCGGATCAGGGACTTCCGCGGGCTGTCGCCGAAGCAGTTCGACGGCCGGGGCAACTACACCTTCGGTCTCAACGAGCAGTCCATGTTCCACGAGATCGACCAGGACAAGATCGACCGGGTCCGTGGCATGGACATCACCATCGTGACCACCGCGACGACGGACGACGAGGGGCGAGCCCTGCTGCGCCTCCTCGGCTTCCCCTTCAAGGAGAGCTGACCGTGGCGAAGACGGCCCTGATCAACAAGGCGAACAGCAAGCCCAAGTTCGCGGTGCGGGCCTACACCCGCTGCCAGCGGTGCGGGCGGCCGCACTCGGTCTACCGGAAGTTCGGCCTCTGCCGGGTATGCCTGCGGGTGATGGCCCACCGCGGGGAGCTCCCGGGTGTCACGAAGAGCAGCTGGTGAGCTGACATGCCGACACTCGAGCTCCACCCCCTGAGGTCCGCGATGCAGTTCCGGCTCGCGACCTTCCGATACCAGATCCCGGTGTTCGACGGTGCGCCGGACGTGGTGACGGACGACGACCGGATCGCCGAGATCGCGGACGAGATCGCCGACGCCGTGTCGGAGATCGACGACCCGGTGACCGGGCCGCAACAGACGACGGCTACGCCGCAGGTCCCCGCCGACCCCGAGGGTGAGACCCCCGAGGCCGCGGCGGAAACCGCGGCGAGGAAGGGCGGGCAAGCCCGATGACGATGACCGACCCGATCGCAGACATGCTCACACGTCTGCGGAACGCGAACTCCGCCTACCACGACAACGTGGCGATGCCCTACAGCAAGCTCAAGGCGCACATCGCCGAGATCCTGCAGCAGGAGGGGTACATCTCCGGCTGGAGCGTCGAGGACGCCGAGGTGGGCAAGAAGCTGATGATCGAGCTGAAGTACGGCCCGAATCGTGAGCGGTCCATCGCCGGCCTGCGCCGGGTGAGCAAGCCCGGCCTGCGGGTGTACGCCAAGTCGACCAACCTCCCGCGGGTGCTGGGTGGACTGGGGATCGCCATCCTCTCCACCTCCTCCGGGCTGCTGACCGACCGGCAGGCCACGAAGAAGGGCGTGGGCGGGGAAGTCCTCGCCTACGTCTGGTAGGGAAGGGGAGCGTCACCATGTCCCGTATCGGGAAGTTGCCCATCCCCGTGCCCGCCGGCGTCGAGGTGACCGTCGACGGTCGCGAGGTGAGGGTCAAGGGGCCCAAGGGGTCGCTCAGCCACACCGTCGCCGAGCCGATCACGGTGGAGCGCGAGGACGGCGTCCTCAAGGTGCTGCGGCCGAACGACGAGCGGGTCTCCCGCTCCCTGCACGGGCTGACCCGGACGCTGGTGGCCAACATGGTCGTCGGGGTCACCCAGGGCTACGAGAAGAAGCTGGAGATCGTCGGCACCGGCTACCGGGTGATGGCGAAGGGCGCCGACCTGGAGTTCGCGCTCGGCTACAGCCACCCGATCGTCGTGACCCCTCCGGAGGGGGTGACCTTCGCCGTCGACGGCCCGACGAGGTTCTCGGTCTCGGGCATCGACAAGCAGAAGGTCGGCGAGGTCGCGGCCAACATCCGCAAGCTGCGCAAGCCCGACCCGTACAAGGGCAAGGGCATCCGCTACTCCGGTGAGCAGATCAAGCGCAAGGTCGGGAAGGCTGGTAAGAGGTAATGGTCGTCGGTCTCAAGCGCAGCGGTGGGGGGGCCGGTAAGGGTCCTGTCGCGGCTCGCACCCGCAGGCACCTGCGGGTGCGCAAGAAGGTGGTCGGCTCCGCGCAGCGGCCTCGCCTCGTGGTCACCCGGTCCGCTCGGCACGTCTTCGTCCAGGTCGTCGACGACTCCGTCGGCAGGACCCTGGTCTCGGCCTCGACCATGGAGGCCGACCTGCGGGCGGCGGACGGCGACAAGACCGCCAAGGCCAAGCGGGTCGGCGAGCTCGTCGCCGAGCGTGCACGGGCAGCGGGGGTCGAGGCCGTGGTCTTCGACCGCGCCGGGAACAAGTACCACGGTCGCGTGGCCGCGGTGGCTGACGGCGCCCGTGAGGGTGGTCTGACGCTGTGAGCGTGACCCAGCCGCGGGAGATGCCCCGCGCCGAGCGAACGACGCACGAGCGAGAGAGAAGGAACGTCTGATGGCTGGACCCCAGCGTCGCGGCGGCCCGGGTGCCGGTGGCGGCTCCGGTGAGAACAGCGGTCGTCGTGACCGTCGTGACCGTGACAACCGGCGCGGTCGGGACGACTCCGCCGACAAGACAGCGTTCGTCGAGCGGGTCGTGACGATCAACCGCGTCGCCAAGGTCGTCAAGGGCGGCCGGCGCTTCAGCTTCACGGCTCTCGTGGTCGTGGGTGACGGCGACGGCACCGTCGGTGTCGGCTACGGCAAGGCGAAGGAGGTGCCCGCCGCGATCGCGAAGGGTGTCGAGGAGGCCAAGAAGCACTTCTTCAAGGTCCCCCGCATCCAGGGCACCATCCCGCACCCGGTGCAGGGGGAGGACGCGGCCGGCGTCGTCCTGCTGCGTCCGGCGTCCCCCGGTACCGGGGTCATCGCCGGTGGCCCGGTGCGCGCCGTCCTCGAGTGCGCGGGGATCAAGGACGTGCTGAGCAAGTCCCTCGGCTCGGACAACGCGATCAACATCGTGCACGCCACGGTCGCCGCACTGCGCTCGCTGGAGCGTCCGGAAGAGGTCGCCGCCCGGCGCGGGCTGCCGCTGGAGGACGTGGCTCCCGCCGCCCTGCTGCGGGCGAGGGCGGGGGTGACCTCCTGATGGCACGGCTCAAGGTCAAGCAGGTCAAGTCGGAGATCGGCGAGAAGCAGCCGCAGCGTGACACCCTGCGCACGCTGGGGCTGAAGCGGATCGGTGACATCGTGGTCAAGGAGGACCGGCCCGAGATCCGTGGCATGGTCCGCGCGGTCCGCCACCTCGTCACCGTCGAGGAGGTGGACTGAGATGGCCGAGGAGCACACCCTCAAGGTGCACCACCTGCGGCCCGCTCCGGGGGCGCGCACCGCGAAGACCCGGGTCGGTCGTGGTGAGGGCAGCAAGGGCAAGACGGCCGGCCGCGGGACCAAGGGCACCAAGGCCCGGTACAGCGTCCCGGAGTCGTTCGAGGGCGGCCAGATGCCGATCCACATGCGGCTGCCGAAGCTGCGCGGGTTCAAGAACCCGTTCCGGGTCAGCTACCAGGTGGTCAACCTCGCCCGGCTCGGCGAGCTGTACCCGGACGGCGGCGCGGTGACCGTGGCCGACCTGGTCGCCAGGGGTGCGGTCAGGTCGAACTCCCCGGTCAAGGTGCTGGGCGACGGCGAGATCTCGGTCGCGCTCCAGGTCGAGGTGCACGCGTTCTCCACCTCGGCGAAGGACAAGATCACCGCTGCGGGCGGCACGGCAACGACTCTGTAGGGGGGTGGTCCGGCGGAGCATCCGCCGGGCCGCACCAGCACGGCAGCAGCACGTGACCTGACACCCCGGCCGGGCGGAGTTTCGCCTCACCGGGGTGTTATGGTCACCGACCAGGGCGTCCTGGGGGATGCCCACCGCCAGATCAGCCGCTCACGCGGCGGTTGAGGTCAGAACAGCCGTCCTCGGGGCGGTGCAGGAGGTTCATCGTGTTCTCTGCGTTCGCGCGGGCGTTCAAGACGCCTGACCTGCGCCGCAAGCTCCTGTTCACGCTCCTGATCATGGCTTTCTTCCGGTTGGGCTCGTTCGTGCCCACCCCGGGGGTCAGCTATGAGGCTGTGAAGAAGTGCGTGAACATGGTGGAGTCCTCGCAGGACTCGAACAACCTGTACCAACTGGTGAACCTCTTCAGCGGCGGCGCGTTGCTCAACATCTCGGTGTTCGCTCTGGGGATCATGCCCTACATCACGGCGAGCATCATCGTCCAGCTGCTCACCGTGGTCATCCCGCGGTTCGAGACCCTCAAGCAGGAGGGCCAGTCCGGGACGGCCAAGCTGACCCAGTACACCCGGTACCTCACCATCGGCCTCGCGGTGCTGCAGTCGACCACCCTGGTCTCGGTGGCACGGAGCGGGAACCTCTTCGGGAACTGCCCCGAGAAGATCGTGCCCAACCAGGGCTGGACCACGATCGTGATCATGGTCATCACCATGACCGCCGGCACCGGGCTCATCATGTGGCTCGGTGAGCTGATCACCGAACGCGGGATCGGCAACGGCATGTCCCTGCTGATCTTCACCTCGATCGCCTCCGGGTTCCCCTCGTCGATGTGGTCCATCGCCCGGCAGTCCGAGCACGGCACCGAGACCTTCATCGCCGTGATGGTGATCGGGCTGGCGATCGTGGCCGCCGTCATCTTCGTCGAGCAGTCCCAGCGCCGGGTGCCGGTGCAGTACGCCAAGCGCATGATCGGCCGGCGGATGTACGGCGGGACCAGCACCTACATCCCGATCAAGGTGAACATGGCCGGTGTCATCCCGGTCATCTTCGCCTCGTCCCTGCTCTACCTGCCCTCGCTGCTGGCCCAGTTCCAGCGGGGCAAGCAGTCGGCGTGGGCCGAGTGGATCGACCGGTACCTCACCAAGGGTGACCACCCGATCTACATGATCATCTACTTCGCCCTGATCGTGTTCTTCACGTACTTCTACGTGGCCATCACGTTCAACCCGGACGAGGTCGCCGAGAACATGAAGAAGTACGGCGGCTTCATCCCCGGTATCCGCGCCGGGCGGCCGACGGCGGACTACCTGAGCTATGTGCTGAGCCGGATCACCCTGCCCGGGTCGCTGTACCTCGGCATCGTCTCGATGATCCCGCTCATCGCGTTCGTGCTCATCAACGCCAACCAGAACTTCCCCTTCGGCGGTACCTCGATCCTCATCGTGGTCGGGGTCGGCCTGGAGACCGTGAAGCAGATCGAAGCCCAGTTGCAGCAAAGACACTACGAAGGGTTCCTGCGGTGAGACTGATCCTCTTCGGCCCCCCCGGGGCGGGCAAGGGCACCCAGGCCGCGAGGCTGGCTGTCCGCCTGGACGTCCCGGCGATCTCCACCGGAGAGATCTTCCGCGGTGAGGTGTCACGCGGTACCGAGCTGGGCACTCTGGCCAAGAGCTACATGGACGCCGGCAAGTACGTCCCGGACGAGGTCGTCAACGGCATGGTGGCCGGTCGGCTGGCCGAGCCCGACGCTAAGGCGGGGTTCCTGCTCGACGGGTACCCGCGCACCTCGGCCCAGGCCCAGGCGCTCCAGGACGTGCTCGCCGAGGCGTCGACGCCGCTGGACGCCGTTGTGGAGATCACCGCGGACACCGAGGCCGTGGTGCAGCGGCTGCTGAAGCGGGCCGGCATCGAGGGCAGGGCCGACGACACCGAGCCCGTGATCCGCAAGCGGATGGAGGTCTACGCGGAGAGCGCCAACGCGCTGCGGGACTTCTACGCCGCCAGAGGGCTGCTCCGGCAGGTCGACGGCATGGGGGAGATCGACACCGTGACCGGGCGTCTCCTCGCAGCTCTCGGCGTGGCCGAGGGCTGAGCGGGCCTGGGGACAGGGTGCTCGGGCGGGACCGTATCCAGTACAAGACCCCGGACCAGGTGCGACTCATGCGCCGCGCCGGTGTCGTCGTGGCCGACGCGTTGGCTGCGGTGCGCACCGAGCTGCGCGAGGGCGTGACCACCAAGGAACTCGACGCCGTCGCCGAGGACGTCATCCGGTCCGCCGGGGCGATCCCGTCCTTCATCGGGGTCGGCGACCCGCCGTACCCGGCCACGCTGTGCGTCTCCGTCAACGACGAGGTCGTGCACGGCATCCCCGGGTCCAAGGTGCTGCGCGCGGGCGACGTCGTCTCGGTCGACTGCGGGGCGATCCTCGGCGGCTGGCACGGGGACGCGGCGTTCACCGCCGTCCTGCCCGGGCCGGACGGCGGGCTCGACGAGGCGGACCTGGCCCTGGCCCGGGTCACCGAGGAGGCGCTGTGGCGGGGGGTCGCCGCGGCGGCCTCCGGCGCGACCGGGGGCCGGCTGAACGCCATCGGGATCGCCGTCGAGGACCACGTGGCCGGCAGGTACGGGCTGGTCGAGGACTACGGCGGGCACGGCATCGGCACCGAGATGCACCAGGACCCGCAGATCCTCAACTACCGCACCCGGGACCGGGGGCCTCGGCTGCGTCCGGGCATGTGCCTGGCCATCGAGCCCATGCTCACCGCGGGCGAGCCCCACGTGCACACCCGGGCGGACCACTGGACCGTCGCCACCGACGACGGCTCGCACGCCGCGCACGTCGAGCACTCCATCGCCGTCCTCGAGGGTGGGCTGTGGGTGCTCACCGCCCACGACGGGGGTGTCGAGGCCCTCGGAGCCCTCGGCGTCCCGGTGACCCCCCTCGCCGACTGACTGCCCGGGGCACCCCGATTTCACGAGCAAGGTCGGTATCCCCTAAACTCGTGCGTCGGCTCACGTGCATCCATGTCCTCGCGGTGCCCCGCGGCTGGTCTGGCGCCGGAGGACGTCGTCACACGTGTGCCGGAACATCAACCCACGCACCGCGTCGAGCGGGCAGAAGGAACGCGGAGGACATGCCCAAGAAGGACGGGGTCATCGAGATCGAGGGGACCGTCGTCGAGGCTCTCCCGAACGCCATGTTCCGGGTCGAGCTGTCGAACGGCCACCGGGTTCTGGCGCACATCTCGGGAAAGATGCGTCAGCACTACATCCGGATCCTTCCCGAGGACCGGGTGGTGGTGGAGTTGAGCCCCTACGACCTCTCCCGTGGTCGCATCGTCTACCGCTACAAGTGACCGGGCGAGAACACTCCCGGTCGCTGAGCAGCAAGCGACCTGAACCACCCACCGGTGCATGCCGATGCGGCGTGCCGCAGCCGGCGCAGAACCGCGCCATGTCTGGAAGACACCGATGAAGGTCAAGCCGAGCGTCAAGAGGATCTGCGACAAGTGCAAGGTGATCCGCCGTCACGGGCGGGTCATGGTGATCTGCGAGAACCAGCGTCACAAGCAGCGCCAGGGCTGAGGCCCCAGCACCTCGCAGTACAGGAGACAGCACCCGACCCCCGCGGTCCTCGCGAGCCGGGTCCGCCCGCCACCGGTCACCGACCGGCGAACGGACGGCCCGCCCGGCGGCGAGGAGGCGGGACGCCACCCCCGGACGGAGGCCGGGGACCCGGGCCAACCGGGACCGGTGCTGTCCGAGACCTCCGTAGGAAGGTTGAGAACCACAGATGGCACGTCTCGTCGGCGTCGATCTCCCCCGCGACAAGCGGCTGGAGGTCGCGCTCACCTACATCTACGGCGTGGGACGCACCCGTGCCAAGGAGACGCTCGCCGCGACCGGGGTCGACCCCGGTCGCCGCGTGCGCGACCTCACCGACGAGGAGCTGGTGAAGCTCCGCGACTACATCGAGAACAACCTCCGCGTCGAGGGTGACCTGCGCCGCGAGGTCGCAGCCGACATCCGCCGCAAGGTGGAGATCGGCTGCTACGCGGGTATCCGGCACCGCCGTGGCCTGCCCGTGCGGGGACAGCGGACCAAGACGAACGCGCGTACCCGCAAGGGCCCGAAGCGCACCGTCGCCGGCAAGAAGAAGCCAGGGAAGAAGTAGTACCGGGAAGGGCTCAGCTCCTTCGCGACCCCGTCCTCGCGGCCGGTACCCGGCGCAGCCCACTCCGGTGGGGTGCTCGGATGGCCGCGAGTCGGGGAAGGGGTGTGCCAGGGTCCGGCGCCGATCCGTGCCGGTGCCGGACCCGTCAGCCGGTCGGACGCCCGGGGAGGCCGAGAGGTCGCCCGGTGCGGACGGCAGGGCACGGAACCTCCGATCGGACATGTCGATACCAGCCAGGAGTTGCTAGGCAGATGCCTCCCAAGAGCCGCCAGGCCAGTGGGTCGGCGCGCAAGCCGCGCCGCAAGGAGAAGAAGAACATCTCCCACGGCCACGCCCACATCAAGAGCACGTTCAACAACACCATCGTGTCGATCACGGACCCGACGGGTGCCGTGATCTCCTGGGCCTCCGCCGGGCAGGTGGGGTTCAAGGGGTCGAGGAAGTCCACCCCCTTCGCGGCGCAGCTCGCGGCCGAGGCCGCGGCACGGCGCGCGCAGGAACACGGGATGCGCAAGGTCGACGTCTTCGTCAAGGGCCCGGGATCGGGCCGGGAGACCGCCATCCGGTCGCTGCAGGCGACGGGTCTCGAGGTCGGGTCCATCCAGGACGTGACCCCAACGCCGCACAACGGCTGCCGCCCGCCGAAGCGTCGTCGCGTCTGACGCGCCGTCCCGACTGCCAGAAGGAGATACGCCGACATGGCGCGTTACACCGGCGCTGACTGCAAGCGCTGCCGTCGTGAGAAGACCAAGCTGTACCTCAAGGGCGCGAAGTGCGACTCGCCGAAGTGCCCGATCGAGATCCGGCCCTACCCGCCGGGTGAGCACGGCCGGGCCCGCTCCAAGGAGAGCGAGTACCTGCTCCAGCTGCGCGAGAAGCAGAAGGCCGTCCGCATCTACGGCGTCCTGGAGAAGCAGTTCCGCGGGTATTACGAGGAGGCCAACCGCCGGCAGGGCAAGACCGGCGAGAACCTGCTGCGCATCCTCGAGTCGCGGCTCGACAACGTGGTGTACCGGGCCGGGTTCGCCAAGTCCCGGGACATGGCCCGCCAGCTGGTGCGGCACGGTCACTTCCTGGTGAACGGCCGGAAGGTCGACATCCCCAGCTTCCGGATCAGCGAGAACGACATCGTCGAGGTGCGCAAGTCCTCCGTCGAGCTGACGCCGTTCATCGTGGCGAGGGCCGAGGCCGGCGAGAAGACCGTGCCGGCATGGCTCGAGGTGCTCCCGTCGCGGATGCGGATCTTGGTGCACGGGCTGCCCGCTCGCCAGGTCATCGACACGCCGGTCCAGGAGCAGCTGATCGTCGAGCTCTACTCGAAGTAGTAGACCTCTGTCCGCGGGGTGGACCTCACCCCGCGGACGTCGATCGGACGTCCGTCCCATCGATCCCGACCCACCGCGGGGCTCGCCCCGCACCCCGGAGCGGTGCCGGGGGCATGACCCCTCACCCGCGCCGGAGCCCTCGACGGCGGACCGATGCCGGAGGGGGAGACTGTCGCGCGGCGTCATATGGCGGGCGCCGGCGAAGGAAGGTACCGGAGCATGCTCATCGCTCAGAGACCGACGCTCACGGAAGAGATCGTCGGTGACAGCCGATCGCGGTTCGTCATCGAGCCGCTCGAGCCGGGATTCGGGTACACGCTGGGGAACAGCCTGCGGCGGACCCTGCTGTCCAGCATCCCGGGAGCCGCCGTGACCAGCATCCGGATCGACGGGGTGCTGCACGAGTTCACCACGGTCCCCGGGGTGAAGGAGGACGTCACCGAGCTCATCCTCAACATCAAGCAGCTCGTGGTGTCCAGCGAGCACGACGAGCCGGTCGTGATGTACCTGCGCAAGCAGGGCCCCGGCACCGTCACCGCTGCGGACATCGCGCCGCCTGCCGGGGTCGAGGTGCACAACCCCGACCTGCACATCGCGACCCTGAACAGCAAGGGCAAGCTGGAGCTGGAGCTCACGGTCGAGCGTGGCCGCGGGTACGTGTCCGCGCAGCAGAACAAGTCGGGTGACCAGGAGATCGGGCGCATCCCGATCGACTCGATCTACTCGCCGGTGCTCAAGGTCACCTACAAGGTCGAGGCGACCCGGGTCGAGCAGCGGACCGACTTCGATCGGCTCATCGTGGACGTCGAGACGAAGCCCTCGACGCAGCCGCGGGACGCCATGGCCAGTGCGGGTAAGACCCTGGTGGAGCTCTTCGGCCTGGCCAGGGAGCTCAACGTCGAGGCCGAGGGCATCGACATGGGTCCGTCGCCGTCGGACGCCGCGCTGGCCGCCGACCTGGCGCTGCCCATCGAGGAGCTGGACCTCACGGTGCGCTCCTACAACTGCCTCAAGCGCGAGGGCATCCACACCGTGGGTGAGCTCGTCGCCCGCAGCGAGGCCGACCTGCTGGACATCCGCAACTTCGGTGCGAAGTCCATCGACGAGGTGAAGGCGAAGCTGGCCGGGATGGGCCTGACCCTGAAGGACAGCCCGCCGGGTTTTGATCCCGCGCTCGTCGTCGACAGCTTCGGTGCCGACGACGACATGTCCTTCGCCGAGGACGAGCAGCTCTGACCCAGCCCGCCCGTGATCGCCCGTAGCGCGCTCACGGCACATCCGAGGAGAGAGACACATGCCATCGCCCACCAAGGGCCCGCGCCTCGGCGGAGGCCCGGCGCATGAGCGGCTGCTGCTGGGGAACCTGGCGAGTCAGCTGTTCGAACACCGCCGCATCACCACCACCGAGGCGAAGGCGAAGCGGGTGCGCCCTCTCGCTGAGCGTCTGGTCACCTTCGCCAAGCGCGGCGACCTCGCCTCCCGGCGGCGGGTGCTCACGGTCGTGCGGGACAAGTCCGTCGTGCACGAGCTGTTCACCGAGATCGCTCCCGCGATGGCCGAGCGTCAGGGTGGCTACACCCGGATCGTCAAGATCGGTAACCGGAAGGGTGACAACGCCCCGATGGCCGTGATCGAGCTGGTGCTCGAGCCGCTGACCGCCAAGCAGGCGACGGTGCGCGAGGCCGAGGCGGCCACGAAGCGGGCAGCCAAGAACCGGTCCCAGCCGGTCCGGACCACCCTGCCGTCGAAGAAGCCGGCGGAGGACGCCCCCGCGGCCGAGGAACCGGCCGACAGCGCCCCCGCCGAGCCGACGGACGCCGCGGCCGAGGCCCCGGCGGAGGAGGCGAAGGAGAGCACCAAGCCCGCCGCCAAGCCGAGGTCCCGGTCCACGAAGGCCAAGCCCGCGAAGGACGAGGCCTGAGCAGCACCGGCAGGCACCAGCAGCCGGACGAGCCCGTCGCGCCCGGTCCTCCCGACACGGAGGTCCGGGCCGGCGGGCTCGCCCGTTCCGGCTCCGCCGCCGCCCCCGCCGGACCGGTCACTGCCGGTGCCACCGCCGCCGGTGCGGTCCGGTCCGGGTGGGTCCGGGTCCGGCTCGACCTCGGCTACGACGGCACCGGATTCTCCGGCTGGGCCGCGCAGCCCGGCCTGCGCACCGTCGAGAGCACGCTGGCCGGGGCGCTGGCCAGGGTCACCCGGGTCCCGGGCGAGGACGTCCGGCTCGTGGTGGCCGGGCGCACCGACGCCGGGGTGCACGCCACCGGCCAGGTGTGCCACGTGGACCTGCCCCTGGCCGCCTGGGCGGGCCTGCCGGGGCGGTCCTCGCTGCCCCCCGCGGCGTCCCTGCTCCGCCGGTTGCGCGGCGTCCTGCCGCCGGACGTCCGGGTGCACGCTGCCGGCCCGGCACCGGAGGGCTTCGACGCCCGCTTCGGCGCCGTGCACCGGCGGTACGCCTACCGGGTCTGCGACGATCCCGCCGGGGTGCCGCCGCTGCGCAGGCACGACGTGCTGGGCAACCGGCGGCCGCTGGACCTGGAGCGGATGAACCTGGCCGCGCAACTCCTGCTCGGCCTGCGCGACTTCGCCGCCTACTGCCGCCGCCGTGAGGGCGCAACGACCGTGCGCACCCTGCTGGAGTACCGGTGGGCCCGGGACGACGCGGGCCTGGCCGTCGCCCGGGTCCGCGCCGACGCCTTCTGCCACTCCATGGTCCGGGCTCTCGTCGGTGCCCTGCTGGCCGTCGGCGAGGGACGGCGGGACGTCGCCTGGCCGGAGCTGGTGCTCGCGGCGCGGGAGCGGGACCCGGGGGTCACCGTCGTCCCGGCGCACGGGTTGACCCTGGAGGAGGTGGCGTACCCGCCGGACGCCGAGCTCGCCGCCCGGGTGGCCGTGGCCAGGGCACGCCGTGACCCGGTGGCGGACCCCGGCTGCGGGTGCTGACCGTCCCGACGCAGGACGGCCGGCGACGGCGGGCAGGGGGTCAGAGCACCCGCAGAGCGGCGACCGCGTCCCGCTCCCGCCGCGCGAGGGCGCGCAGCACCGCCGGGGCACCGTGGCGGGTCACGGCCGTGCCGACGAGGACGTCGACGGCCACCCGCAGGGCGACCTCCGGCAGCGCGGATGGTCCGGCGCCGATCGAGAGGGCGAGGTCGTCGGCGTGGACGCAGAACTCGACCAGCCGGGTCCGCAGGTACTCGTCGAGGGCCATCGGCTGCCCGCCGAACGCCGTCACCCGGCGTCCCGCGGGCTCATCGGGCAATCGGGCCGTGAGCCGGCGGAGGCATCCGGCCATGTCGGCGACGAGGGACTGCGGTCCATCGGCTGCCATGAGCGCGGCCCGGTCCCGGACGCCGGTGTTCACCGCCGACCCGGGGTCGTCGAGTCCCGCCACGCCCGCGAAGTACCCGCCGGCGTCCACCGGGTCCTGCGTGCCGTCGTCCCCCGCGGCCTGGGGCTCCCCGGCGTCCAGGAAGTTCTCCACCTGGAGCACCGACCGTGCGGTGTGGGAGGCGAGAGCGCCGACGGTGAGCCCGGCGAGGACGCTCGCGTCGGCCCAGCCGTGGGCGACCCTCGGGTCGCCGACCAGGCCGAGGGTCGCCTCGGCGGTGTCCAGGTAGAGCCTGCGGAGGGACGGCTCGGTCACCCGGCCATCCTCCCGGATCTCCCCGCCCTCCGCCCGCCGGTCGTGCTCGCGGGACGGGGCGTTCCTGGGTGGGGCATGGGGCACATACCTGGGTGGGGGTGGGGCATGGGGCACACCTCGGCACCCGGTACGGGACGACGCCGGCCGAGCATCGGGCGGGGGAGACCATCGACCAGCGGCTGGTCCAGGAGGAACCGGATCCGGCGCTGACGGTCGACCTCGTCGCCCGGGACGTCGGCGTGGACCACGGTGCGGCCAGCGCCGAGGAGGCCGCGATGCACGTCATCGACGAGAGCGAGGCGGACCGCGCGTTGGCGCGGGACGCGGCGGAGCGAAGGGGCAGCTGAGCCCGAGGTCCACGGGGACTGTCGGGGGTCCGCGCTGGAATGGCTGTCATGAGCGTTCCTGCAGCCCTGAGCATCGTGACCCTCGGCGTCACCGACCTCGATCGGGCCGTCGCCTTCTACTCCGCCCTCGGCTGGCGCCGGGCCGACTCGTCCGTCGACGGGGCGATCAGCTGGTTCGACGCGGGCGGTGTCGCCGTCGGCCTGTTCCCCCGCGCGGAACTCGCCGCCGACGCCGGGGTGCCCCCGGAGCTGTCCGGCGTCCCGGCCGGGTCCTTCAGCGGCGTCACCCTGGCGATCAATGTCGCCGACGAGGCGGCCGTCGACGCCGCCCTGGCGGCGGCGGTCGCGGCCGGGGGAACGCTGGCCCGACCCGCCCGCCGGATGGAGTGGGGCGGGTACAGCGGCTACGTCGCCGACCCGGACGGCTTCCACTGGGAGTTCGCCGTCAACCCGGGCTTCCCCCTCGTCGACGGCCGGGCCGTGGTGCCGTGACGCTCCGGCCGGTCCCCTCCTCCCGGTCCTCGCCGGGCAGCGGACGGCGCCGGACCGGGAGCGGTGCGGACCGGCCGGGGTGAGGCGACAGGCCGGCGGAAAAGGAGGAGAGCCGCGGCAGTACCGGCGGCACACTGGTGCCTCATGGGCCATGTGGAGGTCAACGGCGTCGGCTACACCCTCCCGGACGGGCGGCCGCTGCTCGACGAGGTGCACTTCCGGGTCGGCGACGGCACCACCACCGCCCTGATCGGTCCCAACGGGTCGGGAAAGACCACCCTGCTGCGGATCATCGCGGGGGACCTCGACCCGTACGTCGGCGCGGTCACCCGCAGCGGCGGCCTCGGCGTCATGCGCCAGTTCGTCGGGACGGTGCACGACGACTCCACCGTCCGGGACCTCCTGGTGTCGGTCGCCCCGCCACGGCTCCGGGCCGCGGCAGAGGCCCTCGACGCCGCAGAGCTGGCCATGATGGACACCGACGACGAGCCGACGCAGCTGCGCTACGCCCAGGCCCTCGCCGACTGGGGCGATGCGGGTGGCTACGAGGTGGAGCCGCTGTGGGACGCGTGCACGACGGCGGCGACGGGCCTGCCCTTCGCCTCGGCCCAGTGGCGCCAGGTGCGCACCCTCTCCGGCGGCGAGCAGAAGCGCCTGGTGCTGGAGGCGCTGCTCAGGGGGCCGGACGACGTCCTGCTGCTCGACGAGCCGGACAACTACCTCGACGTGCCCGCGAAACTCTGGCTGGAGGAGCAACTCGGCCAGACCCCGAAGACGGTCCTGCTCGTCTCGCACGACCGGGAGTTGCTGGCGCGGGCGGCCGAGCGGATCGTGACCCTGGAGCCGCGGGCCGGCGGGGCCTCCGCCTGGGTGCACGGGGGCTCGTTCGCCACCTACCAGCAGGCGCGGGAGGAGCGGAACTCGCGGCTGGAGGAGCTGCGCCGCCGCTGGGACGAGGACCATGCCAAGCTCAGGGCCCTCGTGCAGCTGTACCGGACGAAGTCCGCCTACAACGCGGAGATGGCGTCCCGGTACCAGTCGGCGCTGAGTCGGCTGCGGCGGTTCGAGGACGCCGGGCCGCCGGAGGCGGTCCCGTCGAGCCAGCGGGTGACCATGCGTCTGCGCGGCGGACGCACCGGCAAGCGGGCCGTCGTCGTCGAGCGGCTGGCCCTGACCGGTCTCACCGCCCCGTTCGACCTCGAGGTGTGGTTCGGGGACCGGGTCGCGGTGCTGGGGGCCAACGGCTCCGGGAAGTCGCACTTCCTCCGGCTGCTCGCGGCCGGTGGCAGCGATCCGGACGTCGAGCACCGGCCGGTGGAGGGGATCGAGGTGGCTCCGGTCGTCCACACGGGGACGGCGCGGCTCGGTGCCCGGGTCCGGCCGGGCTGGTTCGCGCAGACCCACGAGCACCCGGAGCTGACCGGCCGGACGCTGCTCGACGTCCTGCACCGTGGGACCGGACACCGCGACGGGCTGCCCAGGGAGCAGGCCAGCCGGGTGCTCGACCGGTACGGGCTGGCGCGGGCGGCGGAGCAGACCTTCGACTCGTTGTCCGGAGGCCAGCAGGCCCGGTTCCAGATCCTGCTGCTGGAGCTGTCCGGTGCCACCCTGCTGCTGCTCGACGAGCCGACCGACAACCTCGACCTGCACTCCGCCGAGGCCCTGGAGGTCGCGTTGTCGACGTTCGAGGGAACGGTGGTCGCGGTGACCCACGACCGGTGGTTCGCGCGGTCGTTCGACCGGTTCCTCGCCTTCACCGCGGGTGGGGAGGTCCGCGAGTCCGCGGAGCCGGTCTGGGGTGAGGCGGGGAGGGCGGCGACGCGGACGGCCGGCTGAGTCGTCTGCCGACGGCGCAGACCCCGCGGCGGCGCGGGGAACGGGAGCGACTCGACGCGGCGTGCGGCCGGGCACCGGCGACGGCGTCGGGTCGCTGCCCGAGGTTCGGCTGGATCGACCGAGCCGAGGGTCTTGTTCTGTGAGCGCTCGCAGTGGTATCAATCAGCATTTCCCGGACTTCACCAGGGAAAAGAACAGCTACCACCGGAGATCGCTCACTGTTCGTAACCCAGAACTGTGAGCGCTCACAGATGGGAAGGTCCTCATGTTCGCTACATCGGGACGTCGCCGTCTCGTCGCGCTCACCGTCGGAGCCGCGAGCGCACTCCTGACCGGGGGGATCGCCACGACCGGACCGGCCGTCGCAGCGGCCGGCTGTTCCGTCGGCTACACCGTGACCGCGCAGTGGTCGGGCGGCTTCGTCGCGGGCCTCCAGCTCACGAATCTCGGCGACCCCCTCTCCGGCTGGGTGCTGACCTGGTCCTTCGCCGGTGACCAGCGGGTCCTCTCCGGCTGGAACGCCACCTTCACCCAGAACGGGAACCAGGTGACCGCGACCAACGCGAGTTGGAACGGCGGGCTGGGGACCGGAGCGGGCACGTCCATCGGCTTCCAGGGCAGCTGGGGGTCGGCCAACCCGGTGCCGGCAGCGTTCACCCTGAACGGCGTGTCCTGCACCGGGTCCGTCACCACCACCTCGGGACGGACCACGACCACCGTGCCCACGACCACCACGACGCGGCCGACCACGACGACCACCGTGCCCACGACCACCGTGACCACGACGACGCGGCCGACCACGACGACGTCGGGCGGGTCCGGGGTCCAGATCCGCGGCGGCGACGTGTCCAGTCTGAAGAAGAACGAGGACCGGGGGGCCGTGTACTACGACGCGCAGGGCAACCGGGGTGACGCCCTGGCCATCCTCCGCGCGCACGGCGTGAACTGGGCGCGGCTCAAGGTGTGGGTCAACCCGGCGGACGGGTACAACAACAAGACCCGGGTGCTCGAGATGGCCAAGCGGATCAAGGGTCAGGGCATGGGGCTGCTCGTCGACTTCCACTACTCCGACTACTGGGCCGACCCCGGCAGGCAGGAGAAGCCGGCCGCCTGGCGCGGCTACACCTTCGCCCAGCTCCGGGACGCCGTCTACACGCACACCCGCGACGTTCTCGGCGCGCTGAGGAGCCAGGGCACCACGGCGGACATGGTGCAGATCGGGAACGAGATCAACCCCGGGATGCTGCTGCCGGACGGGAGCAGCGACAACTGGTCCAACCTCGCCCAGCTCCTCACCGCGGGCTCCCGGGCGGCGAAGGAGGTCGACTCCTCGACCAGGGTCGTGCTGCACCTCGCCAACATCACCGACACCGCCGGCCTGCGCTGGTGGTACGACTCCGCGGTGTCCCACGGGGTGCCCTTCGACGTCATCGGGCTCTCGCACTACGTGTACTGGCACGGCTCGCTGTCGTCGCTCCAGTCCGAGGCGAACGACCTCGCATCCCGGTACGGCAAGCCCGTCGTCGTGGTCGAGACCGCGTACGGGTTCACGCTCTCGGGCAAGGACTCCCTCGGTAACATCTTCGACTCCTCCCTCGCCCAGGCCGGCGGCTACTCCGCGAGCCCCGAGGGGCAGGCGCAGCTCGTGCGGGACGTCCTCGCCGTGATGGCCCGGGTGCCGGGCGGCAGGGGACTGGGCGTCTTCTACTGGGAGCCTGCGTGGACCGCGGTCGCAGGCGGCGGCTGGGACCCCACCGATCCGAACTCCGGGAACGCCTGGGAGAACCAGGCGCTGTTCGACTACTCCAACCGGCCGTTGCCGGCGATGTCGGCTCTCGGGGCCGGTTGATCACCCGGTGACGTCACCCGGTCATGTCGCCCGGTGATGTCACCAGGTCCCGTCCGTGCCGATCGGCGCGGACGGGACCGCGTTTTGACCCCCTGACAGCCCCCCGGTAACCTGGCCAGACGTTGTGCCCCGTGCTGCGTCCGGTGCAGCCCTCGCAGGGTTGGACCGGCGCCGTCAGGGCCATGCGGGTCTCGAACACGACGTGACCCGCACCGCGGACACACTCCGGATGAGGACGAAGGCTACGACCGTGCGCACGTACACCCCAAAGCCCGGCGAGATCGAGCGCCGCTGGCACGTCATCGACGCGACAGACGTGGTGCTCGGCCGACTGGCGAGCCAGGCCGCCGTCCTGCTCCGCGGGAAGCACAAGCCCACCTTCGCACCGCACGTGGACACGGGCGACTTCGTGATCATCATCAATGCGGGCAAGGTTGCGCTCACCGGCGCCAAGCGGGAGCAGAAGAAGGCCTACCGGCACTCCGGGTACCCCGGCGGCCTGCGCGCCGTCACCTACGCCGAGCTGCTGGAGAAGAACCCGGCCCGGGCGGTGGAGAAGGCCGTGCGCGGCATGCTCCCCAAGAACACGCTCAGCCGGCAGCAGCTGACCAAGCTCAAGGTCTACGCGGGTCCCGAGCACCCGCACGCGGCCCAGAAGCCGCAGCCGTTCCAGATCTCGCAGGTCGCGCAGTAAGCCACGGCCTAACCCCAGCGACGAAGGACCCGAGGAGAACCGTGGCCGAGACCACTCCCGAGACCGTCGAGGACGTCGTGCTCGACGAGGCGGAAACCCCCAGCAGCTACACCACCACGACCCCGGAGGCGCGGGGGACCGGGAGCAGCATCACCGCCCCCGGTGCCGCGACCGGTCGGCGCAAGCAGGCCATCGCCCGGGTCCGGATCATCCCCGGTGACGGCTCCTGGAAGATCAACGGCAGGACGCTCGACGACTACTTCCCGAACAAGGTGCACCAGCAGCTCGTCAACGAGCCGTTCCGGGTGACGGAGCTGGAGGGCCGGTTCGACGTCATCGCGCGCATCCACGGCGGCGGGACCACCGGTCAGGCCGGCGCCCTGCGGCTCGGGGTCGCCCGGTGCCTCAACGAGATCGACGCCGAGGCGAACCGCCCGGCGCTGAAGAAGGCCGGCTTCCTCACCCGCGACGCGAGGGTCAAGGAGCGCAAGAAGGCCGGTCTCAAGAAGGCCCGCAAGGCGCCTCAGTACAGCAAGCGCTGATCGGGCGCGCGGGGCGTTCACCCGTCCCGTGCGGTCCCCGGTCGCGGCGACCAGACGTCGGTGCCGGTCCCGGTTCCCCGGGGCCGGCACCGGTCTTTGGGCGATCCCGAAGGATCCGCAGGCCAGGGCCTGCCGGACCGTTCGCGATCACCCACCGACGGCGAGGAGGCCGACGTGGAGTCTGCCAGGGAGGCGGTGCTGAGGACCTTCCGCTGGATCGACGGGCACGCCGACGTCTGGGCGGTGTTCCGGGACGCGGCAGCCCTGCGCGCCGTGGTGGCCGGGCTCGCCGCGCCCTGCCGGGTCCTGGGCGTGACCGCGGTGGCCGGGATCGAGTCACGGGGGTTCCTGCTCGGTGGTGCGGTCGCCGTCGAGCTGGGGGTGGGGTTCGTGCCGCTGCGCAAGGCCGGCTCACTGTTCCCCGGGCCGACGCTGGGGACCCGCACCGAGCTCGACTATCGCGGGATCAGCGGTGAGCTGCTGGTCCAGCGGGCCGCCCTGGCCGGTGGGGATCGGGTGGTCCTCGTGGACGACTGGATCGAGACCGGCAGCCAGGCGGTTGCCGCCCGTCACCTGGTCGAGGCGTGCGGGGCGAGCCTGGTCGGGATCTCCGTCGTCGTCGACGACCTGGGCGGGCGAGGCGTGCGGCGGTCCCTGCCGTCGGTGACCTCCCTGGTCACCCCGGCCGAGCTGGGACCGCAGACGTGACCGGCCCGCCGGCGGTCGGGTGGCCACGGGCTCACCGCCGGGGAACCGGGCGGTCCCGGCAGGAGCCACCTCCCGGCGGGAAATCTCTTGGACGTCGTCGCGGGCAGGTGACGTAGTGGTCGCATGACGGAGCCGGTGAGTGACCTCGGGCGGGTACCCGGGCCGGGCGGGAGCCCGAACACCGCGGGCGCGGCGTCGGCACCGCGCTGTGGACGGCGGCCTGCGACCTGGCCAGGGCGGAGGGCCGGTCCAGTGTGATGGCGTTCGTCAGCCGGCCGCTCCACGAGCAGCCGACCGGCGAGGGGCCGTCCGATTCCGATCCGGTGACCGGGGACCGGTCCGGCTGGCCCGGTTCCGCCTTCCTCCGGGGCAGGGGCCTGGCGCTGGGCCAGGTGTCCGTGCGTCGCGACCTGGCGCTGCCGCCGGACGCCGAGCTGGTTGCCGCCCTGGACGTCGCGACCGCAGGACCGGCGTCCGGATACCGGATCATCACCTGGCAGGGTCGCACCGACCCGGACCACCGCGACCGCATGGCCGTCCTGATGTCGCGGATGTCCACCGACGCCCCGCTGGACGACCTGGACTACGAGCCGGAGGTCTGGGACGCGGGCCGGGTCGACGAGTTCGAGACGTCCTGGCTGGCCAGGGGCACCAGGCTCGAGCTCGCAGTGCTCGGGGCCGCCATGGCCGCCGACGTTCCCGGCGCCCGTGCGGCCCGCCGGGTCGTCACCTGGAACGCGGTCTCGAACCCGTACATGATCGCGGTGAACGAGGCGCTGGGCTACCGCCCGGCCGCCGTGGAGGAGACCTGGCAGGGAAAGCTCTGACCGGTTCGGGGCGTGGTCCGGCGGCAACTCCCGTACCGGTCGACGGTGCGGCTAGGGTCGGGCGGCGTGGCACCTGCATCGCGGGACGATGTCTCCATCGCCCCCTTCGACATCGAGGGGATCTTTCCCGACGCCGGTCGGCCGGCGGTCGGCGTCGATGCGGTCCGCCTGCCCCGCCGCCAGGAGGGATCCGCTCAGGAGCTCGCGATCACCCTGGTGGCCGACTACACCCTGCTGCGCCGCAGTTGGCTGCCGTCGGCGGCTCTGGTCGCCCTGTTGACGGAGCTGGGGGTCTCCACAGCCGCGGCCCGGACGGTGATCAGCAGGCTCTCGCGTCGTGGGCTGCTCGACGGTAGTCGCGACGGGAGGCGCACGCTCTACCGGTTGCCCGGTCCGGTCGCCGCGCATCTTGCCCACGCGGGCCGGTGGATCGCCGCGTTCGCGGCCGGACCGGACCCCTGGGACGGCACGTGGACCCTGCTGGCCTTCTCCCTGCCGAAGGAGGAGACCCGGCAACGGCGTCGGTTGCGCGGGCAGCTGCGCTGGCTCGGGTTCGCCCCGCTGTTCGACGGCCTGTGGGTCTCGCCGCGCCACCTGGACGCCGACGGCGAGGAGCGGCTGCGGGCCGTGGCCGGCGGCGCGACGGCGCTGTTCCGAGCCCGGCACCTGGGGCGGGACTGGCCGACCGATCGCGAGCCCCTGGCGGCGTGGGATCTCGGACTCATCGCGCAGAGCTACGCGGACTTCCTGGGGATCTGGACCCCGGTGTCCGACCGGGTGCGACGAGGTGAGGTCGGGGGCATCGACGCCGTCCGGTTCCGCACCGAGGTGATGGACACCTATCGGCTTCTCCCGGTTCTCGACCCCCGGCTCCCCGCGGAGCTGTTGCCCTCCGACTGGCCGAGGCATCGCGCGCGGGAGGTGTTCGTCGCGGTCTACGACGGGCTGGCCCGCGCCGCCGAGACCCATGTCCGGGCCGTCGCCACGGCGTGGGGTGCCGATCTGCCCGGCCTGCGCGCTCACACCGTCGAGCAGATGGCCGCGGGGCTTGGCTACGAGTGATGCGGGACCGGTTCAGCAGGATTGTGGGAGACGGTTGACAATTTGCGGTTCCCGGGTACTTTAACTGCCACGCATGAAGCCCCGGGAGCCGGCCACTCGTATGCGGTGCGGTGGACGACGCGCATCGTCCGGTTCGGGTCCGTCCTCGGAGACGGATCAGGGGGGGCACTCGCCGCGCTGCGCATCCGGTTGCTGTGCCGTCAGGTGCCTCATGCGGGCTACGACGCCACCCGGCTTCCCCGACGTGACGGGCGGTCCATCACCTTGACGGCTCGGTGAGCTCGACCCCCCCGGTCGGCTCGACACGATGGAGTGAGCAAATGACGAAGGACGACGTACGGCGGCGAGCAGGGGTGGCCGTGGCCACCGCGATCGCACTGGCCACCTCCGGGCTGCTTGCAGTGACCGGTGCCGCCCCCGCCGGTGCGGAGACGACAGCCGGCTGCGGCAAGACGCCGTCGCTGACCAGCGGCACCCGGACGATCACCAGCAGCGGGCAGAACCGCAGCTACATCCTGCGGATCCCGGACGGCTACGACAGCAGCCGCCCGTACAAGCTGATCTTCGGGCTGCACTGGCTGAACGGCAGCGCGACGAACGTGGACAACGACCAGTTCTACGGCGTACGGCCGCTGGCGAACAACAGCGCCATCTTCGTCGCCCCGCAGGGTCTGAACGCCGGGTGGGCCAACACCAACGGCCAGGACGTCACGCTGATGGACGACATCCGCACCCAGATCGAGAACGCGCTGTGCGTCGACACCACCCAGCGGTTCGCCATGGGCTTCAGCTACGGCGGGGCGATGAGCTACGCGCTGGCCTGTGCCCGGCCCACGATCTTTCGGGCGGTCGGGGTGTTCTCGGGTGCCCAGCTCAGCGGGTGCAGCGGGGGTACCCAGCCGGTGGCGTACCTGGGGATCCACGGCACGAACGACAGCGTGCTCAACATCTCCCAGGGTCGCAGCCTGCGGGACAAGTTCGTCGGGCTGAACGGCTGCACGGCGCAGTCACCACGCGAGCCGTCCTCGGGCCAGTCGCAGATCAAGACCCAGTACACGGGGTGCCGCGCCGGTTACCCGGTCACCTGGATCGCCTTCTCCGGTGACCACTACACACCGTCGTTCGTCGGGAGCGAGGCCTGGTCCTTCTTCAGCGCCCTCGGCTCCACGACCACCTCGACGTCGGGCACCACGTCCACGACCACCCGCACCACCACGACGACGAGCACGGGTACGACGCCGGGTTCGGGGGCTGGTCAGTTGGTGACGCCGGCGGGCAAGTGTCTGGACGTCAGCGGGACCGGCAACGGTTCCTCGGCGCGGATCAACACCTGCGGTGACAGCTCCGGGCAGGTGTGGGAGTTCGCCTCGGACGGCACCCTGC
>JAAYAH010000277.1 GCA_012719445.1 Actinomycetales bacterium | reverse complement strand
CGACGGAGTAGTCGTTGCTGGCCACCCGCACGTAGTAGTCCCGCGACAGGCGGACCCGTCCGCGCAGCCCAACGACCGGGGCCAGCGGCGGCAGGTCGACCATCGCGGCCCGGTCGGCCTCCCACCGCTGGACCGGGGCGGTCCTGATCGGACGCAGCCAGCGGGTGTTGGCCCGCTCGCCCAACCAGGCCCGCAGCTGGGTCGTGAAGTCGCGCGGGTCGCTGAACGTGCGCCCGGGCAGGAACGAGGTCTCGAAGTAGCCGTTACGCCGCTCGACCAGCCCTTTGGTCTCCGGATCCCGGGACGGGGCCAGCTGCAGCCGCACGCCCAGCGTCCCGGCGAACCCGGCCGCCTCCACGGTTGGCTTCCCCGACCCCCCGATCGCGCTCTCCCGGTCCCACAACAGCGTCCGCGGGCAGCGGCCCCATCCGGCCAGGACCTGCCACATCCCCGACAAGATGTCCCCGCCCAACCGGGAAGGGATCATCACCGCATCCGTCATCCGGGAATGCCCGCTGGTCATCGCCAGCACCGGCAGAATCCGTGCCACATCCGGGGCGACCGGCACCGGCGCGGGTGGGAACCACAGATCGCACTGCACGACCTCGCCCGGCGCGTGTTCCAGACGATCCGAGGGGTCCTGCGGCAGATACAACGGCCGCAACTCACGGACCCGGTCCTTGAGCACCGTCAACGACCGCGTCCACCCAACCCGCTCCGCGATCACCGTGGCCGGCATCGTCGGGAACTCCGCCAACAGGGCCCGGATCCGAGGCTCGAACGCATCGATCGACGAGCCCCGCGGGCCACGCTCACGCCGCGGTGGCTCCACCGACCGCAACGCCGAACGCACCGTGTTGCGGGCCAGCCCCAACCGCCGCGCGATCTCCTTGATCGGCAACTGCTCCGCCCGATGCAACCGACGGATCTCCGCCCAGTCCTCCAAGCTGATCACCCCTCCAGGGTCGGAGAGGGTCAATCCCAACCCGCCGCCAGGGGGTCAGTTTCAAGCCGTCGTCGACACACGAGGCCCTGGACGCCCTGGAGCAGACCGGCTCGCTGCGGTGGCTGCGGCATCTGCTGGTCGCCGCCGGGATCCTGCCCGACCGTGATCCGGTCCTGGCCGCCACGATCGCCTGGGCGCAGGACTTCCTCCAGCACCTGCCCGATCCGGTCGGTGCCCAGCTCCTGCGGTGCTATCTGCGGTGGCGTCTGCTGCCGGGCTTGCGCGCCCGCGCCGAGACAGCTCCGGTCTCGCCCACTACCGGGTACGCCGTGCGTGCCCGACTCAAGCACGTGGCCGCCTTCGTGGACTTCCTGGCCGCCCGGGGCCGGTCCCTGGAGGCCTGCACCCAGGAGGACCTGGAGGTCTGGGCCGTCGAGCGCCCCGGGACCCTGGGGTCGTTGCCGTCGTTCTGGGATTGGAGCGCCCGCCGCGGCGACATGCCTGGCCTGTGTTGGCCCCGGCGCCCGCCCGAGGAGGGGACAGCGGCGATCCCCGGGGACGACCAGCGGTGGGCGTTGGCCCGCATGCTCCTGCACGGCGAGGGCGTCTCGGCCGCGGACCGGGTCGCCGGTTGCCTGGTCCTGATCTACGGCCAGCGTCTGGCCCGATGCGTCCAACTGAGGGTCGATGACGTCCTGCTGGGCGGCGCTGGCCCCGACACGGCGGTCCGGATCCGTCTGGGTCCCACCCCGATCGAGGTCCCTGAGCCCCTGGCCGGGCACCTGCGAGACCTGCTGGCCGAACACCGCGGCCCCACCACCGCCGCGCTCACCAGCGACTGGTTGTTCCCCAGCCCCTCGGCCGCGGGACGACCCCGGGCAGCCCAGGCGTTGAGCAAGCGACTGGCCCGCCTCGGACTGACCCCGGCCAGCCACCGCGCCGCGGCCCTGCTGAACCTGGCCGCCCGGATGCCCCCGGCGGTCCTGGCCGACGTGCTGGGCATCTCGATCGCCACCGCCGAGCACTGGGCCCACCTGGCCGGGCGGGACCGCGCCTGCTACCTGTCCCTG
>JAAYAH010000040.1 GCA_012719445.1 Actinomycetales bacterium | reverse complement strand
GCGGCCAACCCTCGTAGTCGATGGGCTGGGTACGGGTGCCGTCATGCTCGGGGGTGCCGAGGAGTTCCTCGGAGTACTCCCTCACGATGTTGCGCCACAGGTCGAAGTCACAACGGCGGTCCCACAATGCGACGCTGGACGGCTGGAACTCCCCGGCCGGGACGACGTCGTAGATCCCGGCAGCGGTGGCCACCTTCGCCGGGTCCCGCCAGTGCAGCAGGAACGACGGAGCCGCCGGATACCGACGTAGTCGCAGAGTGAGCGTGGTTACCGCGGGGATCACGGCTCGTCGCTGGGTGTCGAAGGGATCACCGAGCAGCTCGCGGAACGGTAGCCGGCCCTCCAGCGCAGCCGGTGACTCCGGGATCCCGCCCAGCTCTGTGCACGCGGCGGCCAGTTCGTGGCCGAGGGACTCGGAGACGTCGAGCTTGTCGAAGTAGGCGCCCATCCCGAACCGCAGCAGGCCCTGTGCAGGAGCACCCGAGAGTAATCGGTAGCTCGGCCGGGATTCGAACAGCTGCGGTGGGTCCAGGTGCCGGATCGCAGCGGTGTACCGGTCGAACCGCCGGTTGGGCGATCGCAACGGGAGGAGAGCTGCAGCCTCCAACTCGGAACCGTCGACCACGACGCGCTGCAGGCCCTCGTCCAGATCCAGGGCAAGCGAACCCAGCTCCACCGGCTGATCCAACTGCCAGTCCGGCGATGCGATCAGCGGTGACCGAGGAACCCGGAGGTTCTCCTCGTACAGCTGGACTGCCAAGCGGGCCAGCTCCGACCGATGCTGATTCAGCCATCGGCGCTCCCCTCGCCACGCAAGCTGGCTGGCCACCACCTCGGACGGCGCGTCGGGGGACGCAGACCGACTGCCTCCCGGCGCGAGGCCAAGGTCTTCCGCAGGGATCCCCAGCACGCTCACGATCCGCCGACGTTGCTCCAGTGTCACCTGCCGGTGGCCGTTCTCCCACTGGCTCAGCTGCTGCTGAGTCACCCCCAGCAGGGCCGCGACCTCGACCTGACTCCGGCGGTTCGATCGACGCCAGGCACGGAGAACCTGGCCCGCGGGGTCGGGCGTTGCGCTGAGCGGCACCGGATGAGGTGCGTCATCGGTGTGAGGCGCTCGAACCACGCCGGGACCGGTGGGATCCAGGCTGGCCACGTTCGCCCCCTACATGTCGGATGCGTCGATGGTAGTCGGCGGATCCTGGAAGAAGATCGTGGAGCAGCGTTGCGGACGGCGGGGCGATGATCTGGGGAGGGTCGAATCGACCCGAGCTGCCGAGGGCTCCTGGGGGATCAGCAGTTACAGATCCTCGGATGGTGGGTACCGGTAGGTGGCACTGGCACCTGAGGTGATCGGCTGCGCACCCCGGTGGTGAGATAGTCGGGCACGTGCGAGCCGAACGGACTCTGGGCTATGACACTGCCCCTTGAGTCGACGCCATGACTTGGACCGGAGCTATGGGCCACCCGGGTGGCTTTGAGAGCGATCCCTAAGCTCAACCGCCCATAGGGCCGATCCGCTTCGGGGAGATACCCGATGTGAGCGGATGGGGAGAGGTAATGGCGCAGTCGAGTTTGACGATCAAGCAGAACATGGTCTGCCCTCATTGCCAGACAAAGGGCCAGGTGCGTACAGCGAAGACCACGGCAAAGGTAGGGATCAGCGGTGCCAAGGCGACGGGTGCTCTCTTGACCGGTGGTCTCTCACTGCTTGGAACGGGGCTGTCGAGGAAGCAGATGGTGACCATCGCGCACTGCGACGCCTGTGAGGCTGACTGGACGTTCTAGTCGACCGCCAGGCGTGGTCCGGTGGTCGGCGAACGGGATGAGTTCGCGGCAAAATCAGATACCTTCTGGACTGATAAGTTGGTACCCAGCCGTCCTTGGGCGTCGAATCCCTCGCCTTCCGCAACTGCCGAGGGATGACAGATGCGACAGTGTTGGTGACACATCAGGACCTCAACCCCGCGGTGGATGAAAACCAGGTGCCACCGGATCACCACCCTAGCTCGAAGAAGGTTATGTAGCCGGTCTCAGGATGGACCAAGACTGGCCGTGTCGTGAGGTATGCGGGGAACGCAACCCAGGGGGATCATTGCGATCATGAATGAGATTCTTGTGTCCCTAATCTCAGGAGGCACCTTCGGAGCCTTGGCGGGTAGCATCGCCTCCCTCTTGGCACCTTGGGCGAACTGGAAGATTGAGGAGAAGCGCTTCGTGTGCGAGGAGCGCCGAAACTTGATCATGAGTTGGCGAGGAGGAATTAATGACATCGAGCCCGACAGGGCATTCTCCAACGTCAACACAAGCGAGTGGTACGGCACCCTCCGTAAACACCTACAGCCCGACGTCATCCAACGACTAGAGGGCATGGAACTCATCGAGTTGGGGACTTCTCCGAAGATCGGGCCGCCTCGATGCTGGTGGCAGATGCTCGTACTGAGCGAGATTGAACGACTTGAGAAGCAGTGGGGCCTCGTCTAGCCGAAGGTTGGGCTGTCATGTCGCCATATAGGTCACAAGACGATAATCGGATAGAGTGATCTGCTCTCACGTGATCAGCAGTGGGTGATCGGCAGGGCGACACCACCCTTGACTCCCTTGGAAACCCTGAGCTGTCTGCACGGTTGTGGGGCCCTCTTTGCTGCGCTCCCGCCGGCGTCTGACCCATTCCCCAGAGCGTTGTTGGTAGTATATGGGATAATGCTTGGCATGGATGCCACCGCCTTGACATTGACGATCACCAGTCTAGTCATCTCCATCCTTGCCGCCGTGGGTACCATGAGCCAAGCATGGTGGGCCCGTCGCGCATCAGTCCGAACCTTCAAGGTCGAAGTACTCAATGGATTGTCCTCGGGAAGCGCTGTGGTTTCTGGGCCGCGCGTTCTGAGTGAGCAGTCCGCACGACGCCTAGCGGAGCAGGGATTCACCCACCCTATGGTAGGTGCGATGGTTCGGAACACTGGCGCGCTGCCTCTAGTGGTCAACTCCTGGTCGGTGGTCCTTGCTGGAGGCACGTCTTTAATACCGTTGGCTGATCTGGAGGGTCCTGCCTTGCCGCACCAGGTTCCTGCTGGAGGCTGCCAGGTTTGGTGGACCCCAATCACGGCCCCCATGAAAGCCGCCATGAAGGTGTTTGATTCGGCGGCAGTAGGTGACGAAAAGTTCCGGATTCGGGTGGAGTTCGGAGATGGCGTGTCAAAGACCTCGAAGGTAATGTGACTGCCCTTAAGATGAGGGACGGACGGGGCGGCGGCGGATTAGATATCTGTCCGCCCTTGGGTCGAGGGCTGTGTAGTGTCAGTGGCACCTCGAATTGCATTGAGATTAAAAGAGCACATAGTCGCTCAGGGCTTGCTGAGATTGTCGCGGCCGTGCTGGGCAACCCTGGCACGCCTCCCGCGAGAGACGGTGATGTAGCTGTCCTCGGCCAGGCTGCTGAAGGCACGGCTGACGGTGCTCGCGGCGACGTCGTAGCGCTGGGCGAGGTCGACGAGCGTCGGCAGCTGGTCACCAGGGCTGAGGGCGCCGCAGGAGATGGCGGCGCGGAGGTCGGCGGCGATGCGGAGGTACGGCGCGGAGTCCTCGGTGACGGGCTCGGGTACGGGATTGACCAACTGCCCGTCGTTGGTGGTGAGCCCGTCCGGGAGGGCGGGCATGTGGGCGGCGAGGGTGCCGGCGGCGCGTTGGTCGGCTTCGGAGACCCAGGCGCTGTAAACCCGCAGGGTCGTGGCTCCGCCGCCGCCGTGGCCGAGGCGGCCGGCGACGGTGCGGACGTCGACGCCGGAGGCGATGAGTTCGGTGGCGGTGTAGTGGCGCAGTTGGTGCAGGTTCATGTCCCAGCCGAGCCGGGCGCACATGCGGACGTAGCGCTGCCCGACGGATCCGGGCTTGAGCCAGGTGCTGCCGTCGGGGGAGTCGGAGAAGATGCGGGCGGACCCGGGTAGGCCGACGCCGGCGGCCTGGGCGCGTTCCTCGCACCGGCGCCGGTAGGCACCTAGCAACGCGAGGGTCTGCGGGTCCAGGGCGATCCGGCGCTGCTGGTGGGTCTTGGTGTCCTTCTCCCAGGTTCTGGCGCCGTCCTGGGCGATGGCGGAGCGGATCGTCAGCACGCCACCTGTGATGTCGAGGCAGTCCCAGCGCAGGGCGCACAGCTCGCCTCGGCGGACCCCGGTGGTCATGGCCAGCCACACGAGTATGCCCCAGTCCAGGTCGCGCCAGGCCGCGGAGACGATCGCTGCGGCCTGCTCCGGCGTGGGTGGAGTGGGGTTGGAGCGGCCGGGGGAGGGCGGTTCGGCCTGGTCCATCGGGTTCACGCCGATCCAGTGCCAGCGCACGGCCCGCTTGAACGCCCCGGACAGGATCCCGTGGATCTGCCGGATGGAGGAGCCGGCAAGCGGCCGGCAGCTGTGCCACCGGCACCGCTCGTCGCAGTCGTGCTCGCCGTCCAGGTGGTGCTCGATGTACTTGCGTCCGCGGCAGTGCGCCCGGCAGGTCCGCAGCATCGCGTAGAAGGAGTCAAGGATCTCGCCGTCGAGCCGGGAGAGCTGGAGGGTGCCGAGCAGGGGACCGATGTGGTTGCGGATGTAGCCCTCGTAGGTGACCCGGGTGGTGGGCTCGACGTCGAGGACCTCCAGGTAGCGGTCCATCAGCTGGTTGACCGTGGCGCGGGTCCGGGGGCTGCGCCGCTGGTCGACCTCGTGCAGGAACCGGGTCCGTACCTTCTCCGCCTCCCGGGCCGCGTTCGGGCCCGCCGGCACGGTCTCGACGAGGTAGTGCCGCTTCTGCGTGACCGGGTCGACCCCGGCGTAGACCCTCACTCTGAGTGCACCGCTGCGCAGGGTCTCGATCTCTCCCCGGGTCCGCTTGCGGGCCTTCGACGCAGCCGCCATGCAGCCACGATACGACCACTCGCTCCACGAGTAGCTCCACGCGGAAGATCCCAAACAGAGAAGCAGCTCAGAGGAGGGCCTCTGAGCTGCGGTTTTGTGGGTGCCCCCGAGAGGAATCGAACCTCCGACACACGGTTTAGGAAACCGTTGCTCTATCCACTGAGCTACGAGGGCGGGTGTCCCGTGAGGCAGTCCGGTACGGGTCTCACCGGCGGCCTCATCAGGCGATGTAGAGGGTACCGGACAAGCGGTGCGCCTCTCGGACCGGACGGTGTCCACCAGGGGCGAGGACCGGGCGTGGGCGGGGAGGCGGAGCACCAGCGCCTGGTGACTCGGTGTCGCGTGCTGGGACTCACCGTGAGACATCACCTGCTCGGCGGTTGAACGTCGGGGTATCGATGGCCAGGCTGGTACTCACCAGTGGTGTACCCGATGACGGACCGCGGTCGGTGGATGCGAGCGCGCCGAGATCAGGTCGACGGACGGGAGGCGCACGATGAACGTCGGTGCGGTAGCCGCCATCTCTGCGCAGGTCCCTCAGCAGTTGGTCCCCGTGGTGGCGGAGGCGGAGGCGACCCCGCCACCCAAGGCTCTCGCCGAGCCGCCGAGCATCCCCCCGGTGGCGGCCAGGGGTCGAGTCGACGTCTACGCCTGAGTCGATCTCGTCGGGTCCAGCACTCGGAGGTCGCGCCGGCAGTCACGGGTGGTACCCGTGGCGTCGGCGTGCGGAGATCTCCACCTGAGACCGGTGGACGAGGCGACCGGTGTCAGGCCTCCCGTCGCCTGGCATCCAGAGCCGCGACGGTCTTCGCGGGAGCGACGAGCCGGTACGAGCTCTCCGCGAGTTCGGCGATCTCGATCCAGTCCACGGGTGCCGCCGTGAAGTCGATCGCCAGCCACCCGCTCGGTCCGAAGTACTTGGGTACGTACACCCGGTCGTCCTGGATGAGCGCGGGATGTTCGTCCGGTTCTGGTCGGAAGACCATGGCGTACGGATGGTCTTCCCTGCTCTCGAAGATGGCGAAGAGCCGACCGCCAACCCGGAAGGTGGGGCGCCCCCACGCCTGGACCTCCGCGGTACCAGGCAGACCGAGGCACACGGACCGCAGTTCGGAGAGGAAGGGGTCGTCCTCGTCGTAGGTCGGGGGATGGCTCACAAGGGGACCGTAGCGACCACGACTGACAAGTTCCGCCGGTGAAGCGGCGGGTGGGCGTGGGGCGTGACGTCGCGTGCGGGGATGCGCGGTGCAGGGGTGCGGCGGGACACGGCGTGCGGGTGCGGTGTGGTGGGGGACGGCATGCGGGTGCGGCGGGGTGGGGGACGGCATGCGGGTGCGGCGGGGTGCGCGGTGGGTGCCGTGCGACAGCGGGTCCCTCACGGTGGTCGGATGGGCCCCCGGAGGGGGACATACCCCTGGGGGATCAGGCATACCCCGGAGGGCACCTGGAGGAGCGCCGATCTGAGGGCCCCATGACATCGTTGACTACTGTGGGATAGCTCACAATCACGCACAGACAAAGTAACTGTGCCGATACGGTGCGCCACGGACCAACTTCACATGTCAGGATGAATCTGTCGAACGTTGTCCACTTGTGACCAAGGGTTACGAGTCATATCGTCACAGAGTCCAATCTCTTCGGCACCGAGGGTGACGGGGATTGGGGCCACGCCGCTGTCCGCGGTGTGCGGTCGTCTGCCCGGACGCCGTGCCTGCGGACGGTGACGCACTCCCCGCCCACCAACTGTGCCGATGCGTCACACCCCATCCCTGCGAGGAAACCCGCCACATCGTGGCATCGGGACGGCAACGTCCCGGGCGTCGCGATCGACACCGGCGCCCGGGATGCGTTCCAGCAGCGCAGCGGCGAGCGCCCTGGTCTACCAGGAGGACCGCAGTGACCTATACCCGCAAGGCCGTTGATGTCAGGAACCATGCGGACGCCGTCCGCGATCCCGGGTACGACAGCCCGCGCCGTACCCGGTACTACTCTCGCCCGCATCACGAAGACCGCGACGTCCACCTTCTGAGGCTTTCCCTCGACCTGCAACTCGACGCGATGCTGCTGACGCTCGGGGCTGCCGCCGCCGAGGAGGTCACCACGGGCACCCTCGTCAACAGGGGCGGCCCGTCGACTCCGCACATCCCCTGGGCTCGGTGGCTGGCCGAGGACCTGGAACTGACCCGGGCGCTCACCGCGACGGCCATCTCCGTCGATGCCGCCCTGCCGCCGACCCTGGGCGCGACCCCTGCGCGCAAGGAACCGCAGTCGGTCGCCGACGACCTGCTGGCGAGATACGAGTCGATCTGCTCGTTGTTGACCGATCTCATTCGGGACGTTCCGGCGGATGTCCAGTCGGCGTGGCAGCCGAGCATCTCCCACGCGCTGAGCCGTTGCCGCGCCCGCGTGGACGAGCTGTGCCGGGAGCGTGAGGTCGCCCGGATGAATGCGTCCCCTCCGCCGAGAGAGGAGCACCGCTATCTCCCCGGCGAGATGCTCGGGTGACCCATGGGCTCGAGTCACCCATGGGCTCGAGTCACCCGTGGGCTCGAGTCACCCGTGGGCTCGAGTCACCCATGGGCTGCGGAAGAGTCTGTGGGCACACCGCCGTCCGGGAGAGCCTCGGGAAGCGGTGAGGGTGGACAGTGTCGAGATCACCGCGGTCGCCGGCGCCGGTTGCCGAGGCGCCGGCCAGGCTGTCGAGTCCTCGACTCGATCATGTTGTCGACCCTTGCAGTCAAGCCATCGTTACTCTAAGGTGATTGATCGTTACGGTTAGTTACTTCAGTTGATCTACCGGGGGTTGCCGGACGATCCGATGCGACTCCTGTGCATGGCGGCAGGACGACAGGAGGCCTGATCTCGTGACTCGTACCGAAACCTCGTCGCCCGGTGGCCACGCGGTGACAGGGGTCGTGGACCGGCCGCACGGGCACCAGGTCGACACTGCGAGCCAGGGCGACGAGGACCGGGACATGCACCTCCTGCGGTTGTCCCTGGACCTCCAGTTGGACGCCATGCTCCTGGTGCTCGGGGCGTCCGCCGCCATGACTCCGGAGGCAGGGATCCCCTGGCGGCGCTGGCTCGACGAGGACGTCGAGCTCGCTCACGAACTCACCTCCACCGCCCTGGTCGTCAAGGCGTCCCTGCCGGCATCTCTCGGTCCGGATCTCGCGAACGCCGACCCCGACGTCATCGCCGACGACCTGTTGATGCGGTACGAGTCGATGTGCGGCCTGCTCTCCGATCTGCTGTCCCGATGGGTGGACAGCACTCCTCCGTGGATCGTCCAGGTACGGCAGGCCCTGGGGTGCTGCCAGGAACGTGTCGTCGAGCTCCGGGACCACCGGCACCACCGCCGGATGACGGCCGGAGCGCACCACGGGAGGGCCGAGGCCGGCAGCTCCCGCCACAGCCAGGCGTATCTCCCCGGCGAGCTGCTGGGATGACCCGGTGCCGGCGGTCCGGTCACCCGGGCCGTCGGCGATGGACATCACTCGCTCTCCGATCCTCCTCGCTCGTCCCACTCGTCCCGCTCGTCACCCGATGACGGGGCCGGTCTGGCACTCCGGGGGCCTTGTGTGCCAGTGGTCCGTTCCCGCACGCTTCAAGGACGGTCCGGCGTGATCACGGGAGGAGCTCGGCGGAGGAGGCTCCATGTCCGACATGTATGTCGAGGTCGCCGCCTTTCACGGCGGCGGTCGGCTTCGGGGCTTCGTCGTCTCGGGTCGGTGGCCGGTCTCCACCCGCGAGTGGGCCCAGTTCCTCGCCCTCGCCGTTCGGCTCGCGGCCGTCCCCGGCCTGCTCGCCACGACGACCGTGTTCCGTGCCGTCGACGACGTTCCCGACGATCCGCAACCCGGCACGGTCGGCCTCGTCACCTCCGAGGGACCCGTCCTGGGTGACGGTGCACCGGCCCCCGGACAGTTCGCCGGGGCGGCGCCTCCGGCGCTGCTGCTGCTGCACCCGCCGACGGAGAGCCGCCCGTCCACTCCCGAGGTGGTCGGTGCCGCGTCCGGCTGCGTGCTCCTGCCCGGGCTGCCGCACCTCGGGCTCGAGCATCGCGCCGCCTGGGTCGAGGCGGAGGTCGACGGCACGGTGACCAGGCTCGTCAGTCGGGTGGGGGTCGACCCGGCCCAGGACCCGGACACCGCCGTCCTGGCGATGCTGCTCGCGGCCTGACCGCCCGCTCACCTGGTCGTCCGGCCGCCCGGAGCCCGGTTGCCCGGCCGCCCGGAGCCTGACCGCCTCAGGCCGGTCAACGCCGGTCAACGACGGATCGTCGTCGCGCTCACGGTGCGCACCTGCCGGCGGGGAAGGTGTCCGGCTGTCCGGGGCCGGTTCGTCGTCGTGACAGGGTCCGTGAGAGGAACCCGGGGGATCCGTTCCGGATCGGTCGGTGGCAGCACGGTCACCGTCGGCGTCGGGGACTTCCCGTCGACCTGCACCAGCACCGTCGCCCGCGAGCCCGACACGGTGACGACCTTGATCACGACTCGGCCGGACCAGGTCGTCAGGCTCCCTCCCGGCTGCAGCGCCGTGTCGAAGTCCGTCGACCAGGACAAGGGGACGGTCGGTGTCCCGTCCAGCAGGAGCGACTCGGCGTCGTCCGTCGGGTCCACCCGGCGGATCAGGACCCCCTGCCGGAGTCCCGGCCAGTTCTGGGAGTCGTTCGCCAGCCAGGCGTCCCGACCGGAGGCAGGGCGGTACTCGACGACGTAGCGCCCGCCGTCCGGGTCGTCGACCCGCAACGAGACCAGCCCGGTGTGCCCCGACACGGGGCGCAGGGTGACCAGCGACGAGGCGGTGACGGTGGAGATCTGGCCGGCGGCGAGGACGCCGAGCCGCTGGGCGTGGAAGGTGCTCAGCGACCCGAGCTGGTCCCAGCTGACGCCCATGACGTCGTAGTAGTCCCGGTACTCGCGACGGGTGCAGCTGTTCGTCCAGCTCCGCGTCGTGCTGCTGTACCGGCCGTCCGGCCGTCGGTCGCACTGGAGGCCGTTGCTGTGGCCGAGGCTCAGGTTGTGCCCGAACTCGTGCGCGACGAGGGTGGGCGACGACCCGTTGACGTAGAGGTAGCCGCCCGACTCGACGGACCCGCCCACGGTTCCCAGCCCGGGGTAACAGGTGGACGGCGAGCCGCCCAGGTACAGGACGAGGTGGTTCCGGGGTCCCCAGACGAACCCGGTCCGCTCCGCGATCTCGTTCCACAGGCCGAAGTAGTCGTCGCAGCCGGTCGTCGTCGTCGTCCAGCCCAACCGTCTGGTCACGGTGAAGGTCACCAGGCCCGAGGTCTGCTCGCTCCAGAACGGCGAGACCGTCGACTCGACCGTGGACTCCAGCCGGGTCAGCGTCATCGTGTCCGCGGCCCCCCCTGGCGGGATCACCAGAGCGATGGTGACGGTATGCGGTGACGACGCGGCAGCGACAGCGGTGTCGCCCGGAGCGGTGGGCGTCCCCACCCCGGCGATCACCTGTCGGTGGAGCACCGTGCGGCCGGCCTCGGCGAGCTGGTCCGGTCGGGACCCGGCGGCGGTGCGCCGCGCCCCCAGCCGGGCGCGGACGGTGGCCCCGGTCGGGACACCGGCCAGGTCGGACGTCGGCACCTGGGTCCGGCCGCGTCCGGTGACCAGCCAGGTGGCCATGGCCGCGATGCCGGAGGAGCGGGGGCCTTCGGCATACCCGTCCACCGAGACCCGGACCACGGTGCCGGTCACCTCGTCGACCTCGCCCGGCAGGGGAGCTGCGCGGACGGCTGCGGCGGTCGCCACGTCCGCGGGGTCGCGGCCGTCCCGTCGCGCGGGCCCTCTCGTCCCTCCCCCCGAGCTCCGTCCGGCGTCCGCGGGGCCTCCGCCCCCGGACCGGTTCGTCGTGCCGGCCCGCCGTCCCTCAGGGGATCCCGTCGACCCCCCGGCTGCTGCGGACCCGGCGAGGTCCGCGGTTCCCGCGGCACTCGCCGACCCTGCCGAGCCCGTCGACCCCGCGACGCCGGCAGCACCGGCGCCGTCCCGGTCCGGTGCCCCGCCCGCCGGTCCGGCTGCGTGCCGGTCCGGAGCGGCCGCCCCGGCGCCCTGACCCGCCGCCCGCTCCGCCCCGCTCGCTCCGCCGGGTCCACTTCCGAGGCCGAGGTCGAGCGGCGCGACGACCGCAAGGGCGAGGAAGCCGATCGCCAACGGGACCAGCCTCTTCCGCCACCCCGGACCCCCGCCGGACCGGTGCACGAGGCACGGTCTCCGCTCGCCGACGGGCGAGGGATCGACAGGTCGGGGTGCGGGTTCGGGCATCGCGTGTCCCTGGGGTCGGGTTCTCGGGATCGAGCCCTCCGCACGGGTGGACCCGGTACCTCCGTCACGGCCGTCGGCGCTGGTCCGAAAGCCCTTGCGCGCGCTCAGCTCCGACCGTTCCGGTAGCCGCGCCGTCACCCGACTGGCATATCCCGCACGACCGCACCACGCACGGCTGCACCGTTCCCGGCGTGTCGCGTCGGTTCCGACATGTGGGAGTGCCGGGGGTTAGCCTCGGACGGTGCCCGAACCTCCCTCCCGATCGCTGCCGGCCCCCCGCGGGGACGTCGCGTCGCGGGTTCCCGGTGCGGAGGGGGTCGCCGTCATCACCGAGCCGGCGGCCGAGGGTCCCCCCGTCGTGCAGGTCGTGACCGCGGGCGTGGTCGCAGGGGACCGGGAGGCGGCTCACCCGGAGACCGCCGTCGCCGACCGCGGCACCGAGGAGAGCCACGACGAGGTCCGGCCCGGACCGGGGGACGCGGATCCTCCCGGGCCGACCCCGATCACCGAGCAGGAGGTCCTGGACGGCTGGCAGGACGTCGCGGCTGCCGGGCCGGGGGAGCCGACCGGGAGTCCGGAGCAGGCCGCGGGTACCGAGAACACCGTGGGTACCGAGAACACCGTGGGTACCGAGAACACCGCTGAGGCAGCAGGTCTCGACGTGACCGCGGGGGTGAACGCCGACACGACTCGGGACGCGACCGCGGGTGAGGGCGCCGCTCCCGACCTCGACGTCACCCCGGAGGAGAACACCGACCCCGACATCGACGCGGGCGTCGTCCCGGCTGCTGCTGACCCGGTCGCGGCACGGGAGACGCTGGCCCGCCGACCGCCGGGTGAGCGCTACGTGGGCAGGCGCCGGCTTGGCGGCAGGCGCAGGCCGGGCGCCGTCCCCTCCTCGGGACGACGCGATCAGGGGGTCGGCCGTCGGACGGCGACCTCACGGCGTGATCCGGTGCGGGGTCGGACCTCGGTACAGGATCAGGCCGAGCCGGACGACGCGGCCAGGACCCGGCCCCCGGTCCAGGCCCAGTCCTCTGCCCAGGCCCCGGCCGACGCCTTCGGGTCGGCTGCCCTCGTGGAGGAGAGCCCGGCGGAGGTGTCGGCGGTCGATGCCGTGCCGGCGGTCGACGTCGTGCCGACCCCCGAGGAGCTGATGCGCGGCTGGCAGGCGGCTCTCGCCACGGCGGCCGTGCCGGAGTCCGCGCCGATGTCGACGCTGCCCGGCGGGGACGGGACCCCGGCGTGGCTCGACCTCACCCACGCCCACCCCTCCGGCCTCGCCCAGTTGATGGCCGGCCGTCCGACCCGTCTGTCCAGCCTGGTCCGGGAACCGGGGGCGCACGCGCGGGCACGTCGGCTGGCCAGATCCATCCGGAACGCCGTCGTCGAGCTCTCCACCGAACGCGGCGTCCGCGCCGGGTACCTGGCGGCAGGGATCGCCACCTGGCGGCCCGGCCCGCTGCGGGTTCTCGACGTCGACGCCCAGGTCGGACCGTTCTCCGCCCCGGTCCTGCTGCGTGGCTGCACGCTCGTCCCCCGCGGGGCGGGGCACGAGGACTACGACCTCGACCTCGACGACATGGCGGTGGTCAACCCGGAGCTGCTCCGCCGCCTGGCCACGGACTACGCGATCCGGCCGGACGGCGATGCCCTCGCCGAGCTGGCCTTCGGACTCGACGGCTTCGACCCGCACCCGGTGTTCGCGCGGCTGGAGGCGCTGTGTGCCGAGGTCACCGGGTTCCGGATCGAGCGCTGCCTGCGGGTGGGTATCTTCACCGCGGGGTCCCGGTCCCTCCTCGCGGACCTGGAGGACGCCGGCCCTGCGCTCGTGGCTCACCCCCTGCTGGGCCGGGTGCTGAGCCAGGGCACGACGTCGTCGGCCGAGGGACGGCCGCAGGAGCAGGCGACGGCGGAGCGCGGTCGCGTCACCCTCGCCTTCGACCTCGACCCCGCGCAGCACCGAGCCCTCGACACCGCGCTCACCGGGCAGCATCTCGCCGTCGAGGGGCCGCCCGGATCGGGGCTGACCCACACCCTCGCCGCGATCGCGGCCACCCAGGCCGCAGCCGGCCGGCGGGTGCTGGTGGTGACGTCGCGCCGCGCCACAGCGGACGCCTTCGTCGCCCGGCTCGCCGTCGCCGGCCTGCCGGACCTCGTGCTCGACCTCCAGGACGGCAACGGCGACCACCGCGGCGTCCTGGAGGGTCTTCGGGCGTCTCTCGACGCGATCGGCTCCGGCGAGGCCGCGCGGGTCGCCGCCGAGGCCGAGGACGCCGCCCGCCGTGCCCGGAACACGGTGCGCGATCGCCGGGACCGGCTCTCCGCCGCGACCCGGGCCCTGCACGCCCGCCGCGCTCCGTGGAACGTCTCGGCGTACGAGGCGATGACCCAGCTCGTCGCCCTGATGGCCCGACGCGACCCGCCGAGGACCAGGGTTCGGCTGCCCGCCGAGGTGCTCGTCCGCCTCGACGCGCGGGAGCGGGACCGGTTGCGACGGGAGCTGGGCGAGGCCGCCGAGGCCGGGGCCTTCCGGCTGACCCTGCGGGACACCCGCTGGCTGGACGCCGTGATCCGCACCGACGAGGAGGCGGAGCGGGTGCTCGCGGCGACGCGTCGCGCTCTCGACGGGCTCGGTCGGGCCCGCCGCCACCTGGACGCCATCACCGAGGCGTGCGGGCTGGTACCGGCGGAGACGGTGCGCGGCTGGGGCCCGCAGCTCGACCTGCTGCACGGTGTGCAGGACACGCTCGACGTCCTGCTGCCCGAGGTGTACGAGCAGCAGCTCGCCGAGCTCATCGCCGCCACGGCCCCGCTGGGTACCCGGTTCGGCGCCTTCGGGGCGGACGCGGACCGGAACCCCGGCGCGGGTGCGGACCGGAACCCCGGAGCGGGTGCGGATCTGAGCCCCGGCGCGGACGCGGACCCGCGCCCCGGAGCGGACGAGCAGACGGACCTCGGGTCCCGGAGCCCCGCGCCCGACACCACCGAGCCGGGGACCCGAGCGTCGGAGCACCCGGAGTCCGACCTCGCCGAGGGCGGGGAGGCTCGGGGGTGGATGGGCCGGCACCGGCTGCGGCGCCGGGCCAGGGCCCTCGTGCGATCCGGTGCCCATCCGCGGGACCTGCACGCCCTGCTCGCCACCGCCCTGCGGCAGCGGGATGCCTGGTGGTCGATGGCCGTGGAGAGAAGCACGCCCCGGGTGCCGGACGGGCTCGTCGACACCGCGACGGCGGTGGCCAGCCTGGAATCGGCGCTCGCCGTGGTCTCCGGGGTGCTGCACCGCCCGGGGACCCCGGAGCTCGTCGACCTTCCTCTCCCCGACCTGGAGGCCCTGCTCGAGGATCTCTCCTCCGACGTCGGAGGGCTGCGGCGGCAGCCGCGCCGCACCGTGCTGCTGGAGCGTCTCCGGCGGGCGGGACTCGGCGTGCTCGTCGACGACCTGCGGGCCAGGGGCCCCGAGGACGACGGGGTCGCGGCCGAGCTCGACCTCGCCTGGTGGGCCTCCGTGCTGGAGGCCATCCTCAGGGACGACCCGCAGCTCGCCCACCACCAGGACGGCGGGACCCGGCGACTGGCCGAGGAGTACGCCAGAGCGGATCGCGCCCACCTCGACGCCGGGGCGATGGTGCTGCGCGCCCGGGTGGTCCGGCGGGCCGTCGAGGCCGTGCGTCGGTACCCGGGCGAGGCCAGGTGGCTGAGGACGGAGGTGGCCCGCGGTCACCGGTCGGTCTGGCCGCTGGACCTCGTCCGCCGAGCCACCACCGTGCTCACGGCGCTGCGTCCGGTGTGGGTGATGAGCCCCGACGCGATCGCCCGGCTGTTGCCGCCCGCTGTCCCCGACCGGCCGTTCGCCGACGTGGTGATCGTCGACGACGCCGCCCACGTCCCGCTGCCCGAGGTCGCCGCGTCTCTCGCCCGCGGTCGGCAGGTGATCGTGGCGGGTGATCCGCGCGGGATCCCGCCGGCGTCCGGAGCCGTGTCCGTGCTCGACGCCGTCGCCCCGGTCGCGTGCCGGCACCGGCTCGCCACGGACCACCGGGCACGGGACGGGCGGTTGCTCGCGCCGCTGCTGCCCGACGAACCCGGATGGTCGCTGGTGCCGGGGACCGCCCCGCGCTCGCCGCTCCGGTACGTGCTGGTCCGGGAACGGGAGCCGGATCCGCGCACGACCGGGAACGAAGCGGGTCACCCGGGCGAGCCCGGGACCGGGACGCGGTCCCCGCACGGGACAGAGGCAGCCGTGCGGCGGGTCGTGAACCTGGTGGAGGAACACGCGACGGTGCACGAGGGCGAGTCGCTCATGGTCGCCACCCTGGAACCGCGGCAGGCCGAGCTGCTGGAGGAGGCGCTGCAGGCCGCGGCGCCGCGGCGACCGCGGCTCGCCGCCTGGCTGGAGCGCCACTGGACCGGGACGGACCGTCGCGAGCGGTTCCTGGTCGCACCGACCGACCGCTTGCTCGGGATCGAGCGTGACCACGTGATCGTCGCTGTCGGAGCGGTCTGCGGCGAGGGTGGCGTGCCTCCGCGCGGCGGAGGGTTGGACGGTCCCACCGGGGTCGCCGGCCTGCGGACCGCGTTGACCCGGGCCAGGCTCCGGACGACGGTGGTCAGCTGTGTCGACGCCGTCCGCCTCGGCGGTGACCCGGACGGTTGGGGCGCCGGGGTCCGGTTGCTGCGCCGGGTCCAGGAGATCGCGGAGTCTCCGGCCGTGACCCGGGGACGCGACGTGATCGGCACCACCGGGGCCGGTGATCCGGCAGCCGGTGAGGACGCGGAGGGACAGGCCGGTGATCCGCTGGTCGCGGATCTCAGGGACCGGCTCGTCGCGGCCGGGCTCCCCGTCCAGCAGTTGGTCGGTGACCCGGACTGGCCGATCGAACTGGTGCTGGGCGATCCGGACGTCCCCGGGCGCCGGCTCGTGGCCGTCGAGCTCGACGGCCCGGCCCACGTCTCCCGGTCGAGCCTGCGGGAACGGGACCGACAGCGCCGGGAACGGCTGGAGTGCTCGGGTTGGAGCTACTGCCGGGTGTCCTCGACGGATCTCTTCCGCGACCCCGACGCGGAGATCGATCGGATCCGGGCGTGCTGGGAGGCCGTCCGGAGGAGCAGGGGCGGCATGAGCGAGGGTGACGGGGCTCCCGGACGCGGTCCCGGAGCGCAGCGCGGCGTCAACGACCGTCGGGGTGCCGACGATCAGCCGGGCGCCGACCAGCCGGGCGCCGACCACCAGCGTGGGGAGGGCGATCGCGGCCCGGCCGAGGGTGACAGCTCGGGGCGGCCGACGCAGGAGGCCAACCCGGCACGGTCCGGTTCCCCTCGGGAGGAGCAGCTCCTTCCCGACCGGAGCGTCGACGACACGGATCGCGGGTGGGGGGACGAGGCCCAGGAGAGCGACGATCATCTGCTCCGGGAGCGGCCTCCGCACTGGGACTGAGCCGCTCCGGGCAGGGCCGGTGACGGCCCGACCGAGTGCGAGGCGAGTCCGTACCGGACCCGCCCGGGGAACGTGTCGCGCCGGACCCGTGCCGGGGGAGGCGAGGGGATCTCCCACCCGCCTCCCCCCGGACCACGGGCCGGCACGCGACGGGCGACCCCTCGACGCCTCCGACAGAGACGGTGGAGTGGCCCGCGGTGCGGTGTCAGCCCCGGATCACGCCTACTGGCGCTGCTGGGCGCGCAGCAGGTCGCGGATCTCGGTGAGCAGGGCGATGTCCTCGGACGGCGGGGTGTCCGACGGCGGTTCCTCGCCCCGGGCCCGACGCTCCATGATCTTCTTCATCGGGATGACGATCAGGAAGTAGATCACCGCGGCCACGATGGTGAAGTAGATGAGCGCGGAGAGGATCATCCCGAAGTTGAAGTGGCTCTTGAAGATGGTGAAGTCGAGCTGGTTGTCGAGGTTGCCCATGACGAACAGGCCGATCAGCGGGTCGATGAAGCCCTTGACGATGGCCGTGACGACCGTGGTGAACGCGGTGCCGATGACCACGGCGATAGCGAGGTCCATGACGTTGCCGCGGAGCAGGAAGTCCTTGAAACCCTTCAGCATGTGCGTGTGCCCTTCTCGGCGGACGCCCGGTGCGGGCGCCAGCAGGGTGGTGCGGACGGGCCGACGATAGCGGCCGATCATCGGACGTTTCGATCCTCGGGCCCCGGTTCTCGGTCCGTTCGGGTGCCGTGGTGTCAGATGCGTGATCGTAGAGCGACACCGAGTGACGAGACTGCCGCCACCGCCGCGACCCGGTGCGCCGTCTCGCCGGGAAGCGCCAGCAGGACGGCTCCCACCTCCCCGGACGGGCCCGGGTCGCCGGTCCAGGCGAGGGGACCGGACGCCTCACCCGCCCCCGATCCGGCCGCGACCGTCGAGAGCACGAGCGCGTTCTCGGCCAGCACCGAGCCCGCGGAAATCCCCGGCGTGTCGATCGGCGTGTCGGCCGGGGTGTCCCCGGGCACGGCGGGGGCGCTCCCGTCGGTTGGCGCTCCCGCGGCGACGACGTCCACCCGGTCTCCGGCGCGCAGCAGCGACGCCATGGCCGGGTCGGCCGGGCGAACGGTGACCGCTCTCGTCCCGGGAGACTGGCCGTCGAGGAGCGCGTCACCGACGAGCCGGACATCGGTCAGCGGTTCACCGCGTCTCATCGGCACGGCGAGGACGGCGCGTGCCCCGAGCTGGTCCGCCGTCAGCGCTCCGTCGGGGACCGCACCCACCGGCCAGGACGCCTCGGTGAGATCGGCCGGGCCCACCGTCGTCCCTGCGGGCAGATCCCTCCCCGCGACGAGCACCCGGTCCGTCGGCGGGGGTGAGGGGGCCAGCATCTGCAAGCCGGACGCGACCGCGGCGGCGACGCAGCCCGCGAGCAGCGGGCGCCGGAAGCGGGCCGTGGCGAGGCGTACCGACCTGACGGTCGTGGCACGGAGCGGCTGCGGGGGCATGGGGCCGGGACCTCACGGGAGGGGGAACGGGAGGTTCATCCCGTCGAGAGAGTGCCGGCACACGCAGTCACCCGCCGGGAGCTCGTCGACGGCGAGGGCGAGCAGGGACTTGAGCCGTTCCAGGCTGCGGGAGAACGTCGTGAAGACCTCGGTCTGGGTGACCCCCTCGCCGTCCTCGAACCCGGCGTCCAGGTCGGTGACCACGGCGACGGAGGTGTAGCAGAGGGCCAGTTCCCTGGCGATCGCCGCCTCCGGCATCCCGGTCATGCCGACGATCTCGGCGCCCATCGCCGCGTGCCACCGGGACTCCGCCCGGGTGGAGAACCGGGGACCGTTGATGACGACCAGGGTGCTTCCGGTTCTGGCGGGCCACCCCACCTGCTCGGCGGCGGACGCGACGGTGTGCCGCCCGCGGGGGCAGTACGGCTCGGCGAAGGAGACGTGGATCGCGGCGCCCTCGTCGTCGAAGATCGTGTGTTTCCGGCCCCAGGTCCGGTCGATCACCTGGTCGGGGATCACCAGGGACCCCGGGCCGAGCTCGGGTCGCATCGATCCGACGGCGCACGGGGCGAGCACCTGGCGGGCGCCGAGTGCCCGCAGCGCCCACAGGTTCGCGCGGTAGTTCACCCGGTGGGCCGGGAGGCGGTGGCCGCGCCCGTGCCGGGGCACGAACGCGACGCGTCGACCGGCACAGGTCCCGACGGTGACCGGGGCGCTGGGCTCCCCGAACGGGGTGTCGACGGTGGTCTCGTGAGCCCCGTCGAGGAACGAGTAGAAGCCGGAACCTCCGATGATGCCGATCTCCGCCTGCACGGTGGCGCCGGTCTCACCGGGCGGCTGCGCAGGGGTGCCGACTGTGGGGGGCGTCGTCATGGGTCGACCGTAGCCGCAGGGCACGGGAGGCCATGAGCGCCCGACGGAGCTGTGGACGGCCGGACGTCGGCCGCCGGTTGTGGACGACTCGCGGGGTCAGGCCGCCGAGGACGAGGAGGCGGTCACCGGGGTCTTCGAGGACGACGTCGATCCCGAGTCCTTCGTGCCCGACCCGCCGGACGCGGTCGAGGACGACGTGGAACCGGAGTCGCTCGAGGTGGTGCCGGACGAGGTGGTGCCGGAGCCGTTCGACGTCGTGCCGGACGTGGACCGGGAGCCCTTGCCGGAGGTCCGCGAGTCGGTGCGGTAGAAGCCCGACCCCTTGAACACGATGCCCACCGCGTTGAACAGCTTGCGGAGCCTGCCCTCGCACCGGGGGCAGGTCGTGAGCGACCCGTCGGTGAAGGATTGCCGGACCTCGAACCGGTGCTCGCACGCGGTGCACGCGTAGGCGTACGTGGGCACGTCGTCCTCCTGTGTCACGTCTCCGGGCCGTGTCCTCACGACCCCGTCACGTTCCGGCGCCGGGGTGTTCCTTGGCACTCGAACGCTTCGAGTGCCAAGGATATGCCCACCAGCCGGTGCGTCGCGCGGGCATCGGGGCGACGACGACCGTTCGAGGGACCTGGGCCATGACCGATCCGGACGATCCGGGCATGCGTCGCAGCCCCCTGCTGACCCGGGCCGGGGACCGCCAGGCGGCCAGCTTGCCGCCGAGGCTGAGCTGGCGCAGCCGCTGCTCCGTCCGGAGCCGTTCGGCGGCAGGGACGATGACGATGAGGTCGTCGTCGTGATGGAGCACGGTGTGCGAGCCGGGGACGAACGCCCTCCCGCCGCGCACCACGAGGGTGACGTTGGCACCGGGAGGCAGCCGCAGCTCGAAGATCTCCAGGCCGTGCAGGCGCGAGGTCGGGCCGATCCGCACCTGCAGCACGTCCGCCCGGAGCGTCCCGAGGGGGGAGACCTCGACCTCGAGGTCGACGGCCGCGAAGGCGGAGATCAGGTTCAGCCGGCGGGCCAGCCAGGGCAGGATCGGCGCCTGGACCAGGGTCAGCACCGTCACCAGCACGAACACCAGGTCGAAGATCTCCCGTCCGCCGGGGACGCCGGCGGCCATCGGCACCGTGGCCAGGATGATCGGCACGGCTCCGCGCAGCCCGGCCCAGCACAGGAAGACCGAGTCCCGCCACGGCAGTCGGAACGACCAGGTGGACACGATCACCGAGAGCGGCCGGGCGAGCAGGACGAGGACCAGCCCGATCCCGATCGCCGGGAACAGGTACTGGGGAAGCCTCGACGGCGAGGCCAGCAGCCCGAGCAGGACGAACAGGCCGATCTGGGCGATCCAGCCGACGCCCTCGGCGAAGGAGCGGACCGCGGTGCCGTGCGGCAGCCGGGCGTTGCCGAGGACGAGGCAGGCGAGGTACGTCGCGAGGAACCCGGAGCCGTGGGCGGCGGAGGCCACGGCGTAGGTGCCCAGCGCGAGTCCCAGCACCGTGATCGGGTAGAGCCCGGAGGCGGGTAGGGCGATCCGGCGCAGGACGGCCGCGCCGAGGCGGCCGAGCGCGAGCCCGACGACCGCGCCGAGGAAGAGCTCCAGCACCGCGTCGGCGAGGAGCAGCACCGGGTGGTGTGCCCCCTCGCCGCCGAGCACGTGTGCCGTCAGTGCGACGACGGCGATCACGGCGGGCGGGTCGTTGAGGCCGGACTCCGCCTCCAGCATGCCGGTGAGGCGGGTGGGCAGCGGGACCCTGCGCAGCACCGAGAACACGGCCGCGGCGTCCGTCGACGCCAGCACCGCCCCGATGAGCAGGGCGAACGGCCACTCCACGTCGAGGATCCAGTGCGCTGCCGCGCCGGTGACCACGAGGGAGACCGTGGTGCCGACGGTGGCGAGCAGCACGGCCGGGAACATCGCCGGGCGGACGGTGTCCCACCGGGTGGTCAGCCCGCCCTCGGCCAGGATGAGGATGAGTGCGGCGTACCCGAGCGCGCCGGTGAGTTCGGCGTCGTCGAACCGCAGCCCGAGCCCGCCCTCGCCGATGAGCAGCCCGAGCCCGAGGTAGAGCAGCAGGGACGGCAGGGAGGTCGAGGCGGACAGCCTGACCGCGGCGACGGCGGCCAGGAGCACTCCCGAGGCGATGAGCAGCACGACGTCGAGCTGCTCGATGCTCATCCGCGACCTCTCGGCTCAGCTGCCCGGGTGTGTCTGAGATCACACCTGCACCCGGGGTCCGGGCATTGCCTGGGGGCGCCGTGTCCGCCCACCCACATCACAGCGTAGGCGCTGACTAGGCTGCGGCCGTGACCCGACGCCGTGCTGTCCGCCTCGCTCTCGCCGGCATCGCAGCCCTCGTGGTGACCGGGCTCGTCGCCGGCATGGTGATGACGATCGTCTACCTGCGGCGTCCCTTCCCGGAGTACGGGGGTGAGGTGGCGCTGCCGGGCCTGCGGTCGCCGGTGACCGTGGTGCGGGACAGCCGGGGTATTCCGCAGATCTACGCCGACGACGCGGAGAGCCTCTTCCGCGCCCAGGGCTACGTGCACGCCCAGGACCGCTTCTTCGAGATGGACCTGCGTCGCCGCGTCGCCTCCGGCCGGCTGGCCGAGCTGGTGGGGGACACCTCGGGGGCCGTCGCGGCGGACACCGCCGTGCGCACCCTCGGCTGGCGCCAGACCGCCGAGCAGGAGCTCGAACTGGTGGCGCCCTCGACCAGGGTCGCCCTGGACGCCTACGCCGCCGGGGTCAACGACTACCTTCGCGGGCGTTCGCTGACCGAGCTGTCGGTGAACTACACCCTGCTCGGCCTGGGCACCCGGCTGCCCCGGATCGACTCGTGGAGCGCCGTCGACTCGCTCGCCTGGTTCAAGGTCGTCGCCTGGCAGTTGACCCCGCGCCGGACGGACGAGCTGGACCGTGCCCGGATCTTCGCGACGGTCAAGGACGTCGCCAGGGTGGACAAGCTCTACCCGGGCTACCCCTACGACGAGCACAGTCCGGTCATCGACACCACGGCGTCCCGGCGGGCCACGGTGACCGGACGGGCCATGGTGCGGGCCGCGGGGACGGAGCGGGCCGCGGTCGGAGGCGAGGAGGACGTCACCTTCACCAGCGGGGCGGCGTACGCGCTGAGCACGGACGGCGGGCAGGACGCCGTCCAGCAGGCCCGGCAGGTCCTGGACGCCGTGCCGACGCTGTTCGCCGGCAACGGCGCCGGGGGGAGCTCCGTCGCCGTCTCCGGTGACCTCACCTCGACCGGCAGCCCGGTGCTCGCGGCCGACGTCAACCTGACCACCGCCCTCCCCGGCGTCCTGTACCAGGTCGGGCTGCACTGCCGGAACGTCAGCCCGACCTGCTCCTACGACGTGAGCGGGTTCTCCACCGCCGGGATGCCGGGGGTCCTCAGCGGGCACAACACCCGGCTCGCCTGGGCGATCTCCAGCGCGAACATCGACACCACCGACTACTACCTGGAGATCGTGCTCGACGACTCCTACCTGCGGGAGGGGCAGGTCAAGCCGCTCGACTCCCGCGAGGAGGTGATCCAGGTCGCGGGATCGTCCGCGGTGAAGGTGGTGGTGCGTTCGACCGGTCACGGTCCCCTGCTCTCCGACGTCGACAACGTCTCGCCGGTCGACGGCGAGGCGCTGACGCCCGGCCAGGAACCGGTCCGGCTCAGCGGCTTCGGGGTCTCCGTCGCGTGGACCGGGTCGCGTCCTGGCAGGTCCATGGACGCCCTGCTGGGGATGAACGCGGCGAGCAGCGTGCAGCAGTTGCGGGCCTCTGCGGCGTTGCTGTCCGCCCCGGCCCTGAACGTCGTCTTCGCCGACGTCGGCGGGCAGATCGGGTACCAGCTGGCCGGTCGGGTCCCGGTGCGGAGGGCGGCGTCCGGCGACTCGCCGCTGCCGGTGGACGGGACGTGGCCGGGGTCCGGGTGGGAGAGCCGGGACGGGTGGATCCGGTATGTCCGCCCGGTGCGGCTGCCAGCGGTCGTCGATCCCCCGGAGGGGTTCGTCGTCTCCGCCGGGCAGGCGACGACCGGCCGTGACGCGCCCGTCCCGCTGTCCGGGACCTGGGACTACGGCTACCGGTCGCAGCGGCTCAGGACGCTCGTCACCCAGGCGGTGAAGGACGGCAGGCAGCTCAGCGTCGAGGATCTCGACCGGTTCCAGACCGACACCCGCAACGGGATGGCGGCGGAGCTGGTGCCGCTCCTGCTCGCCCAGAAGGTCGACGTGTTCACCCGGGAGGGGCAGCAGCTGCTGCGTGGCTGGGACTACACCCAGCCGACCGACTCGGCCTCGGCCGCCTACTTCAACGCGGTGTGGGCTGAGCTGCTGGACCTGACCTTCGCCGACGAGCTGTCCGACGGCACCGAGCCGGACGGGGGGGACCGCTGGTCCGAGGTGGTCCGGCAGCTGCTCAAGCGGCCGAGGGACTCGTGGTGGGACGACCGCAGGACCCCGAACGTCATCGAGGCCCGCGACGAGATCCTCCGCAGGGCGCTCGTCCAGGCCCGGCTGCGGCTGACCAGCCAGCTCGGCAAGGACCCCGAGCGGTGGCGGTGGGGCAAGCCGCACAGCGTCGAGCTCGCGGGGCGACCGCTCGCCGAGAGCGTGTGGCCCGCGCCGATGCGCTGGCTGCTCGACCGCGGGCCGTACGAGGTGCCGGGAGGCCCGTCGTCCGTCTCCGCCTACTCCTGGAACGCCGCCGGCGGCAGCTTCCGGGTGGACTCGGGACCGGCGATGCGGATGACGGTGGACCTGGCGGACTTCGACCAGTCGCGCTGGATCAACCAGAGCGGGGTGTCCGGCCATCCGGGGAACGCCCACTTCGACGACCAGATCGACGACTGGCGAGCCGGCCGGAGCAAGCCGTGGGCGTTCTCCGAGGACGCCGTGCGGGAGCAGAAGGACGACGAACTGCGGCTCGTCCCGGCCACCTGAGTCAGCGGTCCCGGGGGAGCGGGTCGAAGCGCATCCACCGCGTCGGCGTCACCACGCCGCCGACGGGGACGTCGTGCGGTGCGACCGGGAGCGGCTCCACCGCGGCGTCGAAGAGCTCCTCGTCGTGGACCAGGGCCAGCACGAGCGACGCCGGGTGCACCCGGCGCAGGGCCCTGTCGTAGCTCCCCCCGCCCTGTCCCAGCCGGTGTCCGAGCGTGTCGACGGCGAGGGCGGGGAGGAGGACGACCTCCGCCTGGGCGATCGCCGAGTGGCCGAGCCTGCGGCCTGCCGGCTCGGGGAACGGCAGGTGGGGTGACGGTCGCATCCGGCCGTCGTCCACCGCCCAGTCGAGGTCGAGATCACTCTCGACGACGGGAAGCAGCACCCGGACCCCGACGTCCCGCAGCGCCTCGCGGATGAGGTGGGTGCCCGGCTCCCCGGGAGTCGCGGCGTAGAGCGCGACACAGGCGGCCCGGCGGACCTCGCGCAGCTCGCGGAGGACGCCGTGCAGCGCCACCGCCACGTCGTGCCGCTCCTGCGGCGACCTGGCGCGTCGCTCGGCCCGGATCCGCTGGCGCAGCACCTGTTTCGCCTCGGTGACGTATGTCACGCCCGCGCCCGAGACAGGCAGGGGGGCCTGGTCAGCTACCACGTCCGACTGCCTACGCTTCGTATGCCCATGTTCACTCACCGCTCCCATCGTGTCACGATCGTCGTACACCCGCGGCCTGTCACGGTCGCAGTCGTCCTCGGGAGGGGATCGTGTCGCTGCGCGCCCGGCTCGCCCTCGTGCTCTCGGGCGTCATTGTGGGGCCGTTGCTGGCCTCATGGACCGCCCTTTGCCTGATCGTGCCAAGGGCTGAGCGAACCTACGCGACGGAGACCGCACCACGGGTCGCCGTGTCGACGTCGACGGCCCTGTTCCACCGCTGCCGCGAGGTGGGTGACGCCTCGGCTGCGGTCGCCAGCGAGCTGGTCGCCGGCGTCGCCCTGGACGGGAGGCTCGGTCCGGTCCGGTCGGACACGGCCCTGCGGCGGGCGGCGGAACGTCACCCGGATCTCACCCTCGTCGTGCTCGATCCCGAGGGAAGGGTGCTGGCGTCGCGGGGGCCGGTCCTCGTCGGGATGGGGCCGGGAGGCGTCGCGCGGGTCACCGCGGAGCAATCGGGTCTCTCGTGCGCCGAGAGCACGGCCAACCCGAGCCGGGCCGCATTGGCGGAGACGGTGAAGATCCCACTGCCGCGTTCCGCCACGGCGAGGGTGGTCGGCTGGCTGCCGCTCGACCGGGAGCGGGTGACCGGGATCGATGGGGTCCGCTCCCTCCCCGCGGGGACGACGGTCGCACTGCTCGCCGGTCCGGCGGCCGGTGCGGGGCAGCGCGAGGTCGTCGCCTCGCCCGGGACCGTCCCCGCACCGGTGATCGAGGCCGTCGCGGGCGGCAGGTCGACGGGCTGGGCCGGTGACACGTCGTACTTCTCCCTGCAACCCCGCCAGGCGGGACTGCCGTTCACGGTCCTCGCCGTGACGTCCAGGACCGGCAACGGGACCGGGGTGGGGTTCGCCGCCCTCGTCGCGGGGACGACCGGGATCGCGGCGCTGCTCGTCGGCCTGCTCGCCGTCCGGCTGACCCGGCCGCTGGCCCACCTGGCCAAGGCGGCAGAACGGCTCGGCGGGGGCGACCTCACGGCCAGGGCCGGCCTGTCCGGGCGGGACGAGGTGGGCCGGCTCTCGGACGCGTTCGACACCATGGCCGACCGGCTCGAGGCCACCATCCGGCAGTTGAGCGGGAGCCGGGACGCGCTGTCGGACACCTTCGAGCGCTTCGGCGAGGCGCTGGGCCGCACCCACGATCTCGACGGGCTGCTGCGCACCGTGCTGGAGACCGCGATGAGCGGGACCGACGCCGTCGTCGGCGTCGCGCTCCTCGGTGACGCGTATCGGCTCGAGGAACGCATCCGCGCCACCAGCGACGACGCGGACGCCGAGGCCGCAGGCGCGGTCCCCGGTCTCGTCGAGCTGGCGACCGCGGCCGTGGCACGGGGCGGCCGGATGGGTTCGGCGGAGATCCCCTGCGCCGGCCCGGCGCTCGGCCTGCCGCTCAAGCGGGAGGGGAGGACCGTCGGCGCCCTGGCCGTGGCCCGGGGGGTCGGCGACCCACCGTACGACGAGCAGGCGCTGGCCGCCATCGGGGCGCTGGTCGCCCAGGCGGGGACGGCGGTGGCCAACGTCCGGATGCACGAGGAGGCGCGGCGGCTGTCGGTCACAGACCCGCTCACCGGGGCCGGCAACTTCCGGCACCTCTCCTCGACACTGGCGAAGGAGGTCGAGCGGGCCAGCAGGTTCCGGCGTCCGCTCAGCGTGCTCATGCTCGACCTGGACAACTTCAAGCAGGTCAACGACACCCAGGGGCACGCCTTCGGTGACGCCGTCCTCCGCGAGTTCGCCAACAGGTTGCGGGTCTGCCTGCGCGAGGTCGATACGGTGGCGCGGTACGGCGGGGAGGAGTTCGCGGTCATCCTGCCGGAGACCGACGGTGAGGGAGCCGCCCGGGTCGCCGCCCGGGTGGTCTCGGCCGTCAGGGCCGCGCCGTTCCAGGTGGGTGGGACCGTGCGCACCGTCACGGTCTCCGTCGGCGTGGCGGCCTATCCGTCGCACGGGCGGACGGGTGCTGAGATCATGAGGGCGGCCGACGGTGCACTGTATTCCGCAAAACGGACAGGTCGGGACCGATGGTGCTTAGCGACCACCTCTGGCGGGCAATCAGTGTCGGCTCGGTAGCCTTCGGTCATGACAGAACGGTTCCTCCCCCTTGGGACGACAGGTGGCTCGGTGACTGACAATCCCCCATCCGATCTCTATGTCCAGGAACGTCCGGCCGGTGGGCTGACGTACCGGCCGGAGGACCTCGCGGCCGGCGACGCCGATCGCCGTTCCGTCGTCACCAAGGCCGTGATCCCCGCCGCGGGGCTCGGCACCCGGTTCCTGCCCGCGACCAAGGCGACCCCCAAGGAGATGCTGCCGGTCGTCGACAAGCCCGCCATCCAGTACGTGGTGGAGGAGGCGGTCTCCGCCGGCCTGACCGACGTACTCGTGATCACGGGGCGGAACAAGCGCTCGCTGGAGGACCACTTCGACCGGGCCTGGGAGCTCGAGGCCGTGCTCGAGGACAAGGGCGACAGCACGCGGCTGGCCCGGGTCCAGAAGTCGGCGGTGCTGGCGGACATGCACTACACCCGGCAGGGCGACCCGAAGGGCCTCGGCCACGCCGTCCTCTGCGCGGCCGCCCACGTCGGCGACGCGCCCTTCGCCGTCCTGCTCGGCGACGACCTCATCGACGAGCACGACGACCTGCTGGGCCGCATGGTCGACCTCCATGGCCGTACCGGGGCCAGCGTCGTGGCGTTGATGGAGGTCCCCAGGGAGCAGATCCACCTGTACGGGTGCGCTGCGATCGAGCCGACCGGGACCGAGGACGTCGTCCGGGTGACCGGGATGGTGGAGAAGCCGGACCCGGCCGACGCCCCGAGCAACCTGGCCGTGATCGGCAGGTACGTGCTCCACCCGCGGGTCTTCGACGAGCTCCGCACCACCGCCCCGGGACGCGGCGGCGAGATCCAGCTCACCGACGCCCTCCAGGCGCTGGCCCGGAGCGACGGGGAGCCGGGGGGCGGGGTGTACGGCCTCGTCTTCCGCGGTCGCCGGTACGACACCGGGGACCGGCTCGACTACCTCAAGGCCGTGGTGCAGATCGCCTGCGACCGGCCGGACCTCGGCCAGGGCATGCGGTCCTGGCTGCGGGAGTTCGTCGCCGAGCTGCCCGAGGAGCGCGGCGTCCCCGATCCGGGCGGTGACGGGTGAGACCTGTCGAGGAGCACCTCGCCGAGTGCCTGGCCGCGGTGGAGCCGCTGCCCCCGCTGGACCTCGCCCTGCTGGACGCCGTCGACTGCGTGCTCGCCGAGGACGTCGTGGCGGAGGTCGACCTGCCGCCCTTCGACAACTCGGCGATGGACGGGTACGCCGTCCTCATGCCCGACGTCGCCGCGGCGACGGGACATCATCCGATCACGCTCCCGGTCATCGCCGACCTGCCCGCCGGGAGCTCCGAGGAGCTGCGGCTGCCCCAGGGCGCGGCTGCCAGGATCATGACCGGCGCGCCGGTCCCCGTCGGCTGCGGGGCCGTCGTCCCCGTGGAGTGGACGGACGGCGGGCTGGCCAGGGTCGAGATCCGGCAGGCACCGGTGCCCGGCCAGTTCCTGCGCCGCGCCGGGGAGGACCTGCGCGCGGGTGACCTCGTGCTCAGCGCGGGCAGCCGGCTCACCCCCCGGCACGTGTCCGCGCTCGCCGCGGTGGGCAGGGAGCGGGTCGCCGTGCACCCGCGTCCCCGGGTGGTCGTGCTGTCCACCGGGAACGAGCTGGTCGGCCCCGGCCGGCCGCTGCGGTTCGGTCAGGTCTACGACGCGAACGGGTACGGTCTCACCGCGGCGGCGGACGAGCTGGGCTGCATCGCGCACCACGTCGGCGTCGTCCCGGACGACCCCCGCCTGCTGATGTCGGCCCTCGAGGACCAGCTCATGCGGGCGGACCTCCTGGTGACCAGCGGGGGAGTGAGCGCGGGGGCCTACGACAGCGTCAAGGAGGTGCTGGCCAGGCTGGGGACGGTGCGGTTCACCTCGGTGGCGATGGCGCCGGGGATGCCGCAGGGGTTCGGCACCATCGGGCCGGACGCGACCCCGGTCTTCTGCCTCCCCGGGAACCCGGTCAGCGCCATGGTGTCCTTCGAGGTCTTCGTCCGACCGGTGATCCGCACCATGTGGGGGGAGGCCCGGTTGCAGCGGCCGTTCGTCCAGGCGACCGTCATGGAGGGCTGGGAGTCGCCCAACGGACGTCGTCAGTACGTCCGCGGGGCGCTCGACGTCGACGGGGGCGGGCGGCACACGGTGCGCCCACTCGGTGGGCAGGGGTCCCATCTGGTCACCGATCTCGCCGATGCGACCTGCCTCGTGGTGGTGCCGGAGGACGTCACCCGGGTGTGCCCCGGGGACACCCTGCCGTGCATGCTGCTGGACAGGGCCAGGCGATGAGCCGTCCTCCCGGCGAGCCGGTACCGGAGCCGCGGCTGACCCACCTGGACGCGAGCGGGAGCGCCCGCATGGTCGACGTGTCCGGGAAGCCGGTTACCGCACGCGAGGCGACGGCCGTCGGCCGGGTCCTGTGCTCGCCACAGGTGATCGCCCTGCTCCGTGACGGTTCCGTGCCCAAGGGGGACGCGCTCGGGGTGGCCCGGCTGGCCGGCATCCAGGCCGCCAAGCGCACCCCTGATCTGGTGCCGCTGGCCCATCCCGTCGCGGTCCACGGGGTCGACGTCGGGCTCGCGGTCGTGGACGACGGGGTGGACATCACCGCGACGGTGCGGACAGCCGACCGCACCGGGGTCGAGATGGAGGCCCTCACCTGCGTGGCGGTCGCCGGCCTGGCGTTGGTCGACATGGTGAAGGCGGTCGACCGGAGCGCCGAGATCACCGGGGTACGGGTGGTGGCCAAGAGCGGAGGCCGATCCGGCGACTGGCGGGTCCCGGAGCGGCGGGCGACCGGTGGTGAGACCCGATGAGCGACACGACTGACCGTCCCGCCTGGAGTTGGCCGGTGACCCTGACCGAGGGTCCGCTCCGGCTGCGGCCCCTGCGGCTGCGGGACCGTAGGGCCTGGCGGAGGGTCCGGTCGGCCAACCTGGACTGGCTGGCTCCGTGGGAGGCGACCCCACCCGAGACGGGCGGCGCGCCGCCGGGGTATGCCGGGATGGTGCGCCTGCTGGCCCGCGAGGCGAGAGCGGGGCGGATGCTGCCGCTGGTCGTGTGCCTGGACGGCAGGTTCGTCGGTCAGGTGACGGTCAGCGGGTTGCAGTGGGGGTCGCTGCGCTCGGGGCAGATCGGATACTGGATCGACCGGAGGGTTGCCGGCCGGGGCGTCATCCCCACCGCGGTGGCCATGGTGACCGATCACTGCCTGCTGGGCCTCGGGCTGCACCGGATCGAGGTGAACATCCGCCCGGAGAACGCCGCCAGCCTGCGGGTGGTGGAGAAGCTCGGGTTCCGGCCCGAGGGCATGCGCCGGCGCTACCTGCACATCGACGGCGCCTGGCGGGACCACCTCACCTTCGCGCTCACGTCCGAGGACGTGCCGGGAGGGCTGCTGCGCCGGTGGCGGGAGACCTGCGAGGCCTCCAGTCCGTCGCCGCGGCCGACGGGAACGGGCTGAGCCACGATCCCGCGCCCGCGGTCGGCGGGAACGGGTCGCGCCACGATCCCGTGCCCTCGGCCGGCGGAACGGACTGGACAGTTACCACCTCAGATCACACGAGTCACAGGAGTCACACCCGTATGCAGGCGACTCTCCAGCGACACACCGCAGCGGATGCGTGAGGCCCGCCGAGTGCCGCCCTACCGTTTCGTACCGTGGGTCCGAGCAGTCTGGTCTTCGTCGCCATCGTGGTGGTGTGGGCCGCGTACCTCGTCCCGCACTGGGCCCGCCGCCGCGAGAGCCTCGCGCAGGGCCGGACCAGGGACCGATTCTCCGAACAGGCGAGGGTGCTCGACCGGAGGCAGGGCGGAGGGCGGACCCACACCGATCGCCCGTCCAGCCTCCCGCTGCACCGGGCCGTTGCCGTGAGCCCTGCCGGCGTCGACACCCCCATTCCGGTGCGGCGGCCCGCCACCCACGCCCACCGCGGGCGGCGGCGGTCGCCGTCCAGGCCCCCGGCCCGCCCCCCGGCCCGTCCGGGACCGCCGCGTCGAGCTCCCTCGCGCACCGCAGCCCGCCGTCGGGCCGCTGTGCTCCTGCTCCTGACCGGGGTCTCCGGGCTGCTCTGGATCCTCGCCGCGGTGACCAGCCTCACCTGGAGGGCGGCACTCCCGACGACGGTGCTGCTCGGCCTGGACGTGGTGCTCCTCCGCATGGCGGCGAGGGAGCGGGCCGCCGCCAGGGCCCGGGAGGCCGCGGCGGCACGTCGCCGTGCGGCGTCGGCCCGGGTCTGTCGGGGCCCGGATCGGGCACCGGTCGCGGGTTCCCGCGCGGTCTCCGACGAGGCATCGGGCATGCCGACCGCCGAGATCCCGGTGGTGATCGACGACGGCACCTGGACGCCGGTGCCGGTCCCCCCGCCGACGTACACCCTGAAGCCTCCCGCCCCCCGACCCTCCCTGCCGGCACCGGAGGTGCAGGAGGTCCACGCCCGGTCGGTCCACGAGCAGGTGGCCGAGGCGGACCTCCTCCCCGACGCCGCGGTGAGCAGCGCCGCCGGGAGCGCTGCCGGTGCAGCAGCCGTGGCAGGCCGCCACGGGGACGGGCCGGCAGTCGCCCGCGCACCGGGGTCCGTCTCCGTCCCGGCGGGCTCGGGCACGGGGCGAGCCGGTGACGCGGCCGTGAGGACCGAGGGCGACCGTGCCGTCGACGAGTTCGACCTGGACGGCGTGCTGGAGCGGCGCCGGGCCGTCAACGGGTAGGCGTGGCACCGATCCAGTCCTCGGGCCGGGGCGAGACACGGTCGGCGGACGGGACGGGCGGGACACGGGTGAGAGCCGACGGGACGCGCACGTCGCCGCCCGTTACGGATTCGAGCGCTCGACGGCGGCGATGCTAGTCTGGCGACTGCCTCGGGGCTGTAGCGCAGTCCGGTAGCGCACCTCGTTCGCATCGAGGGGGTCAGGGGTTC
>JAAYAH010000276.1 GCA_012719445.1 Actinomycetales bacterium | reverse complement strand
TCCAGCGTGGTGGCGAAGGACCACGGGCTGGACAGGAACCGCTTCTTGAACAGCATCGCCGTGATGTCCCCGGACGCGCCGCGCCCGTTGGCCTTCGCGCTGTCGATCAGGATCCGCTGCAGCAGCGCGAACATCTCCTGCTCGTCCGCGGCCGGCTCGAACGGCAGCGGCTTGACCTGCCGGGACTGGAACCCCTTGTCCGGCACATCGCTCTTCAACCGGCGCACCGTGACCTGCCGCAGCGCCTTCTCATCCAGCAGCGCCCCCCGGGAGAACCGCCGGGAATCGATCATCTCCAGCAGCGCGGTGAACGACTCCGGGTGCCCGTTGTGCGGGGTCGCGGACAGAAACAACCGATGCTCGCACCGGTTCGCCAACTCCCGGACCGCGATCGTGCGCTGAGTGTCCACCGCGTACCCGCGCCCACCCCCCACCACGGACGGGCTCGCCGGCGCCACATGGTGCGCCTCGTCGACCACCAGGATGTCGAAAGCGAACCGGCGGGCCGTGTTCGTCGCCTCGGCCTGGGCGTACACATCGCGCAGCATCCGCTGGGCCCGGACCTTCGGCAGCCAGGCCATGGACACGATCACCCGGGGGAACAGCTGGAACGGGTTCGCGTGCAACCCGTAGGTGCGCCGGACCTCCCGCAGTCGCTCGCTGTTGATGATCGTGAAGTCCAGGCCGAACTTCTCGCGCATCTCGTCCTGCCACTTGACCGCCAGGCTCGGCGGGCACACCACGATCGCCGTGCGCGCCCGGTGCCGCAGCAGCAGTTCCTGAACCACCAGACCGGCCTCGACGGTCTTGCCCAACCCGACGTCGTCGGCCAGCAGCAGGTTCGTCCGCGACGCTGACAGGGCCCGGCGCAAGGGCTCCAGCTGGTAGGCCTCCACCCTGGCCCCGCTGCGGAACGGCGCCTGGAAGCTGCGCTCGTCCGCGGAGGTCACCGCGCCCCAGCGCATCGCGTCAACGAACCCGGCCAGCAGGTTCGGATCATCGAACGCCTCGGTCTGGATCGTCACCGGCAGCCCCTGGTCCGGGGTGATGGTGTGGCCGAGCTCCAGCTCCCAGACCACGGTGAGTTCCTCACCCAGGCGGCCCTCGTCCAACGCCTGCAGGGTCACCACATGGTTCAGCCCCGCCACCGTCTCGTCCCCCGGGCTGCGTGGCAGGCCCTGCTCGCGGACCTCGGCCACCGCCCACGTCGACCCGCGGACGTCCACGACCTGACCCTGCTCCGGCACCCCGGGAACTCCGTGGCCACTGGGCGAAGCGGTGGAATGACTCACAGCGATAGACACAGACCGACCCTAGTCGTCGGATCGCGGCGCTGAGCGAGTCCCTGCACGGTGGGGGCCGTCCCACCCTGGATTGGTCGGGGCATCACGGCGACGCCTTCACCGAGGGGATGCCGGGGCGTGCGACCGTCGGATGCTACGTGGTCGGGGGTGTCAGCGGCGGTAGCCCGTCGTCGAACCGGCGCATCTGCCGGTAGACCGCCTCCCAGGTCAGGCCGCCCTTGATCCATCCGTCCTGGACGGAGGCCTGCTTGAGGACCTGGGGTGTGCTCCACAGGACGAGTCGACCGGGCGCCTGCCTCCCCTGGAGCCAGGCGATCTCCCGGAGGGCACGTCCTCGACCGTCGCCTTCGTCGATCAGTACGTAGACGTCCTGCCCCTGCTGGGCGAAGACGGAGGCGTGGGTCAGCACCATGATCTCGCCGAGACTCCTGGTGCTGCGGATGCGCTCGTGAGCCGGTTGGCCGCTGATCCGGGTCACCGCATCGATGAACTGCTGGGTGGTCAGGGTGTCGTCGAGCACGCTGATGCGCCCGGCACTGCAGAGCTTGCGCCAGGTGGCCTCTGCCGGGGTGCCCCGGAACCGGGGATCCCGGCAGACGCCCAGGATCTCCTTCTCGACCCGCTGGGGTACGGCGAGACCGAGGTTGGCCGACGCGGCGACTTGGATGAGGACGTTCTCCTGGCCGACGGCCAGGAAGTTCAGCGACGGACCGGCGTCCAGCAGGACGCTCACGAGCCCGGACGCCCGTCGGCGTCGGGGAACAGGGGCGCGTCCAGGTCCCAGGTG
>JAAYAH010000275.1 GCA_012719445.1 Actinomycetales bacterium | reverse complement strand
CTCGGCGGCGATCTTCTGCATCGGCTGCCCCTTTCATCGACGATTAAAGCTCAGGTTGAGAGTTTGTTGACCGCTGCTGACTTTAAGCCACCCCACGGATGTGGCGCGGGCGACGCGCCGAGCCACTTTTCTTCTGTCCATGAGTACCCCCGTCGGGCCGGTGCGCACGCTCGCATCGTCGCTGGCATCGGACCTGTTCAGCCGCGGCAACCTCCGCCTGCTGGCGGGTGTCGCCGTCGTGGGTGTGCTCGGGTTGATCGGGGGATTCGACGCCGCCGAGAGCGAGGTCCCGCGCGTTCCGCTCGCCGAGGCGCAGGGGCAGACCTTCGTCACCGAGCCCGCGGAGGTGGTGGTCCACGGGCTGAGCACCCGGACCGACGGCCTGACCGATGAGGTCACGGAGGTCATGGAACTGACCGTCACCAACACCGGGCCCCGGCCGCTGGACTCCTTCGGGCTCTCGCAGATCCTGGCCTGGACCGGGGACGGTGACTCCACCTTCGCCACCACCAAGCGTGCCGACGGCAACCCCCTCGGTGCGCTCAACCCCGGCGTCCCCGTGGACCTGGTCATCGACGCCCCGGCCGGCGAGAACCTCATCCTCAGTTCCGTGACGTGGCGGGCGTCCACCCTCGACGGCTCCTACCGCCACTTCGACCCGGTGCCCGTGGTGGAGGTGACGCGGTGAAACTCAGCAGGCCCACGCTGAAGACCCGACTGAAGCCCCGCCTGAAACCCCGGCCGCCGACCCCGCAGCAGTCCGCGCTGTTCGTCCTCATCCTCGTCGCCATCTCCCTGGGCACGTGGATCAACGGCCTGTTCCCCTCCCCGCAGGAGGTGGTGGACCGGCCGTTCATCGCGCAGGCTGACGGCCCTGACGTCGCTGACGGCTCTGACGGCTCGGTGGGCTCGGTAGGCCACATCGACCGCATCGGCACCGTCGAGGTCGCCGGCCTGGAGGCCTATGAGGTGTACGAGGGCACCGGCACGCAGGGCATCTTCCTGGTCGTCCAGCTGCGCAGCATCAGCGTGCCCGAGCCGCTGAGTTACGGCGGGCAGCTGATCGACGGGCAGGGTCGGACCGCCGCGACCCAGCACTCCAGCACGTGCAGCATCCAGCAGACCGGTCTGCCCGCGCCCTGTGAGCTCGCCTTCGAGGTGGATCCGGGGGCGTTGAGTGGTTCCCGGCTGCAGGTCACCCGCGGCATCGTCTCGGGTGATGACGCGTGGATCGAGTTCGACCTGGGCATTGACGACGCCCGCGCGGAGGACCTGCTCGAGAACCCGCGGCGCACCGACTTCCTCGGGGAGGAGCTGTGAGCAGCCGGACGTGGTATCTCGCCGTGGTGCCCGCGGTGGCCTTCGCGCTGGCGGCCTCCTCCTACCGCTACGTGGACGTCTACCTGCCCAACTCCCCCAGCGACCCGGTCTCCGGCAGCCTCGGCGAGACGGTCCACCTGGACCAGGTGGCCACGGTGGAGGGGGTGGGCAACCGTCTTCTCGCCGACGTCCCGCTCACCGGGGTGACCCGGCTGCCCGCGGAGCGGGAACCGGCGCTTCCGGACGGCACCGCGATCGACGTGGTCGCCGTCGACGTCGACTGGTCCGCTCCCCCGGAGTCCCCGCTGGCCGGCTGCTCCCTGCGCATGATCACCCAGGAGGGCGAGACGTACCTGCCGGCCAGCTCGCTGGCGCTGACGGTGACCGACGCGGATCCGGCGATCACCAGCTACGAGCACTGCGTCCCGGAGGACACGCCCGGCCCATCGATGGCGGCGGGCGTGGACTTCGGCCTGTCCGAGGACGACCGGCCCGCCCGTCCGGAGAGCTGGTCCACCACCGTCCACTTCATCGTCCCGGAAGGCATGACCCCGGAGCGGGTGGAGATGATCTGGCAGACGCCGACCTATCTGGAGTTCACCGGACTCGACTCGGAGTCAACCGGATCGGCGGGTGCCGAGGCCCGCAGCAGCCGGTCGAGCGCCGGCGCGATGAACACCAGCGCCGCCAGGAAATAGGCCATCCGCGCGACGACGAGAATGTAGGGGTCGGTGGCCGCGCCGGCCCACAGGTCCTGCGGCCCGACGACCCAGCGCCCGAGGTGGAGCACGCCGAGTTCGACGGCCTTGGCCAGGGTGAACAGCAGGCAGAACATCACCATCGGCCCGAGTCCGGCGGCGGCGATCCGCCCGAGGGAGCTCAGCGTGGACTTCACGGGGCCGAGCAGCGGCTGCGCCGCCTCGTCGAGCGCCTTCCGCGCCTCGGAGCGCGCCGCCAGCTCGAGCTGGCGCAGCCGCGCCGTGCTTGTCCTGCTTGTCCTGCTTGTCGACGCCCCCTTCTCCCCCGCCTCAGCCGGGGTCGCCGCCGACGCAGTGGACTCGGTCACCAGCTTCGTGCCGTAGATGGTGGCGCCGAGGGTGAGCCAGGCGACGGGGATGATGATGACGTCGTCGGCACGCGAGACGAGGGTGACCAGCCACTGGACCACCGCGCCGACGGGGCCGGCGACCTCGAGGGACCAGTCGCGGACGGATTCCCAGGTGTCCATGACCGGGGCGATGACCGCACGGGTGGCCACCCAGCCCCTCAGGCGGCCGATGCCGCTGGTGAGCACCACGGAGAAGGTGACCATCCACAGCACCTCCAGGTAGGCGGAGGCCCCGGCCCAGCCGACGGAGCGTTCCCCGAGGGCGAAGACGCCGATGATCTTGCGCAGCACCAACGCCACCACGATGAGCGAGACGAGCACCCAGGTGATCTCGTAGTTGGAGCGGCCGAAGTCGGCGGTGAACAGGTTGCGGGAGGTCTCGGCCAGGG
>JAAYAH010000039.1 GCA_012719445.1 Actinomycetales bacterium | reverse complement strand
GCTCGGCGATCAACGGCTGGCGGGTCACCATGACCCTGCCCAGCGGCGCCTCCATCGGGAACATGTGGAGTGGTACCGCCTCCGGCACCAGCGGCACCGTGACCGTCACCAACGCCGCCTACAACGGCCGCCTCGGCGCCGGACAGACCACCAACTTCGGCTTCGTCGGCACCGGCACCGGAGCCGGAGCCACCGTCTCCTGCACCGCCACCTGACCCACCCCACCCGCGCACGGCGCGCCGTCCGCACCCTCTGCGCACCGCCGACCGGTGGCGAAACGGGCTCATTTCACGGATTTGAGGCCACTTAGCCACCGGTCGGCGAGGGGAGACAGTGGCCGGGGAAGGCGGGACGAGGCGGGGGCCAGGGAAGGCGACGGGGGAGAGCGTGGTCAGGAGGGGCCGATGACGTTGATCGGGATCGTGGCCAGGTGGGCTCCGGCGCTGTAGGCGATCATCCAGTCACGGCACTCCGACGGGGGTGCCGGGGCATGGATGGCGTTTCCCTGGCCCAGCTCGCAGCCGAGGGTGACCAGGTCGTTCCAGATCTGCTGGTCGGCGATGCCCTCGGCCACGACGGACAGCCCGAGGTTGCGGCCGAGGTCGACGATGGAGCGGACGATGATGGGATCGCAGCTGCCCTCCGGCCCGTAGAGGAAGAACGACTTGTCGATCTTCACCTCGTTGACGGGGAGGTGACGCAGGTAGTACAGGGTCGTGTACCCGGTCCCGAAGTCGTCGATCGACAGCCGGACCCCGCGCGCCCGCAGATCGCGCAGCAGGCGCAGGATCCGTTCCGGATCGCTGAGGATGCTGCTCTCGGTGATCTCCAGGGTGAGCAGCTCGGGATCCAGGGCGTTGGCCCGGAGCAGGTGGTCGACGAGCAGCGGCAGCGAGTCGTCGGTGAGGGTGCGCAGCGAGATGTTGACGGCGACCCCGATCCCCGGCAGTGCCGGCTGCCACTCCGCGCACGCCTCGACCGCGCGGCGCAGGATCCGTTCCGTCAGCGGTGAGATCATCCCGCTCCGCTCGGCCAGCGGGATGAACTCGGCCGGTGGCACCGACCCGTGCTCGGCATGGGTCCACCGGGCGAGGGCCTCGACGCCGCGCAGGGAGCCGTCGTCCAGCTGGATCTTGGGCTGGAGGTGGATCTGGACCTCGTCGGCGAGGATGGCCTGACGGAGATGGGTCACCAGGGCCAGCCGCGACCGCGAGGTCGTGTCGGAGGAGGGCTGGAACACCCTGACGCCCCCGCCGGACTGCTTCGCCTCGTACATCGCCAGGTCCGCGCACTTGAGCAGGGCCTGCGGGGTGATGCCGTGGTCCGGCGCCAGCGAGATCCCGACCGAGGCGCTGACGGTGAGCTCCAGGTCGTCGACGAGGAAGGGCCGCTCGAACACCCGGAGCAACTGCTCGCCGATCCGCTCCGCACCCTCCCCGGTGTGCTCGGGGCACACGATCGCGAACTCGTCCCCACCGAGGCGGCCGACGAACACCGAGGAATCGACCGCACCGGCCAGCCGCTCGGCGACCTCGCGGAGGAGCAGGTCGCCCTGGTGGTGGCCGAGGGTGTCGTTGACGTCCTTGAACTCGTTGAGGTCGAGGATGCCGACCGCCAACGGCGGGCGGGACGGCTCGGCGAGGCGGCGGCTGAGCTCCCGCTGCAGCATGGTCCGGTTGGGGAGCAGGGTCAGCGGATCGTGCAGCGACTCGTGGCGGAGCCGGTCGACGAGCTGCCCGTTGCGCAGGGCGGTGGCGGCGTGGTTGGCGACGGTCTCCAGGAGCTGGACGTCGTCGGCGTCGAACCCGCGGACGTCGCCCTGCCGGTCGTCCACGGCGAGGACGGCGATGGGCCCCGACTCCCCGCGCAGCCCCACGGCGATGGTGTCCCGCACCCCCAGCCGCTCCAGCCAGTCCCGCTCGGCGGGGTCTCGGGTCGAGCGGGACACCAGGAGCGGTCCCTCGCCGGCGACGATCCGGCGGAGGTCCCACGGGTCCCCGTTGCCGGGCGGCCACGAGCGGTGGGTCCTCGCGGTGGTGTCCCCCCGGCCGAGAAAGAAGACCGACGCCGCCCGGCCCGGGTCGGTCGGTCGTCCCTGCGCCGGGAGGAAGACCACCCGGGCCTGTTCGGCGTGCAACAGCTCCCGGGCCTGGTGCAGCACGGTGCTGATCACGTCGTCCGTCTCCGAGATGCTCGAGACGATCTGGCTGAACCGGTAGAGGCGTTCCAGACTCAGGTGCCGCTCGTTGAGGGCGGCGAAGCTGCGGTAGGCACACAGCAGCAGGGCGAAGGCCACGAGCACCGGCACGGCCGACCAGACGCTGCCGAGCCACGCCGCGGACACGACGGCACCCAGGGCGGCCACCGGGACGGCGTCCAGCGCGGCCCGCAGGCCCAGTGCGGCCACCTCCCGGAGGCTGAGGCGCGCGTCGAGGAGCCGGATCACCAGATCGACCCCCACCGCGGTGATCCCGGTCGAGACGATCGTCGCGATCAGCGCGGCCAGCCACACCCCCGGCGGCCGTGCTCCGAGCAGGGGGACGAGGGCGTGCAGCACGGCGACGGCCGCCGTCGCCTCGGTCCCGGCGAGGCCGAGGTTGAAGGCCAGCTTGCGGGGCTTGCGGTACTGGCGGTGGATCACCCCGGAGGCGATCGCCGCGCCGACGACCCGCGCCGCGACGAGTTCGGGTGCCTCGACGAAGAGCAGTCCCAGCATCATCGGGATCTCGCTGAGGAACACCGAGCGGGCCTCGCGGTGGATCTGCACCTGGAGCACCAGGCTCTGGGCGGCGGTGAACGCGGCGGCCAGGACCCACCAGGGCACGTGCGGTCGTCCCGGGACCGGGACGCCGTCCACGGTCAGGCTCGGCGCCAGGGTGAACCAGCCCGTCACCGTGACCGCCACCCAGAGGATGGTCAGGCACGACGCGGTCACCGTTCCCGAGAGGTGCCCGCGTCCGGACCGGTGTCTCCTGCGCCGCCCCCGGCGGGGTGGATCGGGCTCAGCCACGAGATCGCCCTCCACGTACTCCGTGCCGCGTGCTGAGTCGCATCCCTCGGCGGGTCACCGTCGGCAGCCGTGTCAGGTTATCCCGACAATCCTCGCCGTTGCGTCGTTTGGGTCTGGTGCGGTCGTATGGGGCGCACCATGTCGTCGACCACCTTCGGGGGCTGAGATGACCGAAGCGGTACGTCCGTCCGCAGGACGCTTCACGATCATGACCCTCGCGGCGGCGGTGATCGCCCTCGTGCCGGCCCCGGTCGCAGGGGCTGCCGCCCTGTCCGGCGGAGCCCCGCCGACGGCCCGCGACGGGGGGGCCTGGCAGCGGGTGATCGTCACCGGGGAACCCGGCCGGCTCGCCGACGTGCTCCGCGGGATCCGGGGGGCGGGCGGCCGGATCGAACGGGTGCTGCCGGTGGTGGCCGGGGCCAGTGCGAGCCTTCCGGCGGACCGGCTCCCGGCCGTGCTCGCAGCACCGGGGGTGCGCGGGGCAGGTCCCGACCTGCCCGGGCGGCTGTCCGCCCGCGACGCCTCCCTCGGCTACGACGTCACAGGGGACGACGGGTCGCTCTACGCCATCGCGAAGATCACGTCCGCGACGGAGGCGTGGCGGAACGGGTACACCGGAGCGGGGGTCGACGTCGCCCTCGTGGACAGCGGAGTCGCCCCGGTCCGCGGACTGACCAGCGGCAACGTGATCAACGGTCCGGACCTGTCGGTGGAGTCGGTCAACGAGGACCTCCGTTACCTGGACAGCTTCGGCCACGGCACCCACCTGGCGTCGATCATCGCCGGACGGGACGAGAAGTCCCGGCCGAAGACCTACGCCCGGTCGGACAGCCACCTCTTCACCGGGATCGCCCCCGACGCCCGGCTGGTGTCGGTGAAGGTGGCCGCGGCCGACGGCAGTTGCGACGTCTCCCAGGTGATCGCGGCCATCGACTGGGTGGTCCAGCACGCGAGGGACGACGGTCTGGACATCCGGGTGCTCAACCTCGCCTACGGCACGGACTCCACCCAGGCCGCCGGGATCGACCCGCTCGTCTACGCGGTGGAGAACGCCTGGCTGGCCGGTATCACCGTGGTCGTGTCCAGCGGGAACGACGGCACCCAGCGGGCCGAACTGGCGCATCCGGCGATCAGCCCGCTCGTGGTGGCCGTGGGGGCCGACGACCCGGCGGGCACCGCGGGGATCGGCGACGACGTCGTCCCCGCCTTCGCGCAGCGCGGGACCGCGGCCCGGCACGTGGACGTCATCGCCCCCGGGGTGCACGTGCTGGGGCTGCGGGTGCCGAACTCCGCGATCGACCAGGCGGCTCCCGGCGCGCGGGTCGGCGACCGGTTCTTCCGCGGTTCCGGGACGTCGCAGGCTGCGGCGGTGGTCTCCGGGCTCGCGGCGATCTACCTGTCCCGGTACCCGACGGCGACCCCCGACCAGGTGAAGGCGGCCCTGACGGGCAACGCCCAGGTCCCGTCCTCGGTGCGCAGGCTGTTCACCGGCTTCGGGGTCCCCGACATCCAGAAGGCGGTGTCGAGGCGTCTGCCGGCCGCCACCCAGCAGGCGACGGGTGCCACCGGGCAGGGCTCCCTCGACCTGGCGAGGGGGGGCCTGCACCTCGACGACGGGCGCGAGGTCCTCACCGGTGAACGCGACATCTTCGGCCGGCCGTGGGACGGCGCGGTCTGGGCTCCGGCCAGCGCCTCCCGCACGGCCTGGTCCGGCGGGACCTGGAACGGCAGCACCTGGATCGGGACGGGCTGGGCCGACGCGTCCTGGACCACGAGCTGGGTGGCCCACGCCTGGGCCGGGGACTCCTGGTCCGCGCACGCCTGGGGCGCGCACTCCTGGACGGCCCACGCGTGGGCCGGGCAGGCGTGGAGCGCGCACTCCTGGACCGACAGCAGATGGGGCGACGCCTCCTGGAACGGCAGCGCGTGGGGCAGCTACGCCTGGTCATGAGGACCGGCCGGTCGGTCATGAGGACCGGCCGGTCGGCCCGACGGCGCCGGTCCGGCTCACCCCTCCCGGGGTCGGGGGCCGGTCGACTCCCGGACCACGAGCCGGCAGGGGTGCCGGACCACGCCGGAGGCTCTCCTGCCGTCCAGCGCGGCGAAGAGGTGCTCGACGGCGGTGCTGCCCAACTGCTGCAGGTTGAGGTCGACCGTGGTCAGCGGAGGGCGGCAGTCGGCGGCGAAGACCTCCCAGTTGTCGTAGCCGACGACCGCCACGTCGTCGGGCACGGTCCGGCCGAGGTCGTGCAGCATCTGGACGGCGCCCGCCGCGATCTGGTCGTTGCCGCAGAAGAGGGCGTCGACGTCCGGGCGGGTGGTCATCACCATCCGGGTGGCGTGCCGTCCCCAGCGCTGGGACCACTCGCCGTGCAGGGGCTCCCCGCCGGCCAGGGCCAGTCCCGCGTCGTCCAGCGCCGCCCGGAACGCCGCCCCCCGGTCGCGCGCGGCCCGGTAGGTCTCCGGGCCGGTGATGTGGGCCGGGTGCCTCCGGCCGAGGGACAGCAGGTGCTCGGCGACGAGGGTGGCCCCGCCCCGGTCGTCGGCGACGATGGAGAGGTCGTCCGGGTCGTCGGACTCCGCGTACACGTACACCACGGGCACCCTGATGTCCTTCGTGATCGAGGGGCGCACGTCGTTGGAGTCGCCGAGGACGATGAACGCGTCCACCCGGCGGGCCAGCAGGGTGCGGATGTAGTGCCTGCGGCGGATGACGTCCCCCCGGGCGTCGCACAGCATGATGCACATCTGCTCGTTGCCGAGGGCGTTCTCGACGCCGAGCAGCACGGGGATGGCGAACCGGCCGCCGAGCTCCTCGGTGAGCAACCCGACGGTCCGGGTGCGCCCGGAGGTCAGGCCCTGGGCGAGCACGTTCGGGTGGAAGGACAGTTCGTCCGCCGCCTCGAGCACCCGGCGCCGGGTGGCGGGGGCCACCTCGTCCCTGGCGTTGAGGGCCTTGGACGCGGTCGCCAGCGAGACGCCGGCCCGCTTGGCGACATCACTCAACGTGGTCGATCGGGAGCGGGGCCGTGGCAACGGATTTCCTTTCGAAACCAAATGGTCGGCTACGAGGGAGTCAGCGTACCCCCGGAACCACATCTCCGGCTCTCATCAGGGCATTGACATGAGAATGGCGGCTCACTACGCTCCCGAAATCGTATTCGGCAGTCTTCGTCATGGGGTGATCCGCCGTCGGTCGTCCCGTGCCGAGGAGCTGGTGGTGGGAACACAAGGGATCACCCGGCCGGAGGGTGGTCCCGGGTCCTGCCGTCGGTCTGACCCGCCATTTCCCGAACTGAATCAGCCCGGCCGGACAGTCGGCAGCCACCAGGGCCCCGACGGACCCCGGTCACGCCGTCCGCTCCCACGGCCATTCCCGCCCGACGGGCAAAGCATTCCCGGGGATCGGTGATCCCGCCGGATCCCGGATCGGCCGCGGCGGAACCCTCGGTACCGACGATCTCCACCTGAGGCTTCGGCCCACTGGTGAAGCGCTTCATCCGAAACCCCCGGAGCGCCGATGTCCGCCACGCGTCTCCGTCGTCCCGGGGTGTCCCCACCCGCTCCGATCCGGAAGGAGAGAACCGTGCGAGGACCCACCCGCGCCCGCGGCACCCGTGTCCGCGCCGCCCGCGCCGCAGCCGTCGCGATCAGCCTGGTCCTGGTGACCGCAGGGTGCGGCGGGGGATCGGGGGAGGCCGCCCCGACCGGCGACGGGCGGTCGTCGTCCGCGACGGCCGCCGTCGACGACGGGACGACCCTGACCATGTGGACCCGGGCCGGGACCGAGGCGCTCTCCCGTGCCTACGTGGACGCCTACAACGCCACCCATCGCAACCAGGTGCGGCTCACCGGGTACCCCAACGAGGAGTACCCGGCGAAGCTCGCCTCGGCGGCCGGGGCGAGAGCGTTGCCCGACCTCTTCGCCGCCGACGTCGTGTTCGCGCCGCAGTACGCGGCGGAGGGGCTGTGGCAGGACCTCACCGACCGGCTGGCGACGACCGGCCTGGCCGACCGACTGGCTCCCGGCCACGTGCGGGCCGGGACCTGGGAGGGACGGGGCTACGCCGTCCCGCACGTCATCGACCTGTCGGTGATGTTCTACGACCGGAAGCTGTTCACCAGGGCGGGCCTTGACCCGGACAAGCCGCCGGTGAGCCTCGGCGAGTTCGCCGAGGCGGCACGCGCGGTCGGCAGGCTGGGTGGCGGCGTCCACGGCACCTACTTCGGCGGGAACTGCGGCGGCTGCGTCGAGTTCACCTTCTGGCCGTCGGTGTGGGCCTCCGGCGGGACGGTGCTGGCGCCGGACGGCCGGTCCAGCACCATCGCGTCGCGGCAGATGGCCGACGTCTTCTCGCTCTACCGCGCCCTGTACCAGGAGGGCGTCGCCGCACCGGCCTCGAAGGACGAGGCAGGGCCCACCTGGCTGGCTGCGCTGAAGGGCGGGAAGGTCGGCATCGCACCGGGCCCCTCCGCCTGGCTCGACCTCATCGAGAAGGCCGGGGTCGACGTCGGTGTCGCGGCCATCCCGGGACTGGACGGCGGTGAGTCCACGTTCGTCGGCGGGGACGCCGTCGGGATCGGTGCGACGAGCGCGCACGCCGCGCAGGCCTGGGACTTCGTCGCCTGGACCCTCTCCGACGCGGCGCAGGTCGAGGTGGTGGCCAAGGGCAAGGGCGTCCCGGTACGCACGGACCTCGCCGTCAACGCCTACTCCTCGGCCGACCCGCGGTTGGTGACCATCAACACGATCGCGGCGAAGGGCCAGACGCCGTACGCGAGGAACTTCAACGCCTCGTTCAACGACCCGCAGAGCCCGTGGCTGCGCGCCGTGCGGGGAGCGCTCTTCGGCGACGCGCCGGCGGCCCTGGCCGAGGGGGACGCCGCCATCACCGCCTCGCTGCGACAGCAGTGAGGGCTGTGACCGGGTCGGGCCCGCGCGGGCGGCGGCGGGCGGCGGCGGGCCTCCTCTACGCGAGTCCGACCCTGGTCATGGTGGTGACCTTCTTCGTCGTCCCGCTCGGCCTCGTCGGCTGGATGTCCCTGCATCGCTGGCCGCTGTTGGGTACGCCGACGATCAACGCCCCGGACAACTACACCGCCGCGACCGGTGACTCCCTGCTCCGGTCGGCCACCTGGTTCACCGTGAAGTACACCCTGGTGGTCACCCCGTTGCTGTTCTGCCTCGCCCTGGCCATGGCGCTGCTGGTCCAGCACCGGCGGCGCGGCACGGGGGTGGTCCGGACGGCGTTCCTGCTGCCGATGGCGGTCGGCTTCGCCAGCGCCTCGGTGCTCTTCCTCGGCCTGCTCAGCGACGAGATCGGGCCGGTCACCGGTGCCTTGACCCGGCTCGGCCTCGTCGACGGCTACGTGTCCTGGGTGAGCGGCAGCCCTGGGTCCGCGCTCGGGGCCAGCGTCGTCCTGGTGCTGTGGCGGTTCGGCGGCTTCATGATGCTGCTGTTCCTCGTCGGACTGCAGGCCATCCCCACGGAGGTCTACGAGGCGGCCCGGCTGGACGGCGCGAGCCGCAGGCAGATCCTCTTCCGGATCACGCTGCCGTTGCTGCGGCCGACCCTGGCGCTGGTGCTCACGCTGATCGTGACCGGCTCGCTGCTGGCCTTCGACCAGTTCTGGATCCTCACCCGCGGCGGGCCGGACAACAGCACGACGTCGCTGGTCATGGTGGTGTACCGGAACGCCTTCGTCCGGTTCGACCTGGGGTCGGCCGCGGCGGTGTCCATCCTGCTGCTGGCCGGGCTGCTCGCGATCAACGTGGTCCAGCTCGGCGTCCTGCGGCGCCGTTCCCGGTGAGGAGATGGTCCCCCTGACCCGGTCAGCCGGAGCCCGCCCGACCGCCCGATCCGCGGGGTGGGGGCAGGGTGTCACCGTCACCGCCCTGGCGATCCTGTTCGTGTTCCCCCTGGCCTGGAGCGGCTGGGCCTCGGTTCGGCAGCCGGGCGGGTTCGGGGTCGCCGCTTACCAGCGCCTGTTCACGGCCGACAACGGCGTGCAGGTCCGGCACCTCGGGAACAGCCTTCTGGTGTGCGCGCTGACGGTGGTCGGGACGCTGGTCGTGGCCACCCTCGGCGGGTACGCCTTCGGCAGGTTCAGCTTCCCTGGCCGCGACCTGCTCTTCCTGCTCACCCTCGCCATCCTCACGGTGCCGTACGCGACGATCCTCATCGCGCTGTACGTCCTGCTCGGCTGGCTGGGGCTCGCCGACTCCCTGGTCGGCCTCAGCCTGGTCCTGGTCACCTTCCAGTTGCCGTTCGCCGTCTTCATGATGCGCAACTCCTTCGAGGCCGTGCCGAGGGAGTTGGAGGAGTCGGCCTACGTCGACGGCTGCGGCACGTTCACGGCCCTCACCAGGGTTCTCCTCGGTGCCGTCCGGCCCGGCCTGGTGACGGTGTCCCTGTTCGCGTTCCTGAGCGCCTGGAACGAGTTCTTCGCCCCGCTGATCCTGCTGAACAGCACCGACACGTTCACCCTCCCGCTCGCCGTCGTCAACATGCGCACCGCGAGCTACGGGTCCATCGACTACGCCGCCCTCGAGTCGGGGGTCACCTTCATGGCGCTGCCGTGCGTCGTGCTCTTCCTGGTCCTCCAGCGGAGCTACGTGCGCGGGTTCACCTCCGGCGCGGTCAAGGGCTGACGAGTGCCGGGATGATCGGACCCGTTCCCTCGTTCAGGCGTTCACCCGTTCCCTCGTTCAGGCGTTCACCCGTTCCCTCGTTCAGGCGAAACACGGTCCGAGCGCGATGCGGACCTGGTTTCCGGTGACAACTCTCCATACGCCGGAGAACGGTGGGCGCATCGTCTCCCCGGCGGGGCGGAATGCAGGGCCGGGTTCCCGGGATGAAATCGACTCGCCGGGTCGACGGAAAGGCGGTCGCCTGCGCCGGTCGGTCGGCCCGCCGGTACTCCGGCGCGGTTCGCCGCCGCGTGTGATCGCTGTCATCGCAACTCGTCCGGACGTCGGGGCACGAACGGAAGGGTGACCGGTACGTCCCAAAGGCGCCGATCAGGGCCACTATGGACATGCTGTGCCGGTGCGGCGGGTCGGTGATCGACGGTGCCGTCACCCGCTGCTGACAATGCATTCATTCTCAGTGTGCGGGTCTCTCGCCGAAAACACCGAAAACATTCCCCGGTATTGACAGCGTTCATCCCGACTGTAAGGCTCGGTGTGGGAGCCGTGCGAAGCGCATCAATACATCGTGCCGTGAGAGACCGTGCACGCACCGGGCGTCGGAGTTCACCGCCGGTGCCGAGGTCGCGCGGAGGGGCTGGCTGTCTGTCGCTGCCCACCCGAAGCAACGAGGAGAAGAGAACCATGGGTAAAACCTTTTGCCACGGGGCGCTGGTGCCGTTTGCGGCGGCGGCCGTGACAGCCGCGGGCCTCGTGGCCCCGGTCGGGTCCGCGGCGGCGGCCACCGGCTGTTCGGTCGGCTACTCGGTGACCTCGCAGTGGCCGGGAGGGTTTCAGGGGGCCGTCTCGGTCACCAATCTCGGTGATCCTCTCAACGGGTGGACGTTGACGTTCGTCTTCGCCGATGCCGCCCAGCGGGTGAGCCAGGGCTGGAATGCGACCTGGGGCCAGTCCGGCGGCACGGTGACCGCGACCAGCATGAGCTGGAACGGGGCCGTGGCCACCAACTCCTCGGTGACCCTCGGTTTCATCGGGGCCTGGTCGGGGAGCAACCCCGCGCCGTCGGGCTTCGCCGTCAACGGGGTCGCCTGCACGGGTTCGACCGGCACCGGTACCACGGCGACGATCACCACGGCGACGACCACCCGGCCGACCACGACCACCACCCGGGTCACCACCACGACATCCCGGTCGACCACCACCACGACGACCCGGCCGACCACGACGACCCGGTCCACCACCACGACGACCACGACGACGAGCACGGGCTCCGGTGACGCCTGGAACCCGCCGAGCAACCTGGTCGCGCCGCTCGCGTCGGTGTGGTCCCACCAGGAGAGCACCTACGGCAACCTCTACGGCTTCCGCAACTACGCCTGGGACCAGGTCATGGCCAACGGGGGCAGTCTCAACTACTGCGTCCGCTGGGACTCCAGCGCGCCGGTGACGGCCGCCCAGCGCGACCAGGTGCACGCGGCGCTGGCGCGGCAGGTCAAGCACTGGACCGACCAGTTGGTCGAGAACGGGCGGGGCTGGAACTCCTGGCCCTACCCCGAGGTCCCGGTCAAGGTCGTCGGCTGGGCGGTCCGTGACCGCAGCACCCTCCAGTGGACGGACAACTCCGTCGACATCTACGTCAACGACATCCGCGAGGACGCCCCCCAGTGCTCGACGGCCTGCGGCCGGTTCTTCCACCAGGACGGCAACTACTCCTCCTGCCCCGGCGGAGCCGCCCGTCACTACGACATGTCGCTGTGGCTGACCGCGGGCATGGGCGGTGGAGCCGGTGGCGACTGGGGACAGCGGGTCGGCAGCGAGTACTTCATGGGAGCGATCAACCAGGACAACATCCACATCGTCGAGCACGAACTCGGGCACAGCTTCGGGCTGGACGACTTCTACGACTGGAGCCCCATCTCGTCGGGCTTCATCATGAAGGCCGGCAGCGCCACCCAGGTCACCGAGTTCGACAAGTGGATGTACCGCGACTGGTGGCGGCACCTCAAGAGCCGCTACGGCTACTGAGCGCCGCGCCCACCGTCCCCACGTCATCCCCTTCGGAGCTCTCATGAGGATGTCCAGATCTCGATCCCGTCTCTCCCTCCTGACCGTGGCCACGGTGGCAGCGGGCCAGAGCCTGCTGCTGGCCGGTCCGGGCACGGCAGCCGCCGTGACCGGCTGCTCGGCCGGATACTCGGTGACCTCGCAGTGGCCGGGAGGGTTTCAGGGAGCCGTCTCGATCACCAATCTCGGTGATCCTCTCAACGGGTGGACGCTGACGTTCGTCTTCGCCGACCTCGCCCAGCGGGTGAGCCAGGGCTGGAACGCGACCTGGGGCCAGTCCGGCGGCACGGTGACCGCGGCCAGCATGAGCTGGAACGGGGCCGTGGCCACCAACTCCTCGGTGACCCTCGGTTTCATCGGGGCCTGGTCGGGGAGCAATCCCGCGCCGTCGGGCTTCGCCGTCAACGGGGTCGCCTGCACGGGTTCGACCGGCACCGGCACCACGGCGACGACCACCACGGCGACGACCACGAGGACGACGACCAGCACGCGGTCGACCACCACGATCCCGACCACCACGACCCGGCCGACGACCACGACCACCACCCGGTCGACCACCACCACCACCACGATCACCACCCGCACGAGCGGGACGACCACCTACACCAACCCGCTCAAGGCCCGCGGTCCGGACCCGTGGCTGCAGTACTACAACGGGTACTACTACCTGGCCACGACGACGTGGAACAACACCATCACCATGCGGAGAGCGACGACCCTCGGTGGTCTCGCGACCGCTCAGGACACCGTCATCTTCACCCTGACCCGGCCCAACGGCGCGGGCACCATGTGGGCACCGGAGTTCCATCTCCTGAACGGACCCAACGGGCAGCGCTGGTACTTCTACTACACGGCCGGGCAGGAGCCGTACAACCTGGGCACGCAGCGCATCCACGTGCTCGAGAGCGCCGGCCTCGATCCGATGGGTCCCTACACCTTCAAGGCCGACCTTCTGGATCCGGTCAGCGACAACACCTGGGAGCTCGACGGCAGCATCCTGCAGCTCGACGGCCGGCTGTACCTGCTGGGCACCTTCTACAACGGATCACAGCCGATGTTCATCCGGCCGATGTCCAACCCGTGGACGGCGTCGGGCACCCGACGGATCCTCTCCACCCCCAGCTACGGCTGGGAGACCGTCGGCGGCGCGGTGAACGAGGGTCCCGAGGTGATCCAGCGTGGCGGCAAGACCTTCATCGTCTTCTCCGCGAGCCACTGCTCGACCCCCGAGTACAAGCTGGGCCTGCTCACCTACAACGGCGGTGATCCGCTGCTGTCGTCCTCCTGGGTCAAGTCACCGAATCCCGTCTTCGTGCGCAGTGACGCGAACGGGGTCTACGGCCCGGGGCACGGCAACTTCTTCACCTCGCCCGACGGCACCGAGAGCTGGATGGTCTACCACGCCAACAGCTCCGCGAGCGGCGGGTGCGACATGAACCGCAGCACCCGGGCCCAGAGGTTCACCTGGAACGCCGACGGAACCCCCGACTTCGGGACGCCGGTGCGGGCCGGGGTCGCGCTCCCCGCCCCGGCAGGTGAACCCGTCGGTCCCTGACCCCGCGGTGTCGTCCGGCCGGATCCCGGCCGGACGGCACCCCGAGACCCGACCACGGCGCACGAGATCCCCTCACCAGATCCCGTCACCAGAGAGCCGAGACAGAAGGACTGCCATGACCCATCGGACTCGACACCGCCGGACCGGCCTCGTGGCGTGCGCGCTCCTCGGCCTGGTCGTGGGGCAGCTGACCGCCTCGGCCTGCCATGCCCCGGCCGTGGCGGCGACCAAGACCGTCTACATCCCCAGCAGCTGGGCGAGCACCGGCGACGTGCCCTGGGCGAAGGACCGGACCAGGGAGTCGGCCAACTTCATCCTGCTGTGGGGAGAGAGGTCCGGCACCGACCCCCGGAGCGCACCGGCGGAGTACCGGTTCGATCCCGACGACATCCTCAGCCAGCTCGAGTCGCTCTACGCGTACTACGTGAACACGATGAGGTTCACCACCGAGACCGGAGCGATGGCCCAGTACAAGGTCGACGTGATCATCACGAGGACCTGGAACCGCACCGCGCTGGACGCCTGGGCCACGGGGGGGTCGGCCGACGGCAGGGTCGGCGTCATGAACATCGCACCGGCCGCTGCGCAGCCGGGGTCCTGGGCGCTCGCGCACGAGCTCGCCCACGTCATGCAGTGCTTCACCTTCCTCGGCCGGGGGAGCGGGATCGGCTTCACCGACCCGTCCTCCGGCACCTTCTGGGAGGCCAGCGCCGAGTTCATGGCGATGCAGGTCTATCCGGACGGCGGCGCGGGGGACCTCACCCGGTTCCTGCGCACCGAGAACCTCTACTACAGCAGCAGCAGGCACCACTACGGGGCCTGGATGCTGCCGCAGTACCTCGTGGACCACCAGGGCGGCATCGCCATGTTCAACCGTATCTGGAACGAGGCACGGAACACCGAGCACCCGCTGGAGACCTACCGCCGGATCACCGGTATCAGCCAGGCCGAGCTCGGTCGGCAGATCGGTGAGTACGCCCAGCGCAACGTCACCTGGGACTACTCCAACCGCAGCCACTTCCTCAGGTTCATCACCAACGTCTACGGCGCAGGCTTCCTCAACGCCTACAACGGCGTCTGGGTCGACGCGGTCAACCAGACCACGGGCCACTACGCGATCCCCGACCCGATCGCGCCGTCCGACTTCGGCTACAACAAGATCAAGCTCGTGCCGTCCAGTGACGGTGCCCTGATCCGGATGCACTTCAAGGGCCATGTCAACAGCGCGGCCCAGTCCGGGTGGTGCTACGGCTTCGTCGCGGTGCGGAACGGCACGCCCCGGTACGGTCCCGTCCACCAGTCGACCGACGGGGTGGTCAGCTTCCAGACCCAGCCCGGTGAGAGCGAGGTCTACCTCGTGGTCGCCGGCACCCCTGGGACGGTGCACCACCACGCGTTCCTCGACGGGTACCCCACGAACTACCGCTATCCCTACGAGTTCCGGCTCAGCGGTGCCGTGCCGTCGGGCTACGAGCCCGGGTACGTCAAACCGGTCGCGACCGGCGGCGGGCACTGGCACAGCAACGGGGGCGGCTGGGTCTCCAACTCCGCCGATGTCGCCGCCACCGCCTACGTCGGTCCCCGTGCCGCGGTCTACGGCAACGCCACGGTCAGCGGCAATGCCCGGATCGAGGGACTGGCCTGGGTCAACAGCGGTGGCAGCGTCAGCGGCAACGCGGTGGTCAGGGACAACGCCCTGATCCAGGGCGGGGTCAGCATCGGCGGCACGGCGGTGGTCGGCGGGGACGCCGAGCCCTCCGGCAGTTGCAGTTCCGGCACCTACCTGATGTTCAGCACCTCCCGTGGCTGTGACGGCCGGGCAGGCGAGACCGACGTCAACCCGAGCCACGGCCGGTTCACCGACGCGGAGCTGGCCATCGACGGTCCGGTCACGACCACGCAGCCGACGACGACCACGACCACCCGGTCCACCACCACGACCACCCGGTCCACCACCACGACCACCCGGTCCACCACCACGACCACCCGGTCCACCACCACGCGACCCACCACCACACAACCCACGACGACGGCGTCCCGACCGACCACCACGACCACCACGACCACGGCCGGCGGGAGGACCTGCTCGGCGTCCTACCGGATCCTCGGCCAGTGGCCGGGCGGCTTCCAGGGCGAGGTTGCGGTGACCGCGGGCGGCGCACCGATCAGCGGCTGGACGGTGACCTGGACGTTCCCCGACGGCCAGGCCGTCTCCCAGTCGTGGGGTGCGGTGATCACCAGTACCGGTGCCGCGGTGACGGCGACCAACGCGGCCTGGAACGGCGGGCTCGCCGCGGGAGCCGGAGCGACCTTCGGGTTCATCGGCACCGCGGGAGCGACGAACGGTGTTCCCGTCCTCACCTGCACGGCGTCGTGACGGGTCAGCCGGGGCCGCAACGGCCCAGACGGTCCTCGCGGTGCTCCGCCTGACCTGTCCGCCGACGGCGGCGCAGCCCTCTCCCGACACGCTGATCCCCACGGAGCTGACATGAGAAAGAGACCTGCGAGCCTGTCGCTCGCCGCGGCGTCCCTCGTCCTCGGCGCCCTCGCCGTGCCGGGGCAGGCGAGCGCAGCCGTCGCCTGCCAGGTGGCGTACTCGGTCACCTCGCAGTGGCCGGGCGGGTTCACCGCGAACGTCGTCCTGAACAACCTGGGCGATCCGCTCACCGGCTGGACCGCGACGTGGACCTTCGGCGCCGGTCAGGCCGTCGTCCACGGGTGGAACGCGGGCATCACCCAGACCGGGGCCTCGGTGACGGCGAGCAACGCGGCGTGGAACGGAAGCCTCGCGACCGGCGCCTCGACGTCGTTCGGCTTCCAGGGCACCTGGAACGGGTCCAACCCCGCACCGACCGACGTCCGGGTCAACGGCGTCGCGTGCAACGGGGGCCCGACGACCACGAGGACCTCGACGACCGCCACGACGACCGCCACGACGACCGCCACGACGACCCCGACCACGAGCACGACCTCGACCCGGCCGACGACAACGACGACGCGATCCACGACGACGCGATCCACGACGACAACGACGACGTCCGGGGGCACCCCGCCGACCGGGACGGTACGGGTGTTCTGGCTGAAGCCCACCGACGTGCCGTACGACCAGCGGTACCCCGACGGCATCGCCGAGGTGATGCGCGAGTCGCAGCGGTTCTTCAAGCAGGCGCTCGGCAGGACCTTCCGGCTCAACGACCCCGTCGTCGAGGTCGTCAACGGTCAGCACGACACCAACTGGTACATCACCAACAACTGCACCGGCAGCGACCACTACTGGTGCGTGGTCTTCAACATGCAGAACGAGCTGAGGTCCCGGCTCGGGCTGCAGGCCCCGGACAGCCGGTGGGTCAACGTCGGTGAGGTCAGCGCCGAGGAGGTGAACCGGTCGGGTGGCGGCGCAGGCAGCGGCTGGGTGCTGCTCAGCGGGCACGACGCCGACGGCGCGGCCGGCGTCAACGGTCCCATGAACCGCTGGTACGGCGGCATGGTCCACGAACTGGGGCACGCGTTCGGCCTGCCGGACTCCACCTACACCGACGGCACGTGCATGTCCGCGTCGTTCTACAGCTACCCGAACTGCGTCTTCACCGAGAGCCAGAAGTCCGGGATCCTCAACGGCCGGTACGGCAGCTTCTTCGGCTGAGCCGGCGCCACCTGACCGATGCGGAGGCCGGCCCGGTCACCGTCGTGGCACCGCGCCGGCCCTCCCGGTGCGGCGCCACGACGGTCGACAGGTCAGCGGCGGGGCGACGGATCAGCGCCGGGTGGCGGCCGTCCCGCGTCGTCGCCGGTGGCGGGCTCCGCCTGGCACGGTCGGGGTGGCGGCCCTCCCGGGAACGAGATCCGACGGACTCCGGAGACCAGGTCGGCGATTGTGTGGGCGCCGATGCCGGAGGACGTTCCGTCGCCGAGCCGGGCGACGACGTCCCGCACGTGTCTCTCGGCCGGGGCGGCCAGCCCGTCGTAGATCTCGGTGAACACCTCTCGGGCCCGGGCTCTCGGCCAGTCCGACGGCATCATCCGCAGGGGCAGCCGGGGGTCGAGGACGACGAAGCGTCGGTAGACGTCCATCACCTGGGTCCGGGCCCGTACCGCCTCGGCGCCTCCGACGTCGCCGGACCGGATCCGCGGCAGCAGCGGACTCCAGTGCCGGATGAAGGACTCGAACTCCCGGGCGACGTTCGGCAGGTCCCAGGCGTCGAGCGGAGGGCGGCTGGTGACCGTCTCCAGTTCCACCTGCCGAGCCCGGAACACGGTCACCGCCCCGAGGTCCAGCCCGGTCAGCGAGAGCGCCGTCCTGGCGGGGGAGTCCTCCGGGGACACCCAGAGACCGTCGTACAGCGGGGCATACCCCTGCCAGCGGAGCCGGCCGCGCAGTGCCCGCCGCTGGGTCTCTCCCTCGGTCGGGACCGAGAAGGCGATGACCGTCCAGGAGCCGTCCCAGCGCTCGGCCTCTGCGGGGTAGGAGACCACCCCCATGCCGCCGATCGCGAGGACGGCGGCGGCGGGCTCGGTCAGCCGGTAGGAGGTACGCCTGCCCGCCCGGCTGCTCTCCAGCACGTCGCGCCGGGCCAGCCGGCTGAGGGTCGTCCGCGCGTTGGCGGTGCTCACCGCCGACTCCTCCAGCAATGCCACGACGGCCGCGGACGGCAGCCAGGCGCGGGTCCGCAGGCTGTAGTCCGCCAGCAGGGTGACCGCTGTCTCCCGGGACGAGCTGCCGGCCGACCGGCGGTACAGCCTGGCCTGACTGAGGGCGACGTCGGGCAGGATCTCCAGAAGCTCGAACCGGGTCACCGGTGGCCACTCCAGCGTCGTCGACGGTGATCGTGACAACAGTAGGTGACGCGGCTCCTCCGTCGACCGTGCCCCGCCGCGTCCCGCCCAACCTGGGTGACGTGCGCCGCGCCCCACCCACCTGGGCGACCGCGCCCTGCCCCGTCTCACCTGGGCGACCGCGCCCGGCCCCGTCTCACCTGGGTGACTGCGCACCTTAGCCCCGCCCACACCATCCGGGATCGCGGCCGGGGGAGTCCATGTCCCATGCTTGTTCCGGAAAGTATCCGGAATCTTCCGTTGACACTTCTCATCCCTATCGGGATACTCCTTGTCATTCAACCTTCTGGTGGGAACAGCGGAGGTTTCACGGCCGTCCGGGTGGCATCACCGCTCGATATCGCGTCGCTTCGTCGTGGGGTGTCTCCCCGGTCCGGGCCTCCCCGGCTGTACGGCGATCGGCGGTCACCGCGCCGGTTCTCGTCGGTGAGGGCACAACCGGGTGTCTGTCGACGCCGCCCGGCTGGGTGAGCCCTTTCCTGACGGAGTCGTCTCACGAACAGGACGTCTCGTCTCAAGAGCAGGACATAAGGAGCAGAGAGTGAGAGTCACACGGAGGATGGTCGGAGGATTCACCGTGTCCGTTGCGGTGGCCTCCCTGGCGGTGCTGAGCCCGACGGGGATCGCACCCGCATCTGCGGCGTCGTTGACAGAGGTCACCGGCTTCGGTGACAACCCGGGGAACCTACGGATGCACCTCTACGTCCCCGACGCCGTCCAGGCCACCCCGGCGATCGTGGTCGCCATGCACCCGTGCGGAGGCTCGGGGCCGGGGTTCTACTCGTCCAGCGAGTTCGCATCGCAGGCCGACCGGTACGGCTTCATCGTGATCTACCCGTCGGCGTCGAAGAAGATGAACTGCTTCGACAACTGGTCGGAGGCCTCCAAGGTACGGGGTGGCGCCACCGACCCGGTCTCGATCGTGTCCATGGTCAGCTACGTCCAGCGGCAGCATCGAGGCGACCCGAACCGGGTGTACGCGACCGGCAGTTCCTCCGGCGCCATGATGACCAACGCCATGCTCGCCCTGTACCCGGAGGTGTTCAAGGCCGGGGCGGCGTTCATGGGCGTGCCGTTCACCTGCTTCCCCAACGAGGCTGCCTACTCGCCCGGCGGCAACAGCGCTCCCTGCGCAGGATCCCTCGGCAAGACCCCGCAGCAGTGGGGGGACATCGTGCGCCGGACGAACCCGAGCTTCGGTGGGCCGTGGCCGCGGATGCAGCTGTGGCACGGCACGGCGGACAACGTGGTCGCCTACTCCGAACTGCAGGAGGAGATCGACCAGTGGACCAACGTGCACGGCCTGAGCCAGACGCCCACCTCGACTAATGGGTGTTGTCGGGCTGGTTCTGGAAGGCTCGGCTCCGGTAGCGGCCGGTGGGTCAGCACTCCCTTCGACTGAGCGTTGCAGCTCTACTGTCAGACCGTGCGCCCACTGGTCGTGAGG
>JAAYAH010000274.1 GCA_012719445.1 Actinomycetales bacterium | reverse complement strand
GCTGCCGACGATCGGGCTGGGCAGCCCGCGCAACTGCCGGGCCGGGCCGTTGCGCACGTACCCGATGTCGCGGATGGTCTGCTCGACCCGGTCGCGGGTGTCCGGCGCGACGATCCAGGGACGGCTCAGCACGTTGGCGACGGTGGAGGCGGACACTCCTGCCGCCCGGGCGACCTCCCGCATCCCGACGCGTCGCGTCCGTGCGTCCCCGGCCACTGTGGTCCTTCCCGACGAACTCCGACCACCGTACCCGAGGGAGTCGGGACGTCCGTTCGTCCTGTTCGCCGTGCGTGGGTGAAGCGGTTCGATCGGTCCATTGTGCGGGAGCCCGCGGAGGGGTACGGTGCCAGCCCTGGGAGCCTTACAAACGTCACAAGCCGACGTCGGGGCGGCTGCGAGGCCGCCCGCCGGGTCGGGACGTCGGACCTGCCGGGTCGGTGCGCCGAGCTCGCCGGGCTCTGGTCCGCACCCGGTCGACCCCCATCCCACGCCCGTGCCCGCGAGAGCCGACGGAACTCGCCGGACCCCCTCGGGCGTGGTCCGCCAGGCCCCGGCTCCGGGGCCCTCCCCCCGAGATAGGCCATGAAGAGACTGCTCACCATCCTCAGCACGGCGGCCCTCGTCGCCGGCACCGTCCTGCTGTCCTCACAGCCCGCCTCCGCTGCCGTCGGTCTGCACATCGACGGGACGAACATCGTCGAGGCCGACGGCCAGACGTTCGTCATGCGCGGGGTCAACCACGAGCACGTCTGGTTCACCGGCCAGACCAGCTCGTTCGCGAACATCAAGTCCCTCGGCGCCAACACGGTCAGGGTGGTGCTGGGCACCGGCAAGCGGTGGGGTCCCTCCACCGACGTCGCGAACGTGATCTCTCTCTGCAAGCAGAACCGGATGATCTGCGTGCTGGAGGTGCACGACACCACCGGGTACGGCGAGGAGGGCGCGGCTGCCTCGCTCGACGAGGCGGTCACCTACTGGATCAGCCAGAAGAGCGCCCTGGTCGGCCAGGAGGACTACGTCGTCATCAACATCGGCAACGAGCCGATCGGCAACACCAACGCCGCCCAGTGGACCGCGGCGTCCGCGGCCGCCGTCAAGCGGATGCGGGACAACGGGTTCCAGCACCTGCTCATGGTCGACGCCCCGAACTGGGGTCAGGACTGGCAGTACGTCATGCGGGACACGGCCCAGACCGTGCTGGACGCCGACAGCATGGGCAACACCGTGCTGTCCATCCACATGTACAGCGTCTTCAACACCGCCAGCAGCATCATCAACTACCTCGACGCCATCAAGGCCAAGGGGTGGCCGTTGGTGATCGGTGAGTTCGGCTGGCAGTACGACGCGTCCCAGGTGGACGACCAGACCATCCTCGCGGAGTCCGTGAAGCGCGGGCTCGGTTACCTGGGCTGGTCCTGGGCGGGCAACAACGACCCGATCCTGGACATGGTGCCCGTGTCGTCGTGGGATCCCGCCCAGCTCACCACCTGGGGCCAGCGGATCTTCAACGGCACCAACGGCATCAGGGCCACGTCGAGGGAGGCCACGATCTTCGGCGGCCCGACGACGACCACCCGGTCGACGACGACCACGACCAGACCGACCACCACGACGACCAGTACGACGACGACCACCCGGTCGACGACCACCACGACCAGACCGACCACCACGACGACCACCACCCGCCCGACCACGACCACCACGACGTCGGGTGGCTCCCGCGCCTGCACCGCCACGTACTCGGTCGTGAACCAGTGGCCCGGCGGTTTCCAGGGTGAGGTGCGGGTGACCGCGGGCGGCGCCGCCGTCACCGGCTGGACGGTGACCTGGACCTTCGCCAACGGACAGGCCGTCACCCAGGCGTGGAACGCGACGGTGACCTCCAGCGGGTCGAGCGTGACCGCCCGCAACATGAGTTACAACGGCGGCCTCGCCGCCGGAGGCAGCACGGCCTTCGGGTTCCTCGGCTCCTGGAACGGCACGAACGCCGCTCCGGCGGTGTCCTGCACCGCGAGCTGAACCGGTGACGCCGGGGCCGGGCGGTGCGCACCGCCCGGCCCCTCGCCGTGCCCACGCTCGTCCGACGGCTCCCGCCCGATCGGCGGGGACGATCAGACGCCGACGTTGCTCATGCCGTCCGGGGTGTACCGCTCCCCGGTCACGTCCCGGGAGATCGCGAGGTCCTCGATCGCCGCGAGCTCCTCCGCGGTCAGGTGGACGTCGAGCGCCGCGACGTTCTGTTCGAGGTAGCTGCGGCGCTTCGTGCCGGGGATCGCCACGACGTCCTCGCCCTGGGCCAGCACCCAGGCCAGCGCCAGTTGCGCCGGGGTGATGCCCCTGTCCTCAGCGAAACGGTTGACCCGTGCGACCACGGTGAGGTTGTTGTCGAGGCTCGCGCCGTCGAAGCGCGGGTTGTCCCTGCGGAAGTCGTCGGCGGAGAGCTGGTCCCGGTCGGTGATGCGGCCGGTGAGGAACCCGCGTCCGAGCGGGCTGTAGGCCACCAGCCCGATGCCCAGCGTGCGCAGCGTGTCGAGCAGTTCACCCTCGATGTCGCGGCTCCACAGCGAGTACTCGTACTGCCCCGCGGTCACGGGATGCACGGCGTGTGCCCGGCGCACCGTGGCCGGCGCGGCCTCGGAGATCCCCAGGTGGCGTACCTTGCCCGCCGCCACCAGTTCGGCCATGGCTCCCCAGGTCTCCTCGACGGGCACCGACACGTCGACGCGGTGCTGGTAGTACAGATCGAGGTGGTCGACGCCAAGGCGCCGCAGCGACGTCTCGCAGGCGCTGCGCACGTAGTCGGGCCTGCCGTTGATACTGATGAAGGTGCCGTCCTCCGCCCGCTCGATGCCGAACTTCGTGGCCAGCACCACCCCGTCGCGGCGACCGGCCAGGGCACGTCCGACGAGACGTTCGTTGGTGAACGGTCCGTACATGTCGGCGGTGTCCAGGTGGGTGACCCCGAGATCGAGGGCGCGATGGATGGTGGCGATGGACTCCCGCTCGTCACCCGTCCCGTAGAACTCACTCATCCCCATGCAGCCAAGACCGAGTGCCGACACGGCAAGACCGGTGCCTGCCGGGCCGCCGAGAGTTCGCTGTCGCATGCCGTTCCTTCCCTCACCCGAGTGAACTCGGGGACTGTCGCACTTCGAGTGCGCTCGAAGTCAACCCCCGAGGGTCCGCGGGCAGGGATCAGCGGAGCGGCCGCCGGGCCAGCACGTAATAGCGGTCCGTGGTCTCCTGCCGGGCGGGGAGGGAGCTGCGGACATACCACTCGACGTCCTGCAGCCCGGCGGCGGTGACCGCCGCGACGACGTCCGCCGGCTCGTACATCGTGAAGTCCAGGGTGACGTCGTGACCCAGCCAGGAGGTCACCCGCCGGACGTCGTGGCCGACGTGACCGGCCAGCACGAGAACGCCGCCGGGGGCCAGTGGTCGGGCGAGGGCGGCGACAGCGGGGGCCAGCTCGGACGCGGCCAGGTGGATCAGCGAGTACCAGCCGAGGACGGCCCCCCACCCGTCGGCGTCGTCGGGCCGGATCAGCCGGGTGAGGTCGCCGACGTCGTAGCGGATCCCGGGGAAGCGTGCCCGCGCCTGCTCGATCATCTCGGGGGAGAGGTCGAGGCCGCGGGCGTCGGCACCGGCGGCGACGAGCTGGGCCGTCACGTGCCCCGGCCCGCAGCCGGCGTCGGCGACGGGTCGGTCGCCCGCCTCGGCGGCCACCCGGTCGAGCAGCCAGCGTTCGAACGGCAGGTCCTCGAGCTCGGTGGCGAGCTGGTCGGCGTAGTCCGCGGCGATCGCCCCGTAGGCGGCGCGGACCCGGTCGTCGCGGGCGGCCGCGCCGTCCGCGAGGGGACTCTCCCGGTCGACCTCCGGTGCGGCGGCGGGGGCGGCCGTGGTCTCGGGCACCGGCCCCAGGAGATGCACCCAGCGATGGTCGTGCTGGCCGGGACGGCGCTCCAGTCGGTGGACCAGGGGGTGCTCGCGGTCGGCGAGCCTGTGCAGGCAGGCCTCGACGTCGTCCCTGGTCGCGAACGGGTACAGCCGCTCGGTCCGCGACTTCAGCTCACCCGCGGCCCGCGGGCCCCGGAGCAGCAGCACGGTGAGCAGGGCCCGCTCGTCGTCGGACACCCCGAGGACCTCGACGAGGGTCTGGTGGTACTTCAGGACGCGGCGTCCGGTGTCGGCCCAGACGATGCGCAGCAGCCCGCGATCGCGCAGCGCCCGCGCGGTCGTCTCCACGGTGCGGTCGTCGAGCTCCATCACCGGGTCACGGTTGGACGCCTGGTTGCACGCGGTGCGCAGGGCGTTGAGCGTGAGCGGGTACGTCGCGGGCACGGTGACCTGCTTCTCCAGCAGGCACCCGAGCACCCGCTGCTCGACGGCGTCGAGGACGGGCAGGTCGGTCATGGCGTCCAGCCTAGGACGCCTACCAGAGCCAGGGCAGGAACCGGTGCGGCACCTGCCGCCGGTACTCCTCGTACCCGGGATACTGCTCGACCAGCCACGCCTCCTCGCGGCGGCTCTTGGCGAACATGAGGGCCGCCGCGAGACCCAGTGCGAGCAGGACGAACGGTGACGAGAGCAGCGCCCAGCCGAGGACCAGGACCAGGGCGCCGCCGTACATCGGGTGCCGTACCAGCCGGTAGACCCCGTCCTGCCGGAGCGTCCCGTCCGTCACCGGACGGGGGAAGGGGGTGAGCTGCTGCCCCAGACCGGCACCGCCTCCCAGGAGCAGACCGGCCCCGGCGAGGAGGGCCACGGCACCCGGCACGCCGAGCCCGACGCGGGTCGCCTCGGGCCAGGGGGCTCCGAACACCCCGGCGGCCACCGCCGCGCCGAGGAAGATCACCTGGAGGCCCACCCAGCCGCCGCCCCGGTTACCGAGGGAGGGCAGTCGGCTGCGCGGTGCGGACTGCTCGGCGGGGGCGAGAGGGCCGTGCTGTCGTGGTGCCACGAGATCACCGTAGTGGCGTTCCTGCCCGGTCATCCAGGCTCCGGTGGTCCGGTCCCGGCGGTTGTCGTCCGCGGCGGTCAGCCCGTCGCTGCCGCAGGGCTGTTCGTGCCGGTGCGGACCGGTGCCGGGGGCAGCGACCCGTCGGGACGGCGCGGTGCCTCCGCGAGGGTCAGGTCGACGGCCCGCACCGGGGCGGTGGTGGCACCGGCCTGCCAGGAGTTCCCGTCCCGCGTGGAGCGGGGGCCGGTCACGGCCGGTTCGCCGTCCCCGACGGAGGTGTTGCGGGACAGCGTCGCGGTGGACGAGCCGAAGGAGAAGCCCAGCTTCCCGTTGCCGACGGAGCTGTTGCCGGTCAGGGTCACCCGGCCCAGGCTCACCCCCTCGTCGAAGCCGTTCCCCGCGTTCCGCCAGGCGGCGTTACCGGTGATCCGGTGGTGGGCGGACGGACCGCCACCGACCCGGAACCCGTTGCCGGCACCGACGAAGTCCGGCAGGCCCCACCGGTTGACCCCGTTGCCGAACGACCAGTTGCCGTCGATCGTCAGCGCTCCGTCGAACTTCACGACGTCCAGGCCGTCGTCGGCGTTGTCGTGGAAGCGACATCCCGAGACCGAGTTGCCCCGGCCGGAGCCGTAGGCGAACAGCAGCCCGTCCGCGTCGGCTCCGCCCCGGGCGTCGTCGTGGTTGTCGTGGAAGTCGCTGTCCAGGATCCGGTTGTCGCTGGTTCCCTCGTCCCGCAGGATGAGGCCCGTCGCCTGGTTGTCGTGGATCGACAGCCGACGGAACACGTTCGCCCGGCAGGAGCGGCACAGGTACGGCGTCCGGGCACCGTTGACCAGTTCGAGCCCCTCCACCCGCCAGTGGTCCGCGCTCTGCTGGATGAAGCCCCGGTCGGCGCCGAGGGCCGACAGGTCGAAGACCGGCCGTTCGCCGCGGTAGTTGCTCACCCTGATGGGCCGGCGCGCCGAGCCGTCGGTCTCGATCAGCACCGGGGCGGTGACCCGGTAGCGGCCTCCCCGGACGGCGACGGTCTGGCCCGGCCGGACCACCGCGACGGCCCTGGCCAGGCTGGCGAACGGCCGGGAGCGGCTGCCCGGCCCGTCGTCGTCGCCGTCCGGTGCGACGTAGAGGTCCGCCGAGGTCACCCCGGCGGCCACGGCCCTCGGGCCTCCCGGGGTGACGGCGGCGGGCGAGGAGGCTCTCGGCGCGGGAGGTGCCGGGTCCGGTGCCGCGGGCATGAGGTGCACCGTCAGGCCCACGGCGAGGCCGACGGCGGCGACCGCCGACCCGATGGCGGCCGCGGGCTTGAGTGCCAGCGGCCCGGCGCCGGCGCCGACGCCGACCGGCTCGGCTCCCACGTGGAGGAGCACCTGGTCGAGCAGGGCGACGGGCACCGGGACCAGCACGCCGGTGACCAGGCCCTCGGGCGGGGTGAGCTGCCGGCCGAGATCCTGGCAGCGCTCGCACCGGCGGACGTGCCGGCCCAGCCGGCCGAGCAGCGCGGGATCGGGCCGGGCGTCCCCGGCGGGCAGCCGGTCCCGCAGGTCGGGACAGCCGTGGTGGGGGGACAGGGCGCGCAGGACGATGCGGGCCAGGGCGAGCCGGGCCTTCACCCGTTGCACCCTGACCGCGGTATGGGCGACCGGCCGGCCGGAGGCGGCAGCCAGTTCCGACCGGGTGATCACCCCGGTGGCCTCCTGCCACCAGAGCTCCAGCACCTGCCGGTCCGCCTCGGGCAGCCACCGGGTGGCCTCGACCACCTCCGCGCGCTGGCGGCTCAGCTCCACCTCGTGCTCGGTGACGCCGGCGAAGTCGAGGGCCGGGTCCCTCGTCCCCCGGAGGTCCTCCAGGGAGATCCACGGAACCGTGTGCCAGGACCGGGACCTGCGGTGGTCGCGGGCCCGGCGGACGGTGATCGCGATCAGCCAGGGCCGGAAGGCGTGCGCGTCGCGCAGCGTGGGCAGCGCCCGGACGACCCGCTCCATCGTCTCCTGGACGACGTCGTCGACCTCCGGGCCGCCGTCGAGGGCACGCCGGACGAGGTTGTACACCAGTGGCAGGGAGTCCTCGACGAGCGTGGCCACAGCGGCCCGGTCGCCCCGCCGAGCGGCCTCGACCAACGACGCGTCGGGGTGCCGTCCCGCGCCGCGGCGGCCGGAGTCCCGGGCGCGTCGGCGCGGGCGGGGCCGGTGCGGGTGGGGGAGGGAGCGGTGCGTCATCTCACCCCACCGTCGGTCGACGGACCGGTGACTGTCGTGACGCCGGAGAAACACGGTGCGATCCGCCGCGGTCCGGCGACGGGCACCGCGCATTCCGGAGGATTCGGTATCCGGTACCCGGCTCGCCTGACCGTGACCGCCCGGCCTGTCGTGACAGGGGATTCCTCCGACATCTCCGCGACAGGGGAACGCCCACCGGGCGGCCTCGGTGCTCGGTTTCTCCTGTTGTGGGGACCGATGTCGATTCCTGTGGCTCGGGCGGGAGGCTCCGGAACTCCGCCCCGGCTGCGCCGGGTGGGCGCAGGCGCCCGGCACCGCAGGGACGGCCGGGGCGGCCCAGGGGAGGGGCGGCAGCACCACGACGTGAGCCGCCGCAGGGGCCGCGCTTCCCCGCGGGACACCGTCGCGCCATGGGTAGATCTCTCACCTGGAGGTTTCTCCGGACTGATGCAGGATGGTCAGTGTCTCCCCGCGTGTCAACACCTCTCCGGCCGATCGCTTCCCGATCGTGCCGTCTCGGGCGATCCGCGTCGTGACGACCGCGGTCCTCCGGGCACGGGCGGTGACGGCGCACCGTACCGGAAGGCCACATCGCCGGGCGTTCCGCCCTGTGCGAGATGACGTCCGGGGCGATGGAGGGAGTCGTGCTGATCGGATAACAGAAATCATCCGAGTATATCTCGCGGATTCTCCGGTGGTGTCGTGCTGGGATTCACTCTCCTATCTTGACACTCTTTGCGAAATCGTCCTAGCATCTCCGGGATTGCTGGGTGGGCGAGTCTCTCTCTCTGTGGTGGGAGCGATTGACCGTCCCCACCACGGCGCGTGGCCCGGGTATTTCGATGCGCAAATCCCGTGAGGTGTCGTCGTGGGCGACCCCGTGGTTCCCGGTGAGCCGTGCCTCGCGTGCCGTGGTCGTACCCGGTCGCCCTCGGGACCGGTCCGCCGCAGTCCGAGCGTCCCCGCGCCTGTGGGGACGACCGATCCGCAAGGACGACGAGGAGTGAAGATGAAACAACCGAGCACCGTGAGGACGGTCGCCGCCCTGGCGGCCGTCCTGTGCAGTACGGCGGGTGTCGCCGTCAGCACACCGGCCGCCGCCGCGACGGCCTGCAGGGTGGACTACGCGGTGACGTCCCAGTGGCCGGGCGGGTTCGTGGCGAACGTGGCGCTCACCAATGTCGGGGACCCGCTGAACGGCTGGACGATGTCGTGGTCGTTCGCCGACGGGCAGGCCGTGACCTCGGCGTGGAACGCCACCGTGACCCAGAGCGGGTCGACCGTGACGGCGTCCAGCGTTTCCTGGAACAGTTCGGTCGCCACGAACGGCACGGTGTCCTTCGGGTTCCAGGGGACGTCGGGGACGACCAACAGGGTGCCCGGCGGCTTCACGGTCAACGGGGTGGCGTGCTCCGGGACCGACTCGACGACGGCCACCACCACGACCACCCGGACCACGACCACCGCGACGGCCACCACCACGACCACCCGGACCACGACCTCCTCCACGACGGGGCCGACCGTGGGCGGCGGCCGACGGATGGAGAGCCTCGGGCGGGGTGTCGTCGCGGTACGGGCGAGCGGTTCGAGCGTCCTGGTCTCCTGGCGGCTGCTCGGGCTCGACCCCGACGGGATCGGGTTCAACGTGTACCGCTCGACCGGCGGCGGCGCGGCCGTCAGGCTGAACGGCTCCGTGATCACGGGTGGCACCAACTACCTGGACACCTCCGCCAACCTGGGCCAGGCGAACAGCTACCACGTGCGGCCCGTCGTCAACGGGGCCGAGCAGGCGGCCAGCGGGTCGTTCACCCTGCGGGCGAACAGCGCCACCGAACCGGTGGTACGCGTCCCGTTGCGGGCCAACGGCACGGTGAAGTTCGTCTGGGCCGGTGACCTCGACGGGGACGGCGAGTACGACTACGTGGTCGACCGCCAGACGTCACCCCAGAAGCTTGAGGCCTACCGCCGCGACGGCACCTTCCTGTGGGCGATGGACCTGGGCCCCAACAGCACCGACCAGAACAACATCGAGGGCGGCTCGTCCACGATCGACGTCGGCCACAACGACGGGGTCACCGTCTACGACCTCGACGGTGACGGCCGGGCCGAGGTGGCGGTGCGGATCGCCAACGGCGTCGTCTTCGGCAACGGCACCACGTTCACCCAGGGCGCCGGCGCCAACCACCAGTACATCGCGATCCTGGACGGCCGGACCGGGGCACCCCGGGCCACCGCGCCGGTGCCGACCGACTACCTCTCCGACGGCCCGATGTACGCGCGGTTCGGGGTGGGCTACCTCGACGGCTCCACGCCGAGCCTGGTCTCCTACATGAAGAACCGGATCGGGTCGGGCGACTTCAACCTCATGATCACCGCCTGGCGGTTCACCGGCTCCGCGCTGACCATGCAGTGGAAGTTCCTGCGCGGCAGGCAGAACCTGTCCGACGGGCACAACACCCGGATCATCGACGTCGACGGGGACGGCAGGGACGAGATCGGCGAGATCGGGTTCCTGCTCAACGGCGACGGCACCCTGCGCTACTCGCTCGCGTCGCAGGGCATCGTGCACGGCGACCGGTGGTACGTCGGCAAGATCGACCCCAACCGCGCCGGCCTGCAGGGCTACGGCATCCAACAGGGCAACCCCGACGGCCTGCGCGAGTACTACTACGACGCCAGGAACGGCAGCGTGATCTGGAAGCACGCCGGGTCGGACGTGGTGGACGTCGGCCGTGGCCTGGTCGGCGACATCGACGCCAACCACCCCGGTATGGAGGTCTGGTCGTTCTCCGGCCTGTACAACGCGGCGTCCAACCGGCAGATCTCCACGCAGGCTCCCTGGCCCGCGCAGACGCTGCTCTGGGACGGCGACCTCACCACCGAGCTGTTCAACAGCGGCAAGATCGAGAAGTGGGACCCGGCCAGGCCCACCTCCACCTCCAGCGTCCCCCGGCTGCTCACCGTCGGCCAGTACGGCGGCCAGACCTTCGGGGTGTACCCGACCCTGATCGGTGACCTGCACGGCGACTGGCGCGAGGAGGTCGTGGTCACCAACGGCGACTCCTCCGAGCTGCTGATCTTCACCACGAACCAGCCGACCAGCACCCGGATCTACACCCTGGCCCACAACCCCGGCTACCGGAACGGGATGACGCTCAAGGGCTACCTGCAGTCCTCCACCCTCGACTACTTCCTCGGCGCCGGGATGACCGCACCGCCTCGACCGAACATCAGCTACACCGGTCGGTGACGGATCCCCACCCCGAAGTGCCACCGATCCCCCCGGAGGGTCACCGGTCGGTGACCCTCCGGGGGGTGACGGGTGCCGTCCCGGGACGGGGTGCGCTCAGTACCCGACGCCGAACGTGGCGTCCTCGCGTTGGAGTCGGGTGCTGATCGGGTCGACCCGCAGCACGAACTGGGAGTGCCGGAGGTACCGGGTGGGGTCGGTGAAGGATCGGAACGACGTCCAGCCGGGGTCGGCGAGTCCCGGGACCCGGACGAAGGTGGCCGCCTCCCGGAACCCCGGTGAGCCGTCGTCCTCGGCGAGGACCACGCCGTCCCCCGTGTCGCGCAGGTACCAGCCGGACATGTTGACCGAACGGAAGGAGACCCCGGCCCGGTCGGCGAGGCCGGGCACGAGCCGCCACTGCGCGTCCGGGTACGGGTCGAAGGGGTAGGGGTCGAGGCGGGCGGTCAGGCTCTGGTGCCGGATCAGCCGGTCCTCGTAGTTGTAGGACTTGATCCTGTTCCAGGTGGGTGCTCCCCAGCGTGCGATCAGCCGGGCGCGTTCCTTCGTGGTGATCGGGACGATCCCCCCGTGCCGGGCGTTCAGCGGCTGGGTGTAATCGGCCTTGCTGGACGGTTTCCAGGCCGCCGGGTCGCTCGCCCGGGTCGTCTGCCAGAGGTACAGCTCGCCGTCGGCAGGGACGTAGGAGTCGGCCCACAGCCACCGGCGCTGCCCGCCGTTCTCCTGGACGACGGTCGGGCCGCCGACGCTCTCCCCTTGGAGGAGCCCGTCGCCCGGCTGGACGCCGTCGTCGAAGCTCCGCGGGTCGAGCGTGGACGACCGCGCCTCGTGGATCCGGGCGTCCCTGTTGTCCCGGTAGTACAGGTGGTACGTCGTTCCCTCGCGGACGACCGTCGCGTCCTGGACGGAGAAGCCAGGGTCGAAGAACAGCTGCGGCCTGCCGACCTCGACGAAGTCGGTCGTGTAGTTGACGAAGATCGACTCCCGGTCGTCGCCGCTCGCCGAGTAGATGATCCCGTACCGGTCCCTGACCGGGTCGTAGAACGCCTCCGGGCCCCAGGTGTGGGTCGACCTGGAGTGCAGGCGCAGCCGGTGGTAGCTGAAGGTGCGCAGGTCGGGTGAGGTCCACGCGTGGATGTACCCGGTGGTGGCGAAGATGTCGTCGTCGACGTCCGCGGCGAGCACGACGAACGTGCCGTCCTGCCGGCGCAGGACGGACGGGTCCCGCAGCCCGCCCGTCCCGCGGCGGGGGGTGAGTACCGGAGCGTTCTGGTTGAGGGGCATCCAGTCGAGACCGTCGGAGCTGACGGCCAGGTGGAGTCCCGAGTTCGCGCCGAGTCCGGTGGGGGAGTCGGTGAAGTACACCATGGCGTGGGCGTCGTACCGGGTGCTCCGAGCGACCTGATCCGGGTTCTTCGTCGCGCCGGTGTCCGGGGTCGGGGTGACGGCCTGTCCTGGGACGGCCGGAGCGGGCGCGGCCGGAGGGCGTTCGTGCGCGGGAGGCAGGTAGTGCACACCGAGCGTGATGGCTGTTGCGGCGCCCGTGACAACGGCGCCCGTCGCCAGCACGGGCTTGAGGGTGAGTGCCGACTTCGCGGTGGCCGCGGAGTGCCCGACAACGGACTGCGCCGCGGCGGCGAGCAGTGACGTCGTCCCGGGATGCGCGGTACCGGCGATCCCCGAGACCAGGGCAGGCAACCCGTGCACCAGGACATCGGGCACCGGGAGCAGGGCGATCCCCGCGAGCAGGCTCTCCGGAGGCACGAGAGTCCGTCGGGTGACCCGGCAGCGGTGACATCTCCCGATGTGTCGTGACAGCCGGTTGAGCTCGCGGTCGTCAGGACGCCCACCGCCCTCCCGCAGCAGGGTGGCCAGGCGGGGGCATCCCTGCTCGGTCGCCACGACCTGCTGCACGAGGCGAGCCGCGTCCAGCCGGTCCTTCAGGCGCTGGATCCGGACCGAGGCGTGCCGTCGGTTGAGCCCGGCCGACTCGACGAGCTCGGACCGGGTGAGCACCCCCGCCACCTCCTGCCACCAGAGGGCGAGCAGGCGGCGGTCCTCCGCCGACAGCCACCGGGTGGCCTCCACGACCTGGCGTCGCTGACCCGACAGCCCCAGTTCGAGGACCGTCGTCTCGGCGAAGTCGGGCCCCGGCGCGATCTGGTCGCCGTACCGCTCCAGAGGGCTCTCCCGGGAGATCCGTCGGGCCCGTACCCTGCCCCTGGTCTGGACCTGCCGGATGGAGATGGCGATGAGCCAGGAACGGAACCGGTCGGTGTCCCGCAGGGAGGGGAGCCGCTGCGCCGCGCGGATCAGCGTCTCCTGGACCACGTCGTCGACGTCGGCGTCGCCGTTCAGGGCGCGCCCCACCACGTTGTAGACCAGTGGCAGGTAGCTCCGGAGCAACTGGTCAAGGGCACGCTGGTCACCGCCTTGTGCCGCGCTGACCAGGTCGTTTTCGACCGGTGTCTCCATCGGTGCCCCCTGACAGTCGCCTGTGACACGCATCGGACGCCGGGCCGGGATGCTCACACGTCCGTCCCCGGGCCGTCAACCACGCGGTCATCGAGCATGATCGACGGCGGGCGACGGCGCGCCGATCACCACCCGGGAGCGGGTCGGGAACGGACACCCGCCGGTCTGTCGGTTGCCCGGGAACGCTGGTCTGCCGGTTGCCCGGGGATCACGAGGCGGCCGGGCATCTCCCTGCGTGAGCCACGGAGCAGACTGGGCACGAGAAGGGATGGTCGGCGATGACAGCGGTGGCACGAGCCCTGAGATACGTCGCGTTCGCGGTGATGACCCTGTTCGGTCTGTTCGGCGGGTTGTTCGTGGTCGGTTACGCCGTCGACGATCCCGGCGGTTGGGTGGCCGTGGGGATGACGGCTCTGTGGGTCCTGCCCCTCCTCGCACTGAGTGTCCTGGCGGTCCGTCGGCCGACGACGGCCGGTCCCGTGTTCGTCGCGGCCACGACCCTGGTCATCGCGTTCACCCTGGCTGACTCCACCTTCGGCATCGTTCCCCGTGACGACTGGGGACCGGTCGCCGCGATCGTCGTGTTCACGATCGGTGTGGCGCTGGGATTCCTCGGACTGCGCAGGCCGGCGCTCGCCGGCCTGCTGCTGATGGTGGCCGGGCTGGCACAGCTCGTCGCCACCGCGATCGTCGTCGCCGTTCATGCCGCCGACGACGGTCCGGGTCCGGGGGCCGTGCTCACCGGTTCCTCCGGTGTGGTGGTCCTGCCGTTGCTGGTGACGGGTCTCCTGTTCCTGCTCGCCGGGCTGCTGGACGCCTGGTCCCGCCGTCGCGTTCTCCGGAACGACGGCAGTCGTCCCTGACCTCCGGGACGGCAGTGCCCAGCCGCTGGTCCGGAGCAGCACGTCGAGGTGCTCGGCGACGTCCGACACCGCCTGCCCGACCCGTGTCGGTGTGTCAGCCGCAGTCGCTGTGAGCCCGCAGCCTCCCGCACCGCTCGCAGCGGAAGACGTACACCCCGGCCGGGCTGGTCCCGATGGACTCGCCGAGGCCGGACTCCCAGAGCACGTCCGGCTGGGAGTCCTCGACGATCTCCGCCAGCAGTACCGCGCCGGCGCCGGGACGGGCGGCGTCGAGGTCCGTTCGGCACCACTGTCCAAGGAAGGTCATCGGGACGTCGTGGCAGACGAGCCAGTTCTCGCCCTGGAAGGTCGCGTAGACGGGAGTCCTGAGCAGCTCCTGGAACGCCGAGCGCGCCGGGCCGAGAGCAGGCTGGTCAGCGGCCGGGGAGAAGCCGTCCGGCCAGCGCACCACCCCGAGTTCGGTGACCATCGTCTGAGCCCAGCGACCCGCCCTCAGACAGCCCGCGCAGGCGTAGACCTTCGTCAGCAGCTCCGGCACGACCTGGAGGGTCTCCCGGATGCTGATGGTCCGACCACAGCGAGGGCAGCCTCCGGACCGACGCCTGGCGTTCACCGGCACCGCCCGACAGCACTCGTCGCAGGTGGCGATGACCTCGTGGTCACGGCCCAGCAGGAAGCAGGGCCAGCGCTGCCCGCACAGCAAGCAGGTCCGCGTTCCGGCGAAGTCCTTGGCGGCGTCGATCGGTGCGGCGAAGAGCGGGACGTCGATGTCGAGGTCGGCGAAGGTCGGCACGCGGTCATCCTCCACCGGAGGTGCGCCTGGCCGCCATCACGCATCACCCGGCAGGAGAACCACGCCGGGCTCGGTGCGCCCGTGCATCCTGGCACCCGGTGTCCGAGAGACAGCGCCCTCGACTCGTCCGAACGATTCACGGTGGCGGTGACGATCGGCACTGCGGCGTGGCAAGCCCCGACGCGTCAAGACGACCCGAGACCAACGGGGCCGCCCACCCCGCTCGGTCGGCTGCCGATCAGCCTGCGCTACTGCCACGCTGGGGGAATCACGCTGGGGGGACATGAACGAGTTCTGTGGGGGTATGTCGGACTCCGACTGATGGGGATCGGTTCTCTCAGCGTTGCAGACGGGGGAACGCCGGAGACGGTTTCGGTTCTCCGGAGGTCAGTTGTGTGCGTAGGCGTCGTGCACCGTCGGGGACGAAGGGCTCCAGCTCCTCCGCGACGAGGTCGCAGGTGGACAGGACGGCGTTGATGACGGCGTCGAACCGTGCTGCGGCGGCTCGGTCGCCGGCGTGAGCGGCCCTGGCCAGATGCCACGGTGCCTCGGCTTCGAGGAATCGGTTGGCGCTGGCCGCGACCTCGATGATGGCTTCGCACGCGCTGCGGACGTCGTAGCGGGTCAGCGCTGCGGTAACCGTCGCGCGAAGAGTGCGGCCCCGGGTCAGTAGGTCTTGTCCGGGGCCGGGTTCGGGTGCGTTTCGGCTGGCTGTGCGCGCACGGGCCAGGGTCAGGGTGCGGGAGGCCAGGTTGCCGACGGTGTTGGCCAGGTCGCGGTTGTAGGCACCGACCAGGCGTTCGGTGGTGACGTCGGTCGTGCCGAGACGGGCGGGTTCTCGCAGCAGGCACCAGCGCACCGCGTCCTGCCCATATTCGGCGATCAGCGTGGCCGGGTCAGCGGCCACCGCCCCAGACTTGGAGATCTTGGAGCCGTTGACGGTGAGGTAGTCGTGAACGAGGATCCGGGTCGGTAGCGGTAGTCCGGCCGACAGCAGGAACGCGATCCAGTACACGGCGTGGAAGCGGATGATGCCCTTGCCGATGACGTGGACGCGTTCGGTGGCAGCCGACCACCAGCGGCGGTAGTGGCCCTCGTCAGCGGTCCCGTAGCCCAGGCCGGTGAGGTAGTTGGCCAACGCGTCGAACCACACGTAGATGACCTGGTCCGGGTCCTCGGGGACACCGATGCCCCAGCCGGCAGCACGTGCGGCCGGTCGGGAGACCGACAGGTCCAGCACCTCACCGGCCAGGAACCCCAGGACCTCGTGACGTCGCTCCGCGGGGGAGACCTCTATCCGGCCGCTGCGGATCAGGTCGCTGATTCTGTCCCGGTAGGCCGACAACCGGAAGAACCAGTTGGTCTCGCTCACCTCGCTGACCGCGTCCGCGGGGTGTTCCCCGCAAGCCCCGTCGACGAGTTCCTCGGGTGCGTAGAACTGCTCACAGCCGGTGCAGTACCGGCCGGTGTAGTCCTTGCGGTACAGGTCACCGGCAGCCGCGCACGCCGTCCACAGCCTTCGGACCCCCTGGGGGTGACATGGGTCGCGGCTGGTCCGCACGAACGCGTCGGTGCGGACCCCGAGCGCGTGGGCGAGGTCGGCGAACCGGTCACCGTGACTCGCGACGAACTCGGCCACCCCGACGCCTGCCTCGGCCGCGGCCGCCACGTTCTTGAGCGCGTGGTCGTCGGTGCCGGACTGGACCCGGACTGCTGCGCCCGTGGCGGCTCGATGCCGCGCCAGGGCATCGACGTGTACGAGTTCCAGCGCGTGCCCGAGGTGAGGCGCGCCGTTCACGTACGGGATCGACGTCGTGATGTACAGGTCGGTCATCTCGTCCTCCGTCCTTCGTGGTCCTCAGGGAGATCACCTGCACCACGGGGGACGACATGACGAAGGCCCCCGCGCTGCGGGGGCCTTGACGCACGCGTGTTCCGACTACGCCCCCGGACGAGAGCGCATCATCACGGTGACGCGTGGGAAAGTCATGCCCGGAGTATCGGCGTCCTCATCACGACAGGTCAAGCAGAATCCCGGACCCGGAACCCACCGGGACCCACCACGCAGCCGTCAAGAAACGGACACGAGGGCTCACGATGGGGAGAGAGGATCGATGATCACGCAGGTATCCGGGGTCAGCCGGTGGTGACGTGGACGGAGGTCCACGGGAACCGCGCCAACTCGCGGAGCTTGTCGGGGGTGGCGCTGGCCTCGGGTACGAGGGTGTGATCGACGAGGAAGCTGACGGTGGTTCCCGTTTGCGGGGTGGTCCCGACAGGGATCAGGTCGCTTGCCGGCACTCCGTGGTCGTAGCGCTGGGTCCAGGCTCCGTCGTGTCTGCGGTTGGTGTGGAGGAGCCACAGGCTGAGGGCCGAGACCACGGACATGCCTCGCCGGGGTTGGCCGTCGGGCAGCAGGACGTCGTGGGGTGGGTCGAAGAACCGCAGGTCTTTCGTGGCCATGACGGGTTTCTTGATCGCGACTCCGCTGCTATCGAGGCGGGTGTCCGTACCGCGGCCGTCGTCGGTGACGGATACGGAGCCGTCTGCGTGGAGGGTCACGACGCAAGTGCCCGGTCGGCCCAGGTCGCGTGCCTCGTCGTCGGCGTAGGCGATCACTTCGAGGATGAGGTGGAGGAGTCCGCCGGGCGCGTAGGTGTCGGGGGCGCGGCGGATCGTGTCCAGGTGGGCGAGGTCGACGCGGGTGGACCAGTCGTGGGTCGTGGTGGTCCATGGCGCTGCGTCGGAGGTGGACACCGGGTGATTCTCCTAGGTGAAGGCCGGTTCGAGCTGGATCGGTGCGTGTCGAGCGGCGGCCCCTGCTGACACGTACGCGTCAACAGGGGCCGTGGAGTGGGATCAGGTCGGCTGGAAGGCGCTGCCGCAGAGCGAGCACGTGATCGAGCCAACGACCTGCTCGCCGTCCAAGCCGCCGTCAACAGCAGACCAGAGAAGTCCTCGACTGGAGAACACCGGCCGAGGTCCTCGACGAGCAACTACGCTCGATCCACCAGGCCGGTGATGCAACGACCGGTTGAGCCCAGGGAGCGCACCGCGGCCTGGCAGGAGAGCCAGGCCGCATAGAGCACCTCTCCACGCTCCGAGGGGATTGACAGTGGAGCGCTGCACCCACAGCGTGGCCCGGGCGACGTCGAGGTGGCGCCGGCGCAGCGAGCACAGCTCACCCCGCCGGAACCTTGTGATCATCGTGAGCCAGAGCAATCTTCCGGGTGGTCGAGGTCCTCAGCGGCCGGCACTGGTGGCCCTTGGGCGGCCGGCCGCCACACAGGTCCCGGCAGCGCTGCAGTCGGGCGTAGAAGCGCTCCAGCAACTCCGCGTCCAGCCGGCCGTCCTGCATCGTCCCCAACCGCGGGTTGATGTAGATCCGGATCAGATCCTCGTACCGTTGATGTAGATCCGGATCAGATCCTCGTACCGCTCCCTGGTCGTGACCTCCAGGTCGGCGACCTCCAGCCATTGCTCCAGGGCCTCCCGGATCGTGATCGCCGACTTCGGGTGCAGCTGCTGGTCGACCTGGCGCTGCGGCTTGCGGAGAGACGGCTCAGCATAATCGCTGGTCAGAAGGGGTGCCCCCGGCAGGATTCGAACCTGCGCTCCCGCCTCCGGAGGGCGGTGCTCTATCCCCTGAGCTACGGGGGCCTGCGCCGGGTTGACCCTACCAGTGCGACAGGGAGTGGTCGAAACGGGTTCTCGTCGAGGTCGGCGACCGACGACTCGCAGGGAGGGGGCGCAACGCAGGCGGGGAGGGGCCTGACGTTGCAGGCGGGGAGGGGCCTGACGTCGAGGAGCTGTGGCGCGCCGGGGGCGTCCCTCGGGCAGGGCTCCACCGATGAGTTCCACCGGCTCCGCCGGTCTGCCAGGGCGTACACCGTCGAGCCGCCGATCGGAGACCACCATGACTGCACCCGTGCACCCCGGCCGCATGCTGTTCGTGAACCTCCCCGTCACGGACCTCGGGCGCAGTACGGCGTTCTTCGCCGCGCTCGGGTTCGCCTTCAACCCGACGTTCACCGACGAGACCGCCGCCTGCATGCTCGTCGGCGAGCACGCCTCCGTCATGCTGCTCACCCGCGAGAAGTTCGCGCAGTTCGCGAAGCTGCCGATCGCGGATCCCACCACGCACACCCAGGCGCTGTACTGCTTCAGCGTCTCGTCCCGCGACGAGGTCGACGCGGTCGGCGCCGCTGCGCTCGCTGCGGGCGGCTCCGAGGTGGACGGCGCCGAGGACCACGGCTTCATGTACTCACGCAGCTTCTACGACCTCGACGGCCACGGCTGGCAGGTCATGTGGATGGACACCGTGCGGCTGGACACCGAGGCGGCGGAGC
>JAAYAH010000273.1 GCA_012719445.1 Actinomycetales bacterium | reverse complement strand
TGGTGCCCTCCTGCGGGATCAGCGCTGGGTCTGTGCCGACGACCCTACGCACCACTACTCCCTGACCCACCACCGCATCCCACGCCAGTTCGACCGAGGTGGGGCTCAGTGCCACGATCCCCAGGTTCTGAATGCCGAGGGACTCGGAGTACGTGATCGTTTTGGACACGTCACGGTTCTGGATCTGGACCTGCCCTGGTGAGGCAGCCCCTATGTACCTGGTGCCTTCCACCGTGGCGACACGTGGCTTGATCCGGTACTTCCCCCGCGGCAGATCGACCTCGTTCTCACCAGGGGCGACGACCACCATCACAGTGGGGGCAGACCGTCCGGTGACAGGCACGATCTCGACGAGGGCGCTTGTCCCAGCTGGCGCCTCGACGTTCAGTGTGAGAGTGGCACTAGCCTCGGGGTTTCATCTGGTGGGAGCCGGGGCGGGCGTGGCGTGACGCGAAAAGTGCTCCTGACCTGGGAAGATAGGGATTACGACGTCACTATCCGGACCAGATCGAGGAGCACCTTTCAGGTGAAGCACTCTACCCGTTCCTACCCGCTTATCCACGTGGACACGGCGCGCTCGGGCGCCGTCGGCCAGGCCGGTGGGGTCCTGCTGACCCGCGCCGCGGAGATCACCGGGCTGACCGCCGGGCTGCGGGCCGGTCTGGGCCGGTGGCGCAAGCCGCTGGCGGTCCACGACCCGGGCAAGGTCGTGTCCGACCTGGCCCTGTCGCTGGCGGTGGGCGGGGACTGCCTGGCCGACCTGGCCACGTTGCGCTCCGAGCCCGGCGTGTACGGCCACGTCGCCTCGCCGGCCACCGTGTCCCGGACGATGAGCGCTCTGGCCGGCGACACCCGAGCCGCGCTCCGCGCGATCAACCAGGCCCGTGCGACCGCCCGTGAGCAGGCCTGGGCCCTGGCCGGGACAGACTCGCCCGGTCACGGCGCGTGCGCGACCGACCCGCTCATCGTGGACATCGACGCCACCCTCGTGATCGCCCACAGCGAGAAGGAGCACGCGGCGCCCACGTTCAAGAAGTCGTTCGGGTTCCACCCCCTGCTCGCGTTCTGCGACCACGGACCCTCAGGAACCGGTGAACCCCTTGCCGTGCTGCTGCGCGCCGGCAACGCCGGCTCCAACACCGCCACCGACCACATCACCCTGACCCGCGACGCCCTGGCCCAGCTGCCCGGGGTGAACCCGTCCCGGCCGGGGAAGAAGATCCTGGTCCGCACCGACGGCGCCGGTGGCACCAAGAAGTTCACCCGGTGGCTGACCCGCCGCCGGGCCCAGTACTCCGTCGGATTCACCCTGCCCGGGCACACCCCCGGCCTGCTGAAGAAGATCCCCCAGCAGGTGTGGGCACCGGCCTACGACGCCGACGGCCAGGTCCGTCCCGGCGCGGACGTGGCCGAGCTCACCGACCTGCTCGACCTGACCGAATGGCCGCCCGGGATGCGCGTCATCGCCCGGCGCGAACGCCCCCACCCCGGCGCCCAGCTGCGCTTCGACGACGTCGAGGGGTACCGCATCACCGCCTTCGCCACGAACACGACCAAGGGTCAGCTGGCCGACCTCGAGCTGCGCCACCGCCGCCGCGCCCGCTGCGAGGACCGCATCCGCATCGCCAAGGACACCGGCCTGACCAACCTGCCCCTGCACGGCTTCGACCAGAACGCCCTGTGGTGCCACCTGGTCCTGATGGCCGCCGAGCTGACCACCTGGACCCAGCTCCTCGCGTTCGCCGGCCACCCCGCCCGCCGGTGGGAGCCCAAACGGTTGCGGCACCGGATCTTCACGGTCCCCGCGACCCTGGCCCGCACCGGACGCCGCGTCATCCTGCACCTCAAGGAAGACGCCCCGTGGGCCGGGCTTGTCATGAACGGCTGGACCGCCCTGACCGCCCTCGCCCCACCCTGACCATCAGGCCCCCTTGTCCCGACCAGCCAGCACCACCCCTCGGCACGTGGAACCCGACGCCCCCGGAGCGACCTCCGGAGTCCTGTCGTACCCCGATGCCAGAATCACCTCACGACGGCGCCCACGGACCCGTCAGAGGGCGAGGACCCCGACCCGTGAAAGATCGAGGCTA